>NZ_LUJK01000108.1 GCF_001601825.1 Limnobacter sp. CACIAM 66H1 | reverse complement strand
TCAAGGTCGAGCACCCATTTCGCGTGATCAAGCAGCAGTTCGGATTCCAGAAGACCCGACTGCGAGGAATGGCCAAGAATCGCTGCAAGGTCAACGTGATTGCTGCGCTGACGAATCTGTTCCTGGCGCGGTGGCTGTTGCTTTCGGAGATATGAACGTCTTGTGGAGTGCCTGTAGGGCCTAATCGGGCCTCCGACCGCACCCAAAGTCGTGGAGAGAAACAGGCATTGGGTCGACAGGGAGGCTTTTGAGTCAAGGCAGAGGCCAACCCGGCGAGAGATGGACCTCAGCTGCTTCTAAAACCCTTGTTACCCAGAGATTCCTTAGTAGTTAATGTTTATCAACATACTATTTAAAAATAGTCTGCGTCTATCTACTCGCTTGTCTGCGCCTTTGTTGGCATGCGGCAATGGAACATCGGGCACATCATGCCCTAGGAAGTTGCATAACTTATCCAGCCCATCACCGTTTTCCCAGCACAATTCCAAGAAGTCGCTTCTTCGGCCTTCAAAGTATGTGCGGACACTTTCATTGTGCCTTTTATAGAACTCAATATGATCCTTCTCATGCGTGTGAGGGAAGTTAAACCCATATGCAAGCTTTCGACAATGTTTGAATGGGTGTGTCCGTAAGGAGTGACTTTTAAGGCTTTCCAGCCACTTTTCCTCTGTACTCCGGACCGTGAGGACAAACTTGCTACCTGGAAACATTTCGTCAAGATCTTTATAGACTAATGGCCACGGCCAATCTTCAAACAAATCATAGCAACGTACCTTTTGGATAATTTGAGAAAAATCATTCCTTGCAACGACATCCTTAAGAAGCTTTCGGTCACATCCAGTGCAGCGAAGCCCTAAAATCCTTCCACATTCTCCCAAGGTGGTCGTCCCAGTCTTATTCAGACCTATCCCGAATATCTTTGGATAATTGCCATTTGTGTCCATTGTGTTACCTCGATGTTGAATTCGATGCTTGAAGCACTACAGCTAACCGCCGAAGCGAAGAATGCTCCGAAAGAGTTCCATATTAGTCATTGGCTTCCATCTTGACTAGAAAACATCAGTTTTATGCCCATCTATGCTCGTCGTCGAGTAACCCGATGGTGATGTTGACTATTATGTCAACCTCTTGTTATGTCCCTCTTACTCCTCGCTGAAGAACCGCAAAGCCTCCTCGCGGTTCTCTGGGCAAAAGCAGCTGTCCACGATGGCGAATTCATGTTTAATACCTAGGCGTGTCATAAGAGTTCCTATCAGCTTGGCGGGCGGATTGGCATCCAGCATTCGAACACGAACTTCTGATGTTGACCAGATCAGATTAGCCCACTCTGCCCCGCGAAATCCTAGGATTCTTCTTGATGCGCCAAATGTCTGAATCTGACATCCGAGGCAATGGGCGCCTGGCTCATAGATTGAGTGGGGAACATTATTCGTTGTTAAGAAGTCTGATACCTCTTGCAAATTGGATATGCCCCGCCGGCTTGTTCCGTAGCCTGCTTTTTCAGAACTTCCATCAAGGTAAAACTGATGGGGGCTAGAACGCCGAATCAGAAGATTCTCCGATTGCGGACAAGGATATCCAGGGCAAGCGTATTCTTCCCATGCTTGTCTGATCAGGGCTATAGCATCTCTCACTGAACTTTTAGCCTTTCTCGCACTCCACCCATGGTCCCATGCCTCTAGAAAGAGAGGAATTTCAACCTCGCTTGGCCTCACTAACCTAAATTGATATCCCAATCGTGTGAGTGTCTCATTGAGAATCGGAGACATAAGGGGCCCGCAATCTAGTGCGAGAAATCTTTTGAAACAGTACTTTTTTTGAGAATTGACCAAAGGCAGCAGATATCCTAGTAAGAAGTGATAATAATGCTCTCTCGATCCGCCCACTACATCACAAGTTGCCAACCGACAAAGAATGTGAGTGGCTATATGGGGCGCGCTGACTAGTTGGGCCAGCGCGGATGGGCCCTGGTATACGCATCCCTGCGACAAAGGTAGGCAGTTGTTCA
>NZ_LUJK01000107.1 GCF_001601825.1 Limnobacter sp. CACIAM 66H1 | reverse complement strand
AAACCGTGAATTCACAGAACTGGCCAACGAAGTGGGCCGTGTTGCAACAGGCACCACATTCAACGGCAATAACGTGTTCGCAGCTGCCAACAAAACCGTGAACCTGCAAATTGGTTCTGGCAACGTGGCTTCCGACACATTGGCCGTGAACTTGACTGACACTGGCGCTGCCGCTGGTAACGACTTGCAAACCACCCTGGGTGGCGCAACACAGGCCGCAATCGTGACCGCATTTGGTGGTGTAGACACAGTGGCCAACGCAACAACTGCAATCACTGAAATTGACACAGCAATCAACGACATCACCAACCTGCGCGCCACAACTGGTGCCAGCTTAAGCCGACTGGATCAAGTGGTTTCTTCGCTTGAAACCACCAGCGCCAACCTCAGCTCTGCCCGCGGCCGAATCATGGATGCGGACTTCGCCAAAGAAACTGCAAACCTGACCCGTTCGCAGATTCTGCAACAGGCTGGCACCGCCATGTTGGCCCAGGCCAACCAGCTGCCCAACAACGTGTTGAGCTTGCTGCGTTAATGTAAGGTTTACTCCGAGCGACCCCTGGTTTGAAAGTGCACTTGGCAATTCGCACTGGATAATCAGGGGAAGTTTCGAGAGGGTGCGAATTACGGCAACAAAAATTAAAACTTTAGAGTTCTGAAAAATTCTCTTGAGAAAGTGAATTTTTTTGCATTTTTTTCTAAAGTTCCTGTTTTTCCAAGCGTTAATGAATCATAAGGCAGCGCACCAGATGACGCAGCCAACTTGAATCAACGAAATTGCTTGGAGAACTATCATGCTAGGAATCAACACCAACGTAGCCTCACTGACCGCCCAGAAAAACCTCTCTGGCTCTGGTATCGGCTTGAACAACGCCATTGCCCGCCTGTCCTCAGGCCTTCGTGTGAACAGCGCCAAAGACGACGCAGCAGGCCTGGCCATTGCCGAGCGCATGCAAGCGCAAATCCGCGGCTTTGATGTGGCTGGCCGCAACGCCAACGACGGCATTTCACTGTTGCAAGTGGCCGATGGCGCCATGGGCAAGATCAGCGACAACCTGCAGCGCATGCGTGAGTTGGCTGTTCAAGCCAAGAACGGCACACTGAACGACACTGACCGTGTGAACCTGAACCGTGAGTACACGGAACTGGCCAACGAAGTGGACCGCATTGTGACCGGCAGCACCTTCAACGGCAACAACCTGTTTGATGCCGCCAACCAAACACTGAGCTTCCAGGTGGGCACCGGCAACGCCGTTTCCGACACCCTGGCGCTGAACCTGACCGACGATGGATTGGCCACAGGCAACGACCTGACCAGCATCATGACCGGTGCCGCAGCCGACATTCCAACCAACCTGGGTGGTGTGGACACCGTGGCCAACGCCACCACCGCGATCACCACGCTGGATGCCTCGATTGACGCCATCACCGGTATTCGTGCCGTGGTGGGTGCGGGCCAAAGCCGACTGGAACAAGTAGCGGCCTTTGCCGATGTGTCCAGCACCAACCTGCAGGCCGCCCGTGGGCGCATCATGGATGCGGACTTCGCCAAGGAAACGGCCGCACTGACCCGCTCGCAGATCTTGCAGCAGGCCGGCACTGCCATGCTCGCTCAGGCCAACCAGTTGCCCAACAACGTACTGAGCCTGTTGCAGTGATGAAATAAAAAAACAGCTCAGCTCTGTAATTAGAAGATTATCCTTCCTTTGGGATGGATAATCTTTTTTCATTTTCATTTTCATTTCCATTAAAAACAATATAAATTATTTAACCAATTCGCTTAAGTTTGATCTGAAACCTCCGTTAAACGAATTGTCAGTAAAAGAAACTGAACAAGGGTTACTCAACCCAAAGCGACATAACCCTTCACAAAGGTTCTGTCAAATTAAACCGCTAGGAGGTCCTAAATGTTAGGCATTAATACAAACTCACCTTCGCTGGGCGCACAGAATAATCTGAGCCGATCTGCCAGCTCCCTTGAAACTTCAATCGCTCGCCTGTCCTCTGGCTTGCGTGTTAACAGCGCCAAAGACGACGCCGCAGGCCTGGCCATTGCAGAACGTATGACCGCCCAAATTCGCGGTTTCGACGTGGCCGCCCGCAACGCCAACGACGGTATTTCACTG
>NZ_LUJK01000106.1 GCF_001601825.1 Limnobacter sp. CACIAM 66H1 | reverse complement strand
GAGGGGAGGAGAGAGGAGTTCGTGAAGAGTTGCATTTTATAGCCCTTGGATAAGACAACTATAGAAACAGTCCCACGTTGACGGGACTACGTCATTGATTTTGCGTGTTTTTCAGCTGAAAATCGGCGCGATTTCCGAAGTGTCGCGCCCAAACGTTGGTGAGGTCTCATTGGTGCGCCTTACGACATATCCGGGCTAACTTTGACCAGTCGCCCCCAAACTCGAAATCAATAACCAAATCAGGGTAGCTGATGCGTTCAACCGTCTTATAGAGGTAATCGGGATCGTGAGAATTCCCGTATGGGTCGCTCACCTTGGTCCCCTCGGACCAGCCACCAAGTGCCGCAACGACGTCGCTGGCCGCGCCAATATGGCGAAGTGCGTCGCGGAATGAGTGGCGAAAGCTGTAAAAACTCTGATCCGCGGCAAGCGTAATGGCTTCAGTCAAGAATTTTTCCCTGAACCGACGGCATGCATAATCTGAGTAGTACCCCCGCTTGCTCTTCTTGAGGGTGCCGAAGATGAGAGCCGAAGAGCCTCTTGCCTTCTTTTGCCGCTCAACAAATGCGGGAAAGCCAACTTCGATCAGAATGGGGTGTAACGGAATTACGCGCTTGCTGTAGGTCGTTTTGAGCTTCTTCGTCTCTTTTTGGTCGCCTTCGTCTTCGTCGTCAGTTTCTGTCACATCAAGATAAAAAATACCACCTGCAGACTTTCTCAAATCTGCGATCTGTAGCTGGCAAACTTCTCCAGGTCGCATGCCGAAAAAAGCCATTAGGAGCGGCAACCAGAACCGCCAGTCTCGGTCCGCTTTCTTGTAGCTGCCTTGCTTTCCCAGTTTCCAGAGCTGGTAGAACGGTGAGCTGAAGAACTGGGCTATTTGCGAAACGGCAAATGGAGCTCTCTTCTGATGGGGTGCTCGCACCTCGCGTTTGATGGGTTCCAGCGAGGCCCCTGGGTTGTTTGGTATGAGGCGCTTTGCCACTCCCAAGTCCATTATAGCTTTGAAGGTTCTCAGGTACTCCGCTTGCGTAGCGTGGGAAAGAGTTTGAGCGTCTGACTTACGTGCCTCCACGATGGCAGCTTGAACCGACATCCCGCGATAGCGCTTCTCCCGATGCGCGGGAACGTCCGCAACCATTTGCTGAATGGAGCGACAACTATCATAGTCAATAGCAGACACGAGCGTAGACGCGCCGATGAACTCTTTCAGTGCTTCTGTTTGTTGCGTCAGCTTTTCGATCCACTGTTGTCGTACCTTGTTTCGCTCTGCCTTGTCCTTCTCGTCGTTGAGGTATTCGTGCGCCAGCTCTTCAAACGTGACCCTTGTTTCCGGTGCGTTTGAGCCTGTCGTATTCGCAATGTGCATTTCCCGCACATCATCGCGGAGCAGCGCGATTTCACGGTGTAGAGACTGGAGCATTGACCGCCGAACGCTCTCCTGAGCCTCCTGATCAGTGAACCCTTCGACCGCGCTTTCGCCGATGATAGCCGCCAGGGCTTTTTGTACCCATTGATGTCTGCGAGGGTCCGCAGGGTCCCCGAGAATAGCGAGATCGATTTCTTTTTCTGCAATCAACTCGTGGATTTGCTGGCGGTTGTCCGGTCCGTCGTTGATCAGCCGCTTTTCAAAGGTCTTAAACAAGCCATCGAGGTAGAGACGTAGCCGGTCAGAGAAACTGGTGGCGGACAGCTTCGCGTCGGGCGCAGGAACACTTTGCTCGAACTCCATGTCGTATCTGACATCGTAGGCGTTCCGAAGCTTTTGAGCCTTTTTGATAGAGCGCGTATCGAGAGAGAACTGGATGATCTTTTTGCCAAGTTTGGCTTGTAAGTGTTCAGGCACCCTTCGCTTGTAGTACCAAGCGCCGTTTCTATCCATTAGATGCTTGCGGTCAGGCACAGTGTTCACATCCCAATGTGTACCACCAAAGTGGCTCATTTGGAACTGCAAGTATATGATTTTGCTTATTGTCTTGCCATCTCAAACAGATAGGCGGTGACTGGTGCCGCTTACGTGACTCGAACACGTGACCCCGTCATTACGAATGACGTGCTCTACCAACTGAGCTAAAGCGGCTTCTGCGAACCGGTTTTCCCGTCGCGTTTGGTGAGGGGCTGATACAGGGATTGCCAGCTGATTTCAAGACGGATTTCGGCAGCCGGGGAAAAAATCCCCGACCAGCCTGAAGCGCGCAATCTATCTGAGCGGCCAAGTCTTTGGCCAGTCTGCCGGATCGACCGCATCGTTCTCGTTGAAC
>NZ_LUJK01000105.1 GCF_001601825.1 Limnobacter sp. CACIAM 66H1 | reverse complement strand
TGGACTGATTTTAGTGCCGACAATGCTCTGCTTACGATCCGACAAACAAAGACCGATACGCCGCGCACTATTCCGCTTACGAGGGGCGCGAGGGAAACTATAGCCGCACTTCGGGCTTTGGATATCGAAGGCGATTATATCCTCCCCATGACAGCAAATGCGCTTCGGCTGTCATGGGAACGGCTCAAGCGGCGAGCTGGGGTTGACGATCTCCGCTTCCACGATCTTCGCCACGAGGCCGTCAGCCGCTTCTTCGAGATGGGTTTATCAGTGCCGGAGGTGGCGCTTATCTCCGGCCACCGCGATCCTCGGATGCTGTTTCGCTATACCCATCTTCGCCCTGAGGAGGTCGCGAAGAAATTGGCGAAGACCGAAATGAGGCTCATCGGAAGCGGCTAGCTTTGGCGAGGTACTTTCGGGAGCGGCTTTCATGTCTGATGCAAGCCACCGTGAGTGCTACTTCGTTAAGCAACGTCGCATCACTTTGGAGCCGATCTGGTCCCGCGCATGTATGGATAGACCAGAAAATAGACAAATCAAGATTTATTGGTCTATTTCAACTATTTAACTGGAGACAGCCAACGTGTTCTGATACTATCTTTTCATTGGGACGGCACGGGGTCGGCCCTTAAATCAACGCAAGAAAGGACAATCAAGCGTAAGAAAATGACTACCAACTACATGACGCCCAATGTTGGGCACGAAGTGAAAATTGAGTCTGAAGGCAATTTGATTCAGTTTCGTTTTAACACGGTTATGATGAATGCGCCGAAACGCGGCGCTTATCGCAAGCTCCATGAAGGGGCTTACAAGAGCAAATTGCTCAATGCGCTAAGCGATGCGGCGAAACGAGTTTCTCTTGGCGAAAAGCCTAAGAAGGGAATCATCCGTTTCAATGAGAATACGCAGGCATATGAGCTACATTTTGGTATCGGTCGGCGTTGCACGCGATTTGAAAATTCGTGCATTCCCGCAGACCGGGTGCCGGAGTTTGGTTCTCCGCACGAAGTGCTGGTCATGCTTCGAGAACTCATCGAACTGACCCAAGGGGGCGCTTTCGATCAGGCTCTGGATGACAAGCTTCATCAGCGCCAGGCGCATTCGCAGAAGATGATTCGCGGCAAGGCCGTGGACAGCTTCGTGTCACTGGCTCAAGAGAGCCGCTAAAGAAACCGGATCGACCCCAACCTTACCAATGAAAAAGGCAGCCCTACAAAGGCTGCCTTTTTGCTTTGCGCTTTAAAATATTTCTGATCCGGCTGTCTTTCTAAGCCGGCGGTCTAAAAGTCACAATTGAAAGTCGCGTGGGTATATTGAGAAAAATCTAACGTAGGATTATTTCAAAGCTCCTAGCGGCCCCCATGTCACCCCAGCAGTGGTGTGCACATCATCAATTTAAAAGCGCTTGATAACGGTCGCTCAAAAAAGCAGGTGGAAAACAGACGAAAGGGGACTAAATTAAGAGTGTTTCTAAAGGTATTTCATTCCAAAATTGGGGGCATCGCAAACAGAAGATGAAAATCGTTGCATTCGTCCTTTTGACTCTTCTGGCTGGTTGCGTACAGACCAGTGGGCAAAGGTTTGATCCCACGAAGGTTGATGTTGAGGATCATCCCTTTAAGCCGTCTGTACTATTCTCAACCTCTTCCTATGTCGAAGGCGACATTTGGGATCGGCGCATTTGGGGTTTGACCGTAGCCGTATCTCGTCGATCTGGCAGTCAGACGTATATTCTTAGCTGGACGAATGACTACGATGATAAGCAATGGCGATTTTTTAATCGTGCGAGCGTTCAAGGTGGGCGCTCCCTGAACATGCTGACTAGCGAGCGCCGTGTTGTTAATTGTCGGGCAAGTTCTCGTGAGTGTTCATATATTGAGAGTTATTCGATCGTTATCCCCGAAGATATTGCTGCGCAGTCAGCTGTCGCGGGATTGCAGATCATGCTTTTTCCAGAGCATGGACAGAGTGCCCTCGTCTCCATCCCGGCTGTGTCGTTTCGAGCAATTTCCTCCGCAGTAGTGACGCATCGCGGTACCGGTGCTTCGGGGACTTCATCTACCGCCAGTGCAGCGAGCTTGCCGCCGCCATCTGCCTCCTCGCCCTTGCTTGCGAATAGTTCAACAACAACCGTCTCTCCTCCGTCGCCTCGATCTTATACCGCACAACTACCAACGTACTCCGGGACAGTGGCGCAACCATCTGTGGGGGCACCTGGAGGTTCCAAGATATGTTTAGGGAGCACTGGTGTTTATCTTGTCCCAGTCACTGGGGCGTCCGGGTGCGCGCC
>NZ_LUJK01000104.1 GCF_001601825.1 Limnobacter sp. CACIAM 66H1 | reverse complement strand
GAATGCTTAGGTTCTCGAATTCCCTTTTCATACTGCGCCTGGGTGACCCGATTTGTACCTGCCAGTTCGCCAAACTCTTCTTGGCTCATTCCTAGCCGTTCGCGCTCTTGTCGGATTCGTTCTCCGAGCCTCTGCTTATCGTGTTCGTATTCGCTCATTGGGCGGCGCTATCTAAGGTTGGATGGTTATAAGTGTACACGGTTGTGTAAAACAGTAAAAATTCCTATTGATGTAAACAAAAATGTACATTATTATAAAAATATGAAAAATAAAGTGAATATCTGTGGGCTCTCTTACTCCTCTACAAGCTGATTCGATTAAGCGACTTTTTGCTGAACGAGGTCTGTCAATTTCTGAATGGGCGCGTCGGCATTCTTTTTCTCCCACTCTTGTTTATCAGGTATTGGATGGTGAGAGGAAGTGTGTGCGTGGGCAAAGCCATAGGATTGCGGTGGCGCTAGGCTTGAAGCAAGGTGTTTCCACTGAGTTTGAGGATTTAGAGACGGAGCTCCGATTCTTATCGGATCGCAACAGATCGAGGGTGCTATGAATTCAATTTAAGTAAGCAAAAAGTAAAAGGGCTGATGGTCTGCAAACCACCAGCCCTTTCTGCCCCGTTGAGTGAGGACTTGTGTGAAACTTTAGTTTACTCATTTATTCGGGATTGTCAATATTAGTGAGCATGAAGTGTCTGCTTGATGCTTTTTATCCGTTTTCCCCGGACATATGAGTTGTAATTCAAAAAAGGTGTCATTTGAAGGCATCAAAAGTTGCCGCCAGTCTGCCAAATCGACAGGACCCTCGTTGTATTGGAGAAGTTCGTTCTTGCCCGGCAGCTTTGACGGCTTACCCTGGGTAACTTCCCGATTAGAAAAGAGAAAGGTAGTAACCCGTAGCCCGCACCGAAGGGTTGGGCGCCTATCGGCACCTTGGCTTCAAGATGTCCCAATCGCTTGGGAGAGCCAACTAGAACTTGCCTTCCTCAAGCAAGCCTTGTTTTGCCCTGGTGTGGTTTCAATCCAGTCCGAGCCATTTACGCTAGATTTGCATTCAGACGAGTTTCTGAATGTTCGAACTCGGTATTCGCCGGATTTCTTGATCAAATTCGATAACGGCAAAAAACTCATCATAGAAGTTCGGCACTCGAGTCGGCTTGATCAAGATTTAGGCTTTTTCAATTGTTTTGCTGATCATGTTGTGAGCGTGGGATATTCGTTCGCCGTGATCACTGATGACGTGATTTTAGCCAATCAATCTCGCCTGGATAATGCGGATTTTCTATACCGATATGCCCAAGATTTAGAGGCCATCAGCCTAGCTGTCCCACCGATTGATGCGGGGCGTGAGCCTTTTGTGGGAACTCTCTTGGAGCTAGCAACTAAATTGCAGATATCCACAAATCAGGCACTTACTTTCGTTGCCCAGCATAACTTCGACTTCGATCTACATCGAGAAATCAAGAGTGTTGCAGTCTTGGCAGAACTTCCCCCAAAGGTCGGTGATGAATACTTTTACTCTAAAAACTGGTTCCGAGTTTGAGATGGTTGATGCGACCTATCGCATATCGCGAGTTCTTGGACATTCCGAAGTGGTTTGCGAAAATGTTGAGACGGGTGACGTGATCAAGATGAGCGTATTACAGGTTTCCCAGGCAGTTGAATCTTCCGCTCTTGTTGTTAACGATAGGATGAAGGGCGAAGCAGCAACATGCACAACGTCTATGCAACAGCTTTCAAGCGAAAAGGTGCTGTATCGGACTAATCGAAAAATTGGATATGTCAGGCATATTCGCCATTATGAGCCCAACGCAGTCAGTGGTCTTAAAATTGAAAGACTGGTGTCGGAGGCTGCGAAGGCGCTGGGCGATATCGCTCCACCCTCGGCGCGTAATGTGACTCGTTGGCTGAAAAAATATGATCAAGATCAAAGTTTAGCGATCCCCACCCGCCGTCGAGTTGCAGGTAAAAACAATTTATCTAGAGCGCTCGCGGTTCAGAGTCTTGACACGCACTATCTGTCAAAGGACCAAGAAACTTTGGCGGATTGTTATGATCGCTATCTAGTTGATTGTGGTCATGCGGGTCAAAGGCCTATCTCTATCAGCTCATTTCGGCGAGTCTTGATCTCTGACTTTTCTAAGTACGAGGTCATCGAGAAACGTTACAGCAAGACTGAAGCGAAGAAGAGATTTCGAACACCATTTAAGGTGTCCAGTCCTGAGCGACCTTATCAAAAGCTCGAGCTCGACCACACCATTCTCGATTGGGTTGTCTTATCGGATGATCGTTCAGTTGTTATCGGTCGACCTACCTTAGTTTGTATTTTGGATGTGGCGACAAAATATGTTGTTGCGGCATATTTAAGTTTTTTACCCCCGTCAGTTCAAACTGTGATGGGTGCCTT
>NZ_LUJK01000103.1:1487-2463 GCF_001601825.1 Limnobacter sp. CACIAM 66H1 | reverse complement strand
GCGTTGCGCGACAACACACCCTACTACCAATTTATTCAATAAATTTGTTTAAGAAAGCCTTTTTGCTTCTACAGTCTGCGGTAATTGTAAAGGTTCGGATAAATCTGGAATTGCTAATTCCCAACCATTTGCTAAGGTAAAAATTTTACCTTCCGAACCCTCTGTTTGGCTGACCACTTCTTCCTCAAGGTCTTTTTTAGCAACATAGACTAATAACTGTCCAGCAGAATTCTGACGCAGCATTACTTTCATTTAGCTTCCTCAACACTTTCTAATTCTTTTTTCCGACAACCGACTATTACACCCTTTTCTATAAAATGCACCGCATAAATATAGGAAGTTTGCAAAAATGTACCAATACTAACGATGTAACCAATTTCTCCTTTTTTTGCTAATGTTTCTCCAATATCTTTGCCAGGATAAGTACCATCGTTACGAATTAATTTGCGAGTTTTGACTTTTGAACCAATTTCAAATACTGGGGGTAAATCAAGTTCTAATTCATCCAATTGCATAGATTTATATCAATTCAAAAACTTATCCAACATCTCAAATTTCAAATCCAAAATCCAAAATCCAAAATCTAAAATTCAATCACCTTTCAGATGGAACTAAACTCAAAAGTTCTTCTAGATTTAGACTGCGTTTATTTTCTACAGATTGTTGTCGTACTGCATCTAAAATTGATTGGGTTTCATCGGGGTTTAAATTGATCCCTTGTTGCTGTAGTAAGTTAGCTACCAAATGCCGACCTGAATGTTTACCTACAACTAAGCGTCTTTCCCAACCTACTTCTTCTGGTGTAAAAGGTTCGTAAGTCACAGGGTTTTGCAAAACGCCATGAGCGTGAATTCCAGATTCATGAGCAAAGGTATTTTCACCCACAATCGCTTTCCAAGGCGGTACATGACAACCTGATGCAGTTGCTACCATTCGAGAAAGTTCTAATAAGCGAGTGGTATCAATTCCTAAATCG
>NZ_LUJK01000103.1:0-1462 GCF_001601825.1 Limnobacter sp. CACIAM 66H1 | reverse complement strand
TCGATTGATGTCGCTGCAATCGTCCGGCGGGGCATCCAGAAACTGCAGCAGCTGCACCACCTCGGCCAGCGGCATGTCGAGCGCGCGGCAATGCCGGATGAACGACAGCCGCTCCAGGTGGCTGTCGCCGTAGTCCCGGTAACGTTGTCACGCCGGGCCGGCGCCGGCAGCAGACCGGCTTTTTCGTAGTAGCGGATGGTCTCGACGTCCACGCCGGTGGCCTGGGCCAGTGCCTTGATCTGCATGAGGATCTCCCGGATCGAAAGGATGCTTGACACTGTAGTGGCTCCAGGGTTTTCAATGACGGCATCGAAAGGAAAGACCATGTCCGCCCATTGCTGCCACCACGACACCCCATCGGCCGAATCCATCGCCAACCTGGCGCGCTACCGCCGCATCCTGTGGATCGCTCTGGTCATCAATTCCGCCATGTTCCTGGTGGAAATCGGCGCCGGCCTGCAGTCCGGGTCGCTCTCCCTGCTGGCCGATGCGGTGGACTTTGCCGGCGACGCCCTGAATTACGGGGGTGTCGCTGGCGGTGCTGGCTTCGGCGCTGGCCTATTACCTTTACCGTCTCTGGGTGCAGGTCGGTGACCTGCCGCCCACGATCGAGCCGTTCCAGCCCTGGCCGATCCCCGGCCTGTCGGCGATCCCGTTCCTGGGCGATGTGGTGTTCACCCAGACGCCGCCCACCTATGTGGCGTTGATCCTTGTGGGGCTGGTGGCCTGGATGCTGGCGCGCACGCCGATGGGCCTTGCGCTGCGGATGACGGGGGAGAACCCGCATGCGGTGGAGGCGCAGGGGTTGAACCCGGTGCGCATCCGCATCTGGGCGGTGATGGTGGGATCGGGGATCATGGCGCTGGGGGGGGCGTTCCTGACGACGGCGGCCTTCAACAGCTTTTTCCCCGGCATGGTGCAGGGGCGGGGATGGATCTGCATTGCGCTGGTGGTGTTCGCGTCCTGGCGGCCGGGCAAGGCGCTGCTGGGGGCGCTGCTGTTTGCGCTGTTCGATGCGTTTCAGTTGCGTCTGCAGACGGTGGTGGAGGGGGTGCCCTATCAGCTGTTCCTGATGGCGCCCTATGTGCTGTCCATCGTGGCGCTGATCCTTGTGGCGCGGCGGGCGCGGGTGCCCGAGGCGCTGATGCAGCCCTATCGCCGGGGGGAGCGCTGAGGGATTAGGCGCAACCTAACCAATGCCGAGAGAAATGCATGTTTCGCCTAACCAATGTCTCACATAGAGCAAAGGGGAGGGCCTTGCGCCCGATGCGAAAGGGAGTGCGGCAATGGCAGTTGAGACGGTCGATACGCTGGTGATCGGGGGCGGGCAGGCGGGGCTTGCCATGAGCGCGCATCTGGGGCGGCGGGGGATGGACCATCTGGTGGTGGAGCGCCACCGCATCGCCGAGCGCTGGCGGACGGAGCGCTGGGATTCGCTGGTGGCCAATGGCCCGGCCTGGCA
>NZ_LUJK01000102.1 GCF_001601825.1 Limnobacter sp. CACIAM 66H1 | reverse complement strand
CAAGGCAAACAGAGAACCCGCGACCAGCACGTAGTGGAAGTGAGCCACCACGTAGTAAGTGTCCTGCAGCTGAATGTCAACAGGGGCCACGGCCAGAATCAGGCCGGTAAAACCACCCATGGTGAACACGAAAATGAAACCGACAGCGAACAGCATGGGGGTTTCGAATGTCATGGAGCCACGCCACATGGTGGCCAGCCAGTTAAATACCTTCACGCCGGTGGGCACCGCGATCAACATGGTTGCGTACATGAAGAACAACTGGCCAGTGACCGGCATGCCGGTTGTGAACATGTGGTGCGCCCAAACGATGAAGGACAGAATCGCGATGGACGCAGTGGCGTACACCATGGAGCTGTAACCAAACAATGTTTTGCGAGCGAACGTGGGTACGATGTGGCTGATGATGCCGAAGGCCGGCAAGATCATGATGTACACCTCGGGGTGACCGAAGAACCAGAAAATGTGCTGGTACATCACAGGGTCACCGCCACCGGCCGCATTGAAGAATGATGTGCCGAAATGGCGATCAGTCAACACCATGGTGATGGCGCCAGCCAACACGGGCATTACTGCAATCAACAGGTAAGCGGTAATCAGCCAGGTCCAGGCAAACATCGGCATTTTCATCAAGGTCATGCCAGGCGCGCGCATGTTCAGGATGGTGGTGATGATGTTGATGGAGCCCATGATCGAGGAGGCACCCAGGATGTGCATCGCGAAAATCGCCGCATCCATGCCTGGGCCCATTTGCACGGACAAGGGTGCATACAGGGTCCAGCCAGCAGCAGTAGCGCCGCCGGGCATAAAGAAGGATGCTGTCAGGATGATCGCTGCAGGAACCATCAGCCAGAAGCTGAAGTTGTTCATGCGGGCAAAGGCCATGTCAGAACAGCCGATTTGCAGCGGAATCATCCAGTTGGCAAAACCCACAAATGCGGGCATCACCGCACCAAACACCATGATCAAACCGTGCATGGTCGTTAGCTGGTTGAAGAACTCGGGCTGAACCAGTTGCAGGCCAGGTGCAAACAATTCTGCACGCAGCATCAGCGCCAACACGCCGCCTTCCAGCAGCATGATGAACGAGAAAATCAGGTACATGGTACCGATGTCTTTGTGGTTGGTTGCGTACAACCAACGGCGCCAACCATGCGGATGGTCGTGCGCGTGGTCATGGTCGTGACCATGTCCGTGGGTTAAATCTGCCGCGGTAGTGCTCATGTAAATCTCCTAAGCAATATTAACGTGCAGCCGTAACAGCACTTGGCTGAACAACCGGGTCGGTACCTGTGCCTGCATTGGCCCAAGCGTTTCGTGTGTAAGTAATGACTGAAGCAATTTCAACATCGCTCAACTGCTTCCAGGCTGGCATGCCAGCGCCTTTGCCGTTCAACAGAATGTCAATTTGACCAGCTTGCGGACCCACTACAGAAGGCGCTGCAACAAGCGCTGGGAATGCACCGGGGATGCCTTCACCAGAAGCTTGGTGACAAGCTGCGCAATTGGCGTTGTACACCTGCTCACCGCGGGCAACCAGGTCTTCCTTGGTCCATTCTTTCGTGGGGTCGTCTTGCTTGGCCTTCATTTCGTCAAGCTTGGCCTGCACCCACTTGGAGTAGTTTTCTTCAGACATCACTTCAACAACGATAGGCATGTAGGCATGGTCTTTGCCGCACAACTCGGCACACTGACCGCGGTAAATGCCTTCTTTCTCTGCCTTGAACCAGGTGTCACGAACAAAACCGGGGATCGCATCCTGCTTCACGCCAAAGGCGGGAATCATCCAGGCGTGAATCACGTCATTGGCGGTTGTTACCACGCGAACTTTCTTGTTCACGGGCACAACAACGTGGTTGTCCACTTCCATCAGGTAGTTTTCACCACGGGCAACGGCCTGACCTTCATGGTCATCGATTTGCTCGCGCGGAGTGGTCAGGGTAGACAGGAAGGAAATGCCCTCACCCTCGCCTGCCAGGTATTCATAACCCCATTTCCACTGATAGCCAGTGGCTTTGATGGTGAGGTCGGCGTTGGAAGTGTCTTTCATGGCGACCACTGTTTTGGTGGCGGGCAAAGCCATGCCAATCACGATCAGGAAAGGCACAACGGTCCATGCAATTTCAACTTTCACACTTTCATGGAAAGAAGCAGATTTCGCGCCCTTTGATTTGCGGTGTGCGTAGATTGAGTAAAACATCACGCCAAACACGGCAACGAAAATAACCAGACAGATCACCAGCATCAGCGTGTGCAAATCATAAATTTGACGCGCGATTTCGGTAACCGGTTCAGCGAGGTTGTACTGCAGGGGCTGCCCAGAAACATTCTCGGCAAACGCTGCACCTCCGAAGGATGTCATCGCAATTGCAGCAGCCGAAGCAACAGCTTTGCGAATACCCAAGGACGACTTCAACATGGCGATCCTCAATCTCAAAAAAATATCAAACTGG
>NZ_LUJK01000101.1 GCF_001601825.1 Limnobacter sp. CACIAM 66H1 | reverse complement strand
AAAACAGCAATTACAGGTCGGAGATGACGATGGGCTTGCTGAGCGCCCGTCAGGGGAAAATGGGATCAGGAGTTAGGCAGTAATACGCTGTCCACCACATGAATCACGCCATTGGATTGGGTGACGTTTGCAATGGTGACCTCAGCCGTACCGCCTTTTTCGTCAACCAGCACTACCTTGTCACCTTGGAGCTTGGCGCCCAGCGAGGCACCCGATGCTGTTTTCAAGGTGGCCATGCCACCAGCCTGAACAATTTTGTTGCTCAAATCGGCAGCCGTAATTTTGCCGGGCACCACGTGATAGGTCAGCACGCCTTGGAGGGCAGATTTGTTCTCGGGTTTCAGAAGGGTGTCGACCGTACCGCTTGGCAGTTGGGCAAATGCGTCATTTGTTGGCGCAAATACTGTGAATGGGCCCTTGCCTTTCAAGGTATCCACCAAACCAGCCGCTTGAACAGCAGTCACCAAAGTGGTGTGATCTTTTGAATTGACGGCATTGTCGACGATGTCTTTGTTGGGCAGCATGGGCGCACCACCCACCATGATTTCGGCTTGGGCAGGCAGGCTAAAAGCGGCTGCTGAAAGTGCAATTGAACCAATCAGGCTTGCTGTCGTGAGTTTTGATTTCAACATGTTTACTACCTCCAGTTGGAATTTCAAGCTACAAGATTTTCCACACGTCCCGGCTGTTGAACCGAAATCGTTAACTGTTCGAGGCAGTTATGCCGGCGAAGTTCAGCCTCCCTGGGTTAAGTTTTGTTAAGGTCTGTAAGTGGATGTCACTGAGTTTGAACCCGCCCAATCACGGTGACTTGGCCGTCCGGATTGAACTTGAATAAAACTACTTCACCTGAATCAGGATAAATACCGGTCAGGGCCGTGGTGTTGACCTGATGGGTAACATACAGAACCTTGTCGGTGGGTTTAAGCGTGGCCAGGTGTTTTTTCAAAGCGCTGGTTTGCTCAGCACTGTTGCCCCGCCCTTGGAAGAATGAATTTAAGGCAGGTAACGCATTGACAGTGCCCAAATTCAATTCCTCTGCGGTGTGCAAACAGCGGCACCATTGGCTTGAATAAATGGCGGTTGGCGTGATTCCCTGACTTCGAATGGTTTCACCCAATTTCCTGGCTTCTTCTCGCCCTGATGCACTCAGGTTGCGCTGTGTATTGCAGTCGCCTAGGGTGAACCCTTCCGGGTCGCCAAAGCCTGGCGCACTGGCGTGGCGCATGATTGCATGAACCCCCGGCTGTTTCCAGAGGTTCCAGACATTGGGTTCGGTGTACCCCGCCGTTGAAATCAGCGTAAGCGAGAAAAGAACAAGAAACTGAGCAATTCGGTGCTGCATGAATTCACCCTCTGGGTTTGACACTGAGGGGCTGTTTGCTTGGCCCACAAAACAAAAAAGCCAGTTTACACTGGCTTTTCTGCAATTTACTACCGGGTTTTATCAGGCAGCGTTGGTTTTGGCACGTGCCATTTCTTCAAGCCGTTGACGTTTAGCTTTTGATCGCAGGTTCAGCAATTCAACCAGCAGCGAGAAGCCCATTGCGCTGTACAGGTAAGCCTTGGGCACGTGTTGGCCAAAACTTTCCGCGATCAGCAACATACCGACCATCATCAAGAAGGCCAGTGCCAATACTTTCACAGAGGTGTGCGCCTCAACAAACTCGCCAATTGATTTGGCAAACACCATCATCACACCCACAGCCACCATCACGGCAGCAATCATCACCTCGATGTCGTCAGCCATGCCCACAGCAGTAATCACGGAATCCAAGCTGAACACGATATCCAAAATACCGATCTGAATGATGGAGTACCAAAACAGCTTGGCACCGGTTTTCTGAATAGCGGCACCTGCTTCCAGTTCTTCTTCAACCTGGTGTGGTGCTTCCACTTCGAGGTAAATTTCCTTTGAGGCCTTCCACAACAGGAACAAACCCCCGAAGAACAGTACCAAGTCTCGCCCAGTGATCGCTTTGCCAGCCACTTCAAACAAGGGTTCGGTCAAACCAATAATCCAGGACAGCGAAAACAGCAGGCCCACTCGGGTCGCCATTGCGAACATCAAACCGAACTGGCGCACGCGGTCGCGAATGTCTGCGGGCAGTTTCGACACCAGCACTGTAATGAACACAATGTTGTCGATACCCAGCACGATTTCCAAGGCCGTCAAAATCGCAAAAGCGATCCAAACGTTTGGATCCATTAGTAATTCCATAAAACACCCCGTTTTTTAGTCAAATTCAACAGCCCGCTATTTTGCACCACATTTCGCATGGTGGGTGATCATTTCGTATTCTGACTACTTATTGCCAAGCGATTTAACAACAGATTGAACTGAATCGGTTTTGCGAAATGGTAATTAAAGCCCGCGGCCACAGCCCGCTCAATATCACTGTCGAAAGCGTAGCCTGTCAATGCGGCAATTTCGCATTGCTGGTTGGGCCCTGTTGTGGATCGGATTTTCTCCACCACCTCATAACCTGAAAGTTTGGGCATGTCGATATCGAGCAAAATAAAGTCATAGGGTTCTGTCATCGCTTTGTTCAGGGCTTCTTTGCCGTCTCTGGCCACGTCGACCAGATGGGCATCTTTCTGCAGGAAAGTCTGGATCAGCCTGATGTTCAGGGGTGTATCGTCGGCCACAAGTACGCGCAGTGGCCTCAGGGGCAGATTCGCTCCTGGCTTGGCTGTCTAGCTGATGCTCGCGTTTCAGCGAGACCGAGAACATCACCTGTGTGCT
>NZ_LUJK01000100.1 GCF_001601825.1 Limnobacter sp. CACIAM 66H1 | reverse complement strand
GTGAAGGTATCCGGGCCCGTGCCGCGCAGTCTGGCTATTCTGTTGTGGAGAAAACCTGCAGCCAATCGGCTTTGGCCCATGAAATAGAAGCTGTGCTGTTTAAATCCGGTATCTTGAACGGCAGCTCATCCGACAGTGTGCCAGCGAATGAACATCAATCAAATATCGTGGCCTACCCCGGCGCAAAGCCGTTGACGTGGCGGCAGGTTGAAATCATGCGAATGACGGCGGAAGGTTTGTCAGCAAAAATGGTCGCTCAGCGCATTGGGCTTAGTCCCGAGACCGTGCGCGGACACATTCGGGAGATTTTCAAGCGGCTGGAAGTCTCCAATAAGGCGCAGGCGGTAAACGTATTCCTGAAGGCCGAGCGCAGCGTAAAAATGAAGTTGAACGACTAATCCGTGTCAATGGTTCGGGTGGGGTACACGTTTCAAGTCGACGCCCACCGTCAAGGTCCCGATCATGTAATCCCCGTCGTACACTGGCACGCTCACCTGGGCAATCATGGCTTTCGTGCTGTCGTCCCAGCGGGCTCTTGATATGTGTGAATCGGGCTTCCGTGATGGCAGGTTGGTGTCGAAAATAGCGGTAAATTTTTCTTCGTCCCCCTGCCAATAATCAGTGGTCACTATATTCATGGCAACAGTTTCACCTTGGTTGCCGGTCAAAATTGCTTCCTTGAAATAGCTTTGTTTATTCATTTCTGCGGCGAGAAAAGCGGAAACCTTGGAGCTTTTGATTTGATCAGCTTCTGGCAAGCGGCCTTTGAGTCTGATCCATTTTTCGTCAAGCGCAATGACCTGTTCTTTGGCCAGTTGGCGTGCGTTCGATGCCTTGACGGCTTCAATGACCTCAGGCTTGGACGCGATGGACTTGATTTCTTTGATCAATGTTCCAGCACAAAATGCATAGGCGTTGGTGCTCGCGAAAAACAAGGCCATGAACAAGAGGCCTAAGCATGCAAAAGGCCCCTTGCATTCGAACTGTAGACTGGGCTTTTTCATTTCTCGCTTGTTGACCGCTTACTCGGCCAAAACCTTGATGAGTTTTAATTTAGACCTCGTGGGATTACCCTGCAACTCTTTTCGGGTGAGGTAGCCCAATGCATTTGGATTGTTGGCCAGCAGCTCAACCATGTGTTGGCTGTTGCGTGCAACAGTGGGGGCTTTGCTGATGCCAATGCATTCCAGAAGTCGCTGCACCGTGCGGAATTCCTCGGTGGTGAAACCAAGGGTGCCCGAAATGAAGCGGCTGCGCTCACCGAATTCATCGTCGCGGTCGATGACCAACACTGTTGAATCTCCAACGGCTTGGCTTTGACCGGTGTACAAATCGCGCAGTTTTGTTTTCGAAATTTCGCTGAAATGGATATTGCTGGAGCCCACCAGTACCACTTCGGCTTGAGCCACGCCGGGGGCTCCGACCATCGTTAACAACGCGAGGCTGGTAATTACTGAATGCAAAAAATGTTTCACGTCAAACCCTTGAAAATACTTTGACTACTTTGGGTAAGTTCTTGACACTACAAATACTAGGAACTTTTTATTTTGTTAAATCTTGTGAACCCAGTGTAAGACATGCTGTAAGCGAACACAATTGTTTGCGAGCAGCTTTGCTCAATGTTTTCCAAAACGATTAATCAACACCAGAATCTTCTCGGCCTCATCCACGATGGTGGGCCAAACTTCCTTGATTTCAGTCATGACCATGGGTTGGGCGGCTGGGTCCTCCAGTGATTTGTCCATTCTGGAAAACTGCTGTTTGACGCTTTCCGTGCCCAACATGCCGAGGACGCCAGCCAATGAATGAATTTCCCGTTTGAAGGTTTGAGTGTCGTTGGCTTTTGCGCAATCCTCGAGACGTTCAATCAAGTTTTCGCTGGTTTGTAAGAACTTGCCCAGGTACTTGGCCATCCGCTCTGGCTCGAAGCTGTCTACCTTGAAAATTGAAGAATGGCGAGGGCTGTTGGCAGGTTCTGTAGCCGTGGCTGTGTGTTCTGACAACGGCAGGCGAGGTGTTTCGGACCTGGTTTCAAATCCGGTCAATACACCTTCTTTGTTGCGCAGGCAGCGCTTGATGGCATCGAACAGGTTTTTCTCGTGAAAGGGTTTGGTGAGTACATCGTTGATGCCATGTTCTTCACAGCGTACGCGAGTTTGCTCGAAGGCGTGCGCTGTCAAAGCCATGATCGGAGTGACGCAATGCACCGCATTTTCACGAACCCAGGTGGCCAGCTGATAGCCATCAACAAATGGCATTTCAAGATCTGAAATCATCAAGTCAAAAGGCTCTGGCGTGTTTTTCAGAATCTGAATGGCTTCGCGACCGTCTTTGGCACAGCGAATCTGGTAGTTTCTGGGACTCAGAAAATCCAGCAGCAACTCCATGTTCAAAGGGTGATCTTCCACAATCAGCAGCTTGGCAGTGCGCGCCTCTGTTGAATCATGGACAGGAACCTCGTTGCTCTTGGAACGCTTGCGCAGCGTATGGTCTTGTGGCGTTGTCACCACCGGCGCAGCCTGTTGAACCTGGCGTTCTGCCAGCTTCATCAGGTGCACTGGCAGTATGGGTGTAGTCAACACCCGGTTGTTGGGGTCTGCGCCGTGAACGCGTTGAAGTTCGCTTGCGTTGCGGTTCGACAGCCAAATCAGGTTGTTGTTTTGGTTCAGGTGATTGGCCTTGAGCAAAGACAACAGTTCGGGCGAGGTAGAGGCAATGTCGCTGTCGATGAATACAATGTCTTTGGCTTCAAATGGGCGCTGATCGGTAATCAGTTCTTCGGCGGACAGCGCTGCCAGCGGCACGTAGAATTGGTCAAGAATACTGGAGATTGAACGGTGCAGCTTCTGGTCCAGCGAGCAGATGTAGGCTCGTTTAGTGTCGGGT
>NZ_LUJK01000099.1 GCF_001601825.1 Limnobacter sp. CACIAM 66H1 | reverse complement strand
ACTACAAGGGCGGGGATCGCACTGCTAATCCGCTGGCGCCTTACGAAGACTATCTTATCCCCACAGCCAACTATCTATTAGTCGATCAGGCCTCTACGCTTGACGCGTCTGCCACAACCCGCGGCGATGGCGGCAAGGTTATCCTGTGGGGTGACTATGCTACGCACTTCTCAGGCGAAGTCCTCGCCCGTGGTGGCGCAGAAGCAGGCAATGGCGGATTTGTCGAGGTATCAAGCCCGTATGATTTGCAGTTCCTTGGCAATGTGAACACAACAGCTGCCAATGGGCTCGGCGGTCAGCTGCTGCTTGATCCCCATAGCGTGATCATTGGGGACATCCCCTCGACGAACCCGAATTTATCAGGGGGTATCAACGAGTTCTCCAACTCTTTGATACCTAATCTTTTTGGCCCGAACACGACTGCATATCTGCCTGCTGAGCGCGTCGAACAGATGCTGCTGACAAACTCTTATGTTTGGATCTTCCTGACTACGAGTTCCGCAAGTTACGGGCGTACAGGTGCTGTCTACATAGAAAGTGATATCGTCGCTCCAGCAAACAGTTCCTACCTGGAGATCCTTTCTTACAGCGATTTCACGATGGACGTTTACCTGAATGCCACCGTAGATTTCAGCAATTCTGCGGGCTTCTTTGGGATTGGCCTTGCAGGTACAACTCCAGCCAATGCTATCTACGCTGGCTCGAACGGTAAGATCGTTGCCAACAACAACAATGTGAACCTCAGCGCGCGTTCTGTCGGGACAGCGGGAAAACCTATACCAGTCCAAATCGTGCCCGACGACGATGCAACCCAGGATACGTTTATTCAATGCGCGAACTGGGGTGAATGCTCTGACACTGGAACAAAGATCAACGTACTCGACCAATATCGCAATGATCCCGACGCCTTCCGCGCGAATATCTTCGTCTCCGTAACGCTGCGGCCCGACCAGGTCATTACACCACCAGTAGACCCTGTGGATCCGCCAGATCCGGTCGGTCCGACTGATCCCACGAACCCTCCCTCAACCGGAGGCGGCGCAACACCTGATAACGGTAACGGCGTTGGCCCTCCTGCCGTATTTGGGAACATCCCGACGAGCCGCTATTCGGCAGCTCCCAATGTCGTGAAAGCATCCCTAAATACCAATCCGACAGCTAACGCGGACGCTGCTAAGTTTCGCCAGAAGCGAGCTGATGGAATCGCAAGGGCGGGTGCCTTTTCTGACATCGGCGGATTTATTACTCAGGCACCGTTAGAACCGGCTTCAAGTCTAATCGACTACATTACAAATTGGGTATCAGGTTGGTTTGTTCAGCAGGTGGCGAGTACCGGTATGGGGGCGTCAGATGTAGGCACTAGGATGGTGGAAATCGCAGACAGCAGTGCAAACTCTTCTTATAATCCAGACGCTGCGTACGCAGAGGACCGCGTGCGACAATTAAAGAAAATGGGAATCTACGTAGAGCCATGAGGTCAATATCAGTTCTCGCAACCGTATTTTTATACAATACCGCCCTGGCTGTGGACCTACCTTCTGAAACACAACGTTTGGAGGCGTTTAAAACCTACGTGGAAAACTTGAGCGTGGAAGAAAGGTCTAAAATGAGAGCCGCCTTTCAGTTTGGTAGCGAGTGCGCACAAGATTTTTTCGCTGAGATCGAAAAGCATTCTGGAAAAACAGTATCTGAACACATCCGTTCCGTTAATATCCCGTTGCAGGATTTGGTCTCGTCCACGCTTGAGTTATGTAGTGGGCTGGCAGCAAGGACGCCGCAAATAGACCAGAAAGCGTGGCAGAAGGTGAATGATGATGCTCTCACACCAATGCTGAGGTCAGTGATCTTACTGGATGCGAGGCAACGGTAGCCGTCACAACTGAAAACACTCCTAGCCCACGATAGCATATCCGCGTCTGGCCCTGCGCCTCAAGAGTTCACTCATAGCCTCGGCGGCTTCACCTTCTGACGGGTATGGCACCACACGAACCTGTCCACCGCGCCCAACGCGTCCCCACTCCCTTACCAGCGACCACTTACCGAAGAGCGTCGGCTGCACCGTCATGCGGCAGTAACGCGCCATGTTCTGGCTGGCGTCCACGCGGGTGAGATAGACGTCGCTCACAGCTTGCCCTCCTGTGATTTTGGCCGTGCCTGGGGGAAGTAGTCGTAGAAGGTCACGCGGCTGGCATGTAGAGACTTTTGAGAGAACCAAGTTGACCCTTAGTGCCTTAGTGGGAAACAAGGATCGCGAACATGTGAACTGAGGGGGCATCCGCCCCACCAGTTCACAGACATGCCCCGGCCCAGTTCCAATTAAGGGGCGCAGTTGAGCTCACATGCGCTGCATCAAGCGTCTATTGTTGAGCGTCGACAACGAATCTTACCGCGCTTCCCAGACTACTTCATTGTGGATATCTCAGATTGTAAGTTGAAACAGTGCACGCTGGTTATATTGTTCAATCACACCCTGCATGCTGCCCTTTCGAGGCTTGTAATGCGTCTGTCTGTGGGCGTGGCTGAACTGTAAGCCACTGTAGCGCGGGGGAACGCAAGATGGATGTGCGCCGGGGACCAAATCCACTCGTGGGCGTGAAGAAGGCCGCAGGCATCAGCCGCCGAGATTTCCTTGGTGGCGCGGCAGCGACTCCTATCATTACGGCGACTACCAATCTGGCGTTGGGCGGGCCTCTGGACAAAGATTCCGGGGCGGATCTGATCTTCAGCCTTTCCAACGATGAAAAGAGTGTCGCCGTCCGCCGCGTCTCTCCGGACACATCCGTGATGCATGATGACTGGGTGCTGGAGGTCTTGGCGTTCGGACCGAACGCCCTGGTTTGACATGCACCCCGAGCGAATATGCGACCTGGGACTCCGAATCTCAGACTTTGAAGTCGGAGGGTGGCGTTTTGCGCCGCCGTTTGACGGTGCGCGGCGCGTCCTGGGGAGGGCACGTCAAGGATGCTCGTAATCAGTCGCTCGAGGTGACATTTGCTTTCGAGAGGCGGAACGGTCAACCCTGGACGATTGGCATAGAGACGAACGTCTGGCCCGGCGAGGGAAAAAC
>NZ_LUJK01000098.1:2320-3351 GCF_001601825.1 Limnobacter sp. CACIAM 66H1 | reverse complement strand
CTTTACAACTGTAAAGTCGGGCATCCTTGATGCGTTAACTTACTTGTTAACGAAAACGCCTTGAAGAATCGGAGTCAGTCTGGCATCCCTGACGGAAATGATCTCGTAAAGTGATCAGAACCGTCAAGAGGATTGAATGTTGCAGCTAGCTTCTCAGAGCGTCAGAGACACTGCGTCGAAGATCGAGGTCTACACCTCGAAACTCTCTGCGGAGCTGAACGATATGCGTGAAGCTGTCTATCCACCCTCTGCGCAGAAAACATTTGGCCGGACATTCTCAACCCTTGACCTAGTGAGGCTACTCAAGGTTCCGGAAAGTACTCTTCGCCAGTTGACGCTGGAAGGGAAGGGGCCTTTGCCCGAGCGCGCAGAAAACAATAGGCGAACGTACACGATAGAGCAGGTCAAGGAACTGAGGCGATTCCTGGCCGAACTTCGTCCTGACGAAGCTGGCGAACTGCTTCCGCATCGTCGCAAAGGGGAAAAGCTTCAGGTAATTGCTACGGCGAATTTCAACGGTGGTAGTTCCAAGACAACCACTTCTATCCATCTCGCACATTTTTTAGGGCTTCAGGGTTATCGGGTCTTGTGTCTGGATCTTGATCCGCAAGCATCGATGACTGCGCTATTTGGTATTCAGCCCGAGTTCGATCTCGGCGAGAACCAGACAGCCTATGCAGCCATTCGATATGACAATGAGCGGCGGCCGCTCGCTGAAGTGATCCGGCCAACCTATTTCCCAGGTGTCGATCTAGTTCCTGCAATCTGGAGCTAATACTCAAGGTTTCCAAGCAGGGGGAAATCCAGTACTCAGCAGTTTTTTAGATTCCGATAATGATGGCGATGTCGATATTTCTGACGCTATCCAAATGGCTAGTCGTTATATGGGCAGATAAATCAAAAATTAATTTTTGATTTTTAATTAAAATCTGTTTGTCACAACATCGGTGAATAAGGAAGACAAGGGAGAATTATGGCAGAATCTCCCTTGTCTCCCTGGATTCTCTTTGTTGTGGGGATAAGGGGTAATG
>NZ_LUJK01000098.1:0-2063 GCF_001601825.1 Limnobacter sp. CACIAM 66H1 | reverse complement strand
CTAATGGACTTTGAGTTTGATACCCCGTCCTATCTGACCTCGAAAACCAGGGATGACCTGGGTTCGTTTTTCGAGCGGTTAAGCAGTGCCCTGGCCCGCGTCGATGATCGATACGATATCGTTATCATCGACACCCCACCGTCCCTTGGATACTCGACACTCGCTGCTCTTTATGCAGCCACGTCCTTAATCATTACCGTTCACCCGGCGATGCTCGACGTTGCATCGTGCAATCAGTTCCTGATCATGATCTCCGATCTATCGGAGGTGCTGGGGCAGTTTGGAGCTAAATTTGAGCATGACTTTTTCCGCTTCCTGCTCACGCGCGTGAACCCGAATGACGGGCCGCAGAAGTACATGTCCGGAGTCATGCGCCGATTGTTTGGTGATGATGTACTCGTTGCGGAGGCGCTCGAATCGACGGCAATCGCCGGTGCAGCGGTAGCGAAGAAGACCCTATACGAGCTTGAGTCGGGTGAGGTCGGTCGTGAGGCGTTGAAGCGCGCAATTGAGAGCGCTGACCGAGTTAACTCCGAGATCCTCGACCTCGTTCACAAAGTTTGGGGACGTAGCACATGAAGAAAAGCATCCTTCAGCGAATGGCGGCCGCCGAAACCCGGACGGAATCTCCTGTGTCGTCGGACGCATCCGAGAAGCCCTCGCTGGCGCGGCGGCACTCTTCACCTGTCATTTCCAATGTGGGTCGGGCACTGACACAGCTCACAGAAGATAGTGTCATTTCACTCGATCCTGACCGTATCGACCGCTCCCCCTATAGAGATCGCTTTGGCAACGACGAGGACGCGGCCAAAGAGCTCGAGGCGCTTAAGATTTCAATCGCAAGTGAAGGCCAAAAAATTCCGGTTCTTGTTCGGCCGCATCCGACGAAAGCGGATCATTACCAGCTTGCATACGGTTACCGTCGATGGGCAGCGATCAAGGCCATAATGGCAGAATCGGATCGCCCGGAGACCATAAAGATTCGAGCCTATGTTCGAGAGCTTTCCGATCGGCAGTTGATTGAAGAGCAATCGCTCGAGAATGGTGTTCGGGAAAACCTGACCTGGATTGAGCAGGCGATGTGGGCCGTACAGCTGAAAAGTGCTGGCCTTTCCCATCGCGCCATGTGCCCAATCTTGGGAGCTTCAGAAGCGGCAATATCGCATCTTTTTCGAGTGACGGAGGCGGTACCCGAAGACATCATTCTTGCGATCGGAAGAGCAAAGGGAGTTGGTCGACCGAAATGGACCGCATTTGCCGAGTTGCTGAAAGATCCGAGCAGCGCGGCACGTGTTCGTAAAATAATCGACACTGTCGAGTTTCGAGGCGCTGACAGCTCCAGCCGTATTGCCCAAGCGATACGAGCTGCAAGTTCGGCGGCCGACAAAGTGACTACGGAGCCAGCTGAAGAGATTGTTGACTTCGCCGTAGGTGACCGAGTTTTTGGCCGCATGAAGAGTAATTCGGCTGGAACTACGGTCTCAATCCCGAAGCAGGAACGCGCTTTCGCGCGCTGGCTCGCGGACCGAATGCCTGATCTTCTAAGCGAATACAACAATCGTTCAGATCCAACTCACAAAGAGGTGTGAATCGCAGACACTCGTTAATTGGTCAAGAGGAGAGACCGCGACAAAAGAAAAAGGCCCCCAAAACGTTTCCGTCATGGAAGCCTCTCTCAATTCCTAGCAAGATCGAGAATCGCATTTCCATGAATCCCAGTCAAGAGTCTTTGGCATCGTTTTGGTGAGCGGATTTCTTTTGCCTGAAGAAAGGTGAAGGAATATGCAGACGGGAAATGTGACGACGCCCTTTGGGCGGCGGCCGGCTGTGCTTGCTCTTGTAAAGAGGCAGCTCCAGACGTCCGAGACGAAACCAAGCCGCCAGGTCGAAAAATGGAAAGTGTTTCGCGACGCTTGTGAGGCCCGTGAACGCCTTGGCCTCCAGGACAGGGCGCTGACTGTGCTGGACGCATTGCTGACGTTTTATCCAGAGAGCGAGCTCAACTGCGATAGTGGATTGGTGGTCTTTCCATCCAATGCTCAGCTGT
Source organism: Limnobacter sp. CACIAM 66H1 (assembly GCF_001601825.1). GTDB lineage: Bacteria > Pseudomonadota > Gammaproteobacteria > Burkholderiales > Burkholderiaceae_B > Limnobacter. The sequence goes on along the minus strand of NZ_LUJK01000098.1, from coordinate 16 downwards.
CTGTCAGAGCGCACGG
>NZ_LUJK01000097.1 GCF_001601825.1 Limnobacter sp. CACIAM 66H1 | reverse complement strand
TTTGGAAATTACCGGGAATTTTCATCAATGCGCTCAAAGGATAACCCCTACCCTATCCCGACTAATTTGGGAAACACGGTAATTCATTACATTCCACAGATCGCCGAACAACTGAACACCGAAAGGACTTGACGTGTTTGGTTTGGCTTAGCCGGGTGTTGGGCTTGATGTAACCTGTTTGACTAAACCCGGTTATGAAGTACCTGTTGCAGCCTATAGTGCATTGCTGGAACAGGCCATTGAGTTGACAGGCGACAGTGGGCTTGGCTTGAGATTGGGGTGTAACCTCGTACCGAGCGCGCATGGAAATGTTGGATTGGCCGCGTTGTCAGCAAATACCATACAGGAGTCAATGCAAATCGTGGAAAGGTACGTACCGTTGCGGACGTCATTACTGGCTATTCGATCTGAAACAGTCAACGATGAATTTCGAGTGGTGTTTGAACCGATACCAGGACTTGGAGAAATTGGCAATGTCGTTGCTGAAATTGCGTTGGGGACAGTCAAGAACATAATAGATGCAACAGTGGCTAGCAATAGTCCATGCCAAAGTATTCTATTTTCGATGTCTGAACCTTCGCATGCAGCCCTTTCCCGGGAATTGTTGGGTTGCGAAGTGCTTTACGGGCAATCGTGGACAGGCATCTCCCTCAATTATTCGGAAGTATTAAACCCGCTGAGTCATCGCGATGCGCTGGTTATGTCCGAAGCGCTATCAATTTGTCAGCGAGACCTGGAGCGCCTTGAATCGAACCATTCAATTGCAGCCCGTCTTGAACGGTTGTTATTGAAAAGTAAACAAGGAGAATTTCCAAATCAACATGTATGCGCTCAGACGCTGAATATGACTCCTCGTACATTTCACCGAAGGCTTCGGGAGAATGGAACCTCGTATCGAGATGTGTTAAACAAGGTACGTTGCCGCCTTGCTCATGAGTACCTGAAGATGATGCATTTGGGTGTAAAGGAAACAGCCTATCTATTGGGTTATGGCGATATCGCAAATTTTAGGAGGGCGTTTACCCGCTGGTATGGTTTTCCACCGTCCAAATTGTAGGAAGTCTGTCAACTTATCTGAACTCTTTTTGATTTGTAAAGCTAACATTTTAAGCAACAAGTTGCGGAGACTTCATTTTTGTTACTCAAGCAGGTCTCCCAAATCAATATCTTGGGCGGCAGAATTTGATTCGTCCCAGTAAGTTCCAATTGACGCTATCGGTGTACGTGTACCGATATTTGCTGACCAGTAGCGATCTGAAAGATTAATCATCGTGAGTGTGGATATGTCCTCGACCAAGCGATACTGCTTGCTCGGCTTAAAATTCTGCGCCGCTGCCCAACGTTTAGTAGCATCCCTGAAACGCTTTTCGTCCCCAGCCGCCTGCGCCGATATTGCGTACATCACGTGTGCCAATCGCACACCGCTTCGCTCGCCAATCAACATTGAGCGATTGAAACTGCCCCAGACGTCTTTGCCTTCTGCCCCGCCAGGCAGGATGTTCCAAACGACAGATCTTGCTGCGAGAGGGACCCCCCACCATTTGGTGTTGGAAACGCATTTCAAGGCCCGTTCAGACAATGGTGCTATATCAGTTGGAACGCCGACCATTTGCTGAGATGCGATGTCGTTGATCACTGCCTGCAGGCCTGCGACTGTCCCTAATATGAAGGTAAGTTCATCGTAATCACGCTCAAAATTTGGGCATGTTTTGCCGTATTCAAAATCATACTTCTCCTCCAAATGACTGCGCATAACCTTGAATGCCGAGAACTGTCGTCTTGCGGTGATCTCAAGAAGGCGCTTTTGTGCAATTCGGGCATCTTGTGCATCTGAAATTTGATTCGCGCGTGTGGCTCGCAGATAACGAAGTTCCTCATCAACAGAGCGCTTCTCAGAACACACTGCGGATGTGGTGTACAACAATGATTCCAATAACGCTGGGTCGCCATAGAACGCTCGCGTGGCACCTGATATTAGAGGAAAGCCGCTGGTGGCAAACTGGCAACCCATGTCTACATCGTTCAGTTCAAGAATAGGTGGCACAATTCGGTCTTCCACGATGCCAATAGCAAAGTTTGTGATGCCGCCCTGAATGCTGGAACAACCAGTCAATATTGCTGCAGTTCCAAAGACCAAGAGTTTTTTTGTCAGTTTTTGTATCACTATCATGTCGATGCCTGCCCTTTAGAATCGCTCGGTGATGCTTACACCAAAAAAAGTCGATGTCAAGTTTGGTTGTACCCTGAAAATCGCCCCCCCTTACTTCAGCAGGGCTGACTTGCCCGTTGGCACCGGTTGCGCCTGGCTCCAGGTCAAATTTCATATATGAGAAATTCAGTGTGGTATCCCGTCGCAACTCAAGTTGTGCTCCTAAGCCAAAGTATTGTCTGTCTGAGTCGGGTAACAGTGTAATTCGTGTGTCATCATCAATTACGCTGTTCTCTACTGCGTAGCCAGCTTTTAAAACGAGGCGTTTGAATGCTTTATAATTAAGACCAACGCGATAGCTGTTGGCTGCTACATAATTTTGTTGAATCTCTTGAAGTACCCGCCCATTCGATTCCCGAACAAATTTAAGATTTGTCACCGAAAAGTCCTGACGCGTGTAGCTGGCCATTAGATCAAGTTTGGGGCTAGCATGATGAAAAATACTCAAGCGAAGCTCATCCGGCAACGTGATGTCTTGCTTGATTCGTTGCTCCGGAAGCAAGTCGCCAGCAGCCTGCGGTCCGTTCACACCGAGTAAAGGACCTGATACCCCGATCAGTCCTCCATTAAGGAACTCCCTGAACTCAGCACCCTCCGCTGTTTCCTGTATTTTCAGTTTGCCACGCATACCGGTGAATTCCGTTTTCGGTCGATAGGAAATACCAATTCGTGTATTGATCGTGGGTTCCCAAAGCGCGCCGGCTTGTGCATTGAATGCCCAACCGAACATTCGCAAACTTAAATCAGCTTCTTCAGGAATAGGCGGTGCCAGCCCAGCGGCATTCAACCCATCAAGAAGTGTTGACCCATTGTTCAACAGCCCATCAACGGCATCCCGATAGTTCAGTTTCAGCTTAAGGGATTGAAAGTATCGCTCATAAGATCCATTGGCGCCAATCGACAAAGTCGGAGTAAGTTTGTAGCCAAACCCAAGGTTTGCCCGGCTGAC
>NZ_LUJK01000096.1 GCF_001601825.1 Limnobacter sp. CACIAM 66H1 | reverse complement strand
GCCTTGAAGGGTGCCACCTTAAAACCCAGGCGTGCATAGTGACGGCACAATGCCGTGGTCACCCAGCTTTTACCTGCACCGCTGCTGGTACCCAGAACCATCACACACACTGCGGTCATTCGTGGCCCTGCCTTGCAGGATAATATTCAAGCGCACTTGAAAGCGCAGCCATGGCCTGTGGCCCTTGCGCGCACAAGCGCCACCAGCCGGGCAAACCAAACGAGGTGGCATCGCGCAGCTTGATGCCACGCGCGCGCAGGTGCACCTCATCAATTCCGCAAGGTGCTTTGGCACACACAAACGAGGCAATGCTGGGCATCGTTTCCCAACCCCGCTGGTGAAGGCAATTCAGCAGATCCAGTTTCCATTGCGCCAGCACGCTGCGGCTTTCAGCCAACCAGCCTTGTGTTTCCGGCAAGGTCCAGGCAAGCAGCATTGCTTGCCCGTGCGTGCCGATCGGCCAGGAAGGTGCCAGGCTATTCAGTGCGCACACCGCTCGGCTTTCACCCACGGGTGCAATGGCGTAAGCGCCGCGAATACCTGTCATGCCCAATGCCTTGTTGGGCGACCACAATTGCCACAAATGGTCTCGTTTTTGCACGGCCGTGCGGGCCTGTTCATCAAGGCACACAGGGTTCATAAGCACAATCAAGCACGGCAACCACATCGGGGTGGGCCTCTACAATTTTCAAGAGCTCGGTCGATTCAGTTTGCCCCAAGGGGCTTGAAGGGTTGCACAACCACACCAAGCCAGCCTGACTTGGGTCATCAACCAGTTCCATGTCCCACACCTGCGCGGCGTGCGCATAATCGCCATAAGCGTGTTGCGGCACCCAGTAAGAATTGCAGCCCTTGCGCCACTGGCAGGTGGTCAGGCGTAGAATGAATTCGCTTGCACTGCCCGCAACCACAATTCTGGATTCATCCACTTGATGAAAGTCGGCAAGCGCAGTGCGCAAGGCCGTGTAATTCGGATCGGGGTAACGCAGTGCGTCAGCCTGCTGAACTGCGTTCAACACCGCAGGGCAAGGTCCAACTGCATTGGCATTGCTCGAGAAGTCAAAGGGCACCGGCCCGTGCTCATCGGTACCGCCATGTATACGTGTGTTCATGTTACCCCCCACGAAACAGCCACCAAGCAAAGCACCGCTATGAATATCACCACTTGTGCGCAGGCATGCAAGGCGGCTTCGATGTGGCCACTGCGTGGCGCCTCGCCTTGCCTATTCAAACAATACACGCCTTTCTTTTCCAGACAAATATTCATGCCCAAAGCCAAGGCCCCCATGGGCCAACCGCCATTCGGTGAAGGGGTTTGTTGTGCAATACCGGGTAATTGAAACAGGCCACGACCTTTGAACAACAGGCAAATCAGCACGGCGGTGATGCGGGCAGGCAACCAGGACAACACATCGTCTGCGCGTGCTGCCCACTTGCCTGCCCAGGTCCAGTCGCGCCCTGCGCGTTCGCCAAGATAGCCCCACATGGCGTCGGCCGTATTGGCAAAGCGATAAACCGCAGCGCCTGGCAAACCCAGCACCGCAAACCAGAACAGCGGGGCTACCACAGAGTCATTTAAATTTTCTGCAAGTGTAGAAATGGCAGCCTGCCGAACCTGCGCCTCGCTCAGGCCGTTCACATCGCGGCTGACCAAACGCGCCACCTGCTGTCGGCCTTCGGGCAGTGAACGTTGCAAGGCTTTTTCAACTGCGTGTACTTCATCGCGCAGCACCCGCCAGGCCAACATGGGTTTGAACAACAGGCCCAGCAACAACACTTGGAAAACCCAATTCGCCTGTGCCACCCACTTTGAAAGCAACGCAGCCAGAATGAATACACCCGCAGCACCCGCGCACCACGCCAAGGCACCGGCTGTGAATGGGGCCATCACTTTGCTGGGCACAACACCCATTACAGGTGCAAACAAACGACCGACCCACCCCAGATAATTGCCCATCCACACCACCGGGTGCCAGCGAACCGGCGGTTCGCCGAAACAATAATCGACGAGCAAAGCCACCAGCATGGCACCAGCCAAACCGTCAATGGATGTAAAAGACGTGGCGAAAATCAAAGCGGGGCTGGCATTGTCCATTTGCGTTGCGTTTAATCTTCGATACCGCGCTGGGCCGGTATGCCTGCCTTGAAAGCATGCTTGACCATGGTCATCTCTGTCACCGTGTCGGCCATGTCGATTACTTCCTGCGGGCAACGCCGCCCGGTGATTACCACATGCACATCCTTGGGTCGTTCGCGCAGGGTTTGCAACACATCCTCCAGCGGGATCCAGCCGTAAATCAAGCCGTAGGTCAGTTCATCCAGCACCACCATAAAATGTTCGCCTCCCAGAATGGTGTCGCGGGCTTTGGCCCAGCCGTCCCGGGCCAGTTGCGCTGAATGTTCGATGTCTTTGCTTTTCCAGCTAAAGCCATCACCCAGCCCTTCGATGGACAAACCCAGTTGCTCGAAGGATCGATGTTCACCAAAACGCGCACTGGGCACTTTCATGAACTGGTAAATTTTCACGAGCTTGCCATGCACATGGGTGCGCCCAAATGCACGCAAGGCCAGGCCAAATGCCGCAGTGCTTTTGCCTTTGCCATCGCCGGTGTTCACGATGATCAGGCCACGCCTTTCGCCTTCGGGCCGGTCGTAACGTTTTTCAGTGGGGGGCGTTTCAATTTGCATGGGGTTTTCTCTCGCAGTCAGGTTGGCAACACAAGCCAACGGTTGTTCACCTGGTGAATGGAAAGTCGATGATCAAAAACAGTTTGCAGGGCGTGGTGTGCCGTCGGCTCGTGACTGGGGCCGGCGTAGTGCAATTGGCCTGCTTGCAACACCAACAGGTCGTCGGCAAGCAAGGCCAGGGAAATTTCATGCAACACGGTCACCACCGTTCGTCCTTGGGCCACCAGGCTACGCACCAGCGCAATCCAGTCGGCCTGGTGCGGCGGGTCGAGGTTGGCCAAAGGTTCGTCCATCAACACAATGTCGGCCTGAACAGCCAACAGGCGCGCCAGCAGCACGCGCTGGCGTTCGCCCCCGGAAAGACTTCCAAACAAACGGCTGCGCCATTCCCACACACGGGTTTGTTCCATGGCCTGCTGCACAGCGGCGTGGTCGGCTGGGCCGGGCGGGCTTAACCAGGGCAAATGGGGAAAGCGGCCCAGCATGACGATGTCGTAGGTACTCAAGTCATCAGCAGCCTGATCGGCCCCGCCCTGGGCCAGCCAGGCCACAGTTTTGGCGCGTTCGCGGTGTGCATAGCTCTGCAAGTCTTTTCCATTCACCTTGACACGGCCTCGCTGCGTGGGAACAAGCC
>NZ_LUJK01000095.1 GCF_001601825.1 Limnobacter sp. CACIAM 66H1 | reverse complement strand
CGGATGTTGAATGACATTCAATCCGTACTTGGGGAAATTCGACGCAGCGAACGCAAAGCGTTGGTGGTGGTGGTACCCGAACACGGCGCTGGATTAACTGGTGAATTTGGACAACTGGTGGGCCTGCGTGAATTGCCAACCCCCGCCATCACCAAAGTGCCTGTATTTGGCTACTGGATTGCGCCTGGTTATGCACCCGCGAGCACGGGGCCGGTGACAGTGAAACAATCCGTCAGCTACACGGCGCTCAGTGAACTCTTCTCTCGCTGGCTGGCACAGACAGCCGAGCAACAGCAAAAACCTGCATGGCCAGTGCTGCTTAGCGATCTGCCCGATACCCGATTTGTATCCCAACAAGGCAACATCACTGTAATGGAAAGTCAGGGATCGTATTGGATCAAAGCCCCAGGTGCCGCATGGAAAATACTGGGTCCGGTTCAAACCATTGCAGCATCGAACTGAGGGGGGCTTGATCAACCATGGCACAATTTGACCCCAATTCACCGCCCGCCTTGTTCATGCCACCCGCAGACATGGCACATGACATTTATGCGCTCAGCGCCCAGCTTGAAGGTTTTGACCACAACATGTACCAAGACATTCAACAGGACCAAGCGGTATACGACTCATTCCAGCGCTGGCCCTTCTTGTTTGGCTTTGCAATGGCTTCCCGTTTTAGCGAGGACTGAACCTCAAGCCGCGTTGCGCTTTTTCAAGTTGGCTTTGGCTTCCTTGGCTGCCGCCTCCTCCAGCTCGACCAGGCCGTCTTCGAGAAACTGCAACAGTCTCTGCATCGAGGGCATGGTTCTGCGACACGCCACCAAGCCGAATTCAAGCTTGCCGGCATAGCTGTTCAAGGTGATGTTCAAAGCCTGACCGTCGAGCAACAGCGACACCGGGTACACCCCGTCCACTTCTGCACCGTTGAAATACAGGGTGTGTTTGGGGCCGGGTACATTCGAAATCACAATGTTGAAAGCCTGTAACTTGGGTGCCAAACCGGTCAGCATGTTGAACCCGCTAATGCCCATCATGGTGGCCACGTAGTTCATGATTTCAGTTTGATTCATGCTGGCAAACCGTTCTTTGGAATGGTTCACTGAACGTGCAATGGTTTCAATCCGTTCCACGGGATCTTCGGTGTCAGTGGCCAAATTGGCCAACAACAGCGCCACGTGATTACCCGTGGCAGTGTCGTCTTTGCGAAGCGATACTGGCACCATTGCCACCAAAGGGCGGGCGGGCAATGCGTTCAATTCGCTCAAATAAGAACGCAAGGCCGAGCCACACATGGCCAGTACCACGTCGTTCAACGTCATGTTCAGGCCGGTCGCACAGGCCTTGATTCTCTCCATGGACCACGACTGGGCGGCGACCCTGCGTGAGGCCGTGATACGGCGGTTCAACACGCTGCGTGGCGCTTGAATGACCGACACGAAATCTGGATCAGCAACACTGGTTTGCCACAAGGATCGTCCGACTTCTTTCACCACCTTGGGCAGACTGAACAGTTGGGTTTTCGCAGTGTCCAGCACTTGGCCCAGCATGGTCACCAAACCTTCCGATGCCTCGGAACGGTGAACCGAGCCACGCAAATTCGGGTTGGCCCACAGCGGCGGAATGTCCATGATCTCTGGGTTATCGGCCATGGAACGCTGCAACATTTTCATGCAGGCCACACCATCCACCAACGCATGGTGCACCTTGGTGTACAAAGCCACTCGACCATCTTCAAGACCATCGATGACATAGGCTTCCCACAGGGGCTTTGCGCGGTCCAGTGGCGCGGCATGCAGCTTTGAAGTTAACTCCAGCAATTCACGAATGCGGCCCGGCTTGGGCAGCGACAAATGAATGAAGTGTGCCTCCAGGTCAAACTCATCGTCCTCCACCCAAAACCACATTCCCAATCGCGACTTCAAACGCAAACTGAAAGGTGCCACCGGCTGGGTGTACGTGCGCATGTCGGCCACCACCTTGTGTACATAATCGATTGTGCTCTGGCCCTTGGGTGGTTTCAGCAGCACCAACCCACCCACGTGCATGGGTTGGTTGCGGCGCTCCAGCCACAAGAACAATTGGTCATTGGGGGTCAGGGCCTTCATGGGTATGTCTCCGTGTTGTGTTTTTTATTCCCGAATCTGTTGTTACTGCATGAAGTGCGCCGCTGGATGCGGCACACCCCGAGATTTCAACGAATTTGTCGTTTGGCAAACGGCATGGTGGGTTGCTTGCTGTTTTTCACAACCGAAATACGCTGGTTTTTAAAGCCAAGAACCCGGCGCTGCCAGCGGCGTTCCTGGGTCAAATGCGCCGCTTCGTCAATACCAAAAATCCGTTGCAACATGAACTTGCTTGCCGCCACAGAATCGGGGGAGCGGGTCAAAATTTCCTGCACCAAGGCCTGCACCTTGTCCTCGGGATTCTCCACCACATGCGTCACCAAGCCCAGCTCCTTGGCTTGCAAACCACTGAGCACGCGGCCCGTCATGGTCAACTCTTTGGCCACATCCACCGGCAACAATTCACGCACCAGCGCTGCACCGCCCATGTCGGGCACAAGCCCCCATTTGGCTTCCAGAATGGACAATTGTGAATCGGGGGTGCACACGCGAATGTCTGCGCCCATCGCGAATTGAATGCCGGCGCCAAAGCAATTGCCATGAATCTGAGCAATTACTGGAACGCCCAGGTCACGCCAACCCATACTCCAGGTCTGGAAAATATTGCGCATGGGCAACCACAGGTTGGCGTACATGATCAAACCGGTTTTCGGGTTGCTCATCACCGATTTCACATCCAGCCCCGCACAAAAAGACGGGCCTTCGCCTTTCAAAATGACTGCGCGCAGCGTGGGGTGTTTGGCAAGTGTTCGCTGCACTTTGCGCACTTCCTTGAGCATGGCCCAGTCCACGCCATTGTGTTTGTCGGGGCGGTTCAAGGCCACGGTGGCCACAGTGTTGTCGCTGTTGAACTGCAGGTTGACTCTGTCCATGTTACTCTCGGCTGTTTTATAAAATCGTGATTTGGCTCGCTAGCCATCTTAACCTTGAACATTCTCAAACCCAATATGATCTTTAAAGTGTTGGCTCTGGTTTTGGCCCTGTTAGGCTATTACGTGAGCCCCTACGGCCCAAACATTGGCATTGGTGGCCCCATTGACTCAGAAAGTCAGAACCAGCCCGGCCCGGCAACCTCGGGCAGCTTTTACATGGCCACAGTGACCCGTGTGGCCGACGGTGACACCATGACTGTGCGCAACCGCGACGGCGCCACCCACAAAATCCGTATGCACGCAGTGGACGCACCTGAATTAAATCAGGCCGGTGGTGAACAATCACGGCGCTGGCTCACCGAGCAGGTGTTGAATCAAAACGTGAAGATCGTGGTCAACAACACCGATCGCTACAAACGGCAAGTGGCCAAAGTGGTGTTGCCCCTCGAAGGTTGCCAGCAACGTTTCTGTGACGGCGAAACCGACATCAACCTGAAAGCCATCGAAAACGGGCATGCCTGGTGGTACAGGGAATTTGCGCGCACTCAAAGCAGTGAAGACCGTGTGCTTTACGAGACCGCCGAAGATGA
>NZ_LUJK01000094.1 GCF_001601825.1 Limnobacter sp. CACIAM 66H1 | reverse complement strand
AACGTCAGCTTTGTAAACCGAAACGCAAAAACCTTGCTGCAAAAAGACAAAGAACTTTTTGTACACGCAACGCCTTTGACTGAATTGATTCCTGATCTCGACAAAAACCAGTTTGCAACATTGCTGGAAGGTGTCAATCAGGTGGGTTTCTCGAAGTCAGTCGAACAGTTTGTAGGGTTCATCAAGCGCTGGATCTCGCTGCGTGTTTTCAAATCAGGCACGGGGTATATCATCCTGATCAAAGACATCACCAAACGAAAAAAACCAAAGCAGCGATTTGTACATGTTGAACTCAGCGATTGAGCAAATTCGCGAAGTCATCATGGTCACGAATGACATTCGCAACACCAAAGATCCCTTTGGCCTGTTGTACGTGAACTCTGCATTCGAGACCTTCGTCGGCCAGGCACGGGACAAATGGTTAGGACGCAACCCCTACCATTTGATTCATGGCCGCATACCAACCAGACACTATCGTCAGTTGCTTGTCGGGTTCTTAAGCCATCAAAAAAATTCTCGTGAAAACCGAATATGAGATCAGCCCTGACAAAAAGGTGCCTTGCGACATTTTGATTTCACCGTTTCTGGACACTGCACGCAACGCGCCCTGTTTTCTGATTGTATTTCGGGTTTTTGAAAACTGATCTAGAAATGAAGTCAGGCCAGTGTGGCGCCGAGACGGGAATGCTGAGTGCGAGGTGCGAACACCATGGCGTGAATGGTTTTTACCAGATTGGTCATGGTTTCGGCAGTGTCTTTGCGCAAAAACCGGGCTGGTTGCAAAGCGTCTGAGCGATGCTCCGCGAGGCTTTCTGCCAGCTCGAGGCTTTCGAGATTGCAAGACATGTAAGACACAGGCACTGCGTTCACATACCTGCTGTAAAACACCAGGATATCTTGCAAATCGTCGTGTGCATTGTCCGGGAAATGAAGATCGGACAACACAGCGGAAGGCAAAGGTCTTAAGCCGCGTTCCGCCTGATCAAATGCGGCACGAATATCACCAAAGCGTTCAAACACGGTCAGCGAAATGGACAGGTAGGTCACCTTGGCGATTTCCTCAATCGCCTCTTCCACCACAAGCCGGTAGAACGGTGAATCCTCAGCGACCCAGACTTCCAGTGGTTTTGATTCCGACTCACTCACAACATTCACCCGGCCAAACGGCATTTAGACTCAATGCCATAAGGTTAGTGGATCGCCGGGATGCCGCTATCAACACAAAGAGACCCCCCCCTATTTGAGGGAGAAATCATTTCGTACCCGCACGCTTCAAATGAAGCCATCCTCCAAATGAAGGGGCATCGCTTCGAGGGTTCACACGTAACATGATTTGAGCATATCGGTAATACCGGTTTTTATTTCTGGCAAACGAATTGGGAGGTTGCCGAATGAACCCCAACGCTGTACTTTTGATTGAAGATCATCCACTGGTGTCCATGATGCTGGCTGACATGCTGACCGAGCATGCACCAGACCTGAGCGTGCTCAAAGTGCCCACCATCCAAGCGAGTGAGCAACACATCCATGAGAACCCACGTCTTGTCATATTTGATCTGAACCTGCCTGACTGCGAAGGGGTAAATTCTGCCCAGCGCGTGCGCGATCTGTTTCCGTTCTCGCAACTGCTGGCATTTACGGGTACGACACACAATGACATCCTCCAGGAACTGGACGAGATGGAAATTCCCTGTGTTCGTAAATCTGCTGACTACCATGAACTGCTGGACGCGGTCATGAAAGGTCTGATGGCCACTGGCGTAAGCTGCCAGGAAGGAATGAATGCGGACAAAATGAAGTCCAAAAACGAGTTTCAGTCCAACATTATTGCGCCGGGTTCAAAAAAGCCGCTGACCTGGCGACAGGTTGAGATCATGCGCCGCATTGCTGTCGGCATGACTGCAAAAGAAGCTGCCCGCGACATGAACTTGAGTCCTGAGACAGTTCGCGCCCACATGCGTGAAGTCCTTGTTAGACTAGGCGCACAGAATCGCGCCCATGCCGTGTCAATTTTTACCAAGGCAGAGCGACAATCGCGTTTACTTGAAGAATCGCAAAGTCACTGAACCAGGGCCGAACAATTCCAATAACAAGGCTGGCCCATGAAACTGACCCTGCTGATTCGAATATTTGGTCTACTCATTCTGGTGTTCTCGGTATTCGGCATCGGTGTGAAAAGTATTTCAATTCACCAGCAGACAGTTCAAGAAGATTATTACCAAGCCTGGGCCTCTGACGAAGCCATTCTGACCCGCACGCTTGCCGAGTTCGAAGCTATGCGAAAGCTGGTATTGCTGTACGCAGCCAGTCGCAACCCGGAATACATCAACCACTACCTTGACATTGTGGGTCTGCACAACGGTAGCCGCATTTACACCACCGATGTAGAAGCCGACTACTGGGTTGATATCATCACCGGACAGAACAAAGACTCTGCCGTGTCGTGGGGAATTGGGCAAAACCTCAGTGAAAGACTTTACTCACTGAGATTCATCGCTGAAAACGAGCCGGCGATTGAACGAATCCTCGACTTGCGCCATCAACTCGAGAAAAACGAACTCAGCGCCTTCGCCAGTGGTATTACCCGCTTTGTTGACAAACGCGAGGGCGAGTACCTGTCGCCACCCGAAGTCAAGGAAACATTCGGTGTGTTGTTTGACCGCGAACACATTGAACTGACCAATGCATTGTCTGCGGAATTGTCCTCATTCATTGCACGCGAAAAAAGCCGCTACCTCGGTCTGATCGACGCCTCCCGCAAAGAACTGACTTACAGCGTTTATCTTGATGTGGTGTTCACCCTGTTGTTCCTGCTGGGTCTGTTCGTCGGTTTGGTGTCCATCAAGAAAAAAGTGATCGACCCGATCAATTCGCTTTACAACGCCAGTGAAGAAATCATGAAGGGCGATTACACCGTGCGCGTCAACAACCGCACGGGTTCCCATGAAATCAACTTGTTGATTCGCGCATTCAACCGAATGATTCGTTCATTCCAGCGCGACCTCGAGAAAAGCGAACGTGTGAAACAAGCGCTTGAAGAAGTCAGCTTGGCCAACGTCGAGAAAGAACGGGCGAAAAACGAGTCGAGAATCAAGAGCTCGTTCCTGGCCAACATGAGCCACGAAATTCGCACGCCCATGAATGCGATTCTCGGCATGACCGCACTGACACTGAAAACTGATCTGAACGAGAAACAGAAAGACTACCTCACCAAAATTCAACTGTCGGGCGACAACCTGCTTCACTTGCTCAACAGCATTCTGGACCTGTCAAAAATCGAATCCGACATGTTCAAGCTGGAGCAGCGCCCATTCCGCCTTGATGATGTGCTGGAGGAAGTCTTTGGCACCTTGGGCAACTCGGCGCTGGACAAGAACATTCGCCTGCTATACACACTGCAAGGAAAAGGACTGCAATCCACCCTGAACAGACTGGTTGGCGATTCTTTGCGCGTCGGTCAAATTCTGAAGAACCTGATTGGCAACGCCATCAAGTTCACCAGCGAAGGACACATCAATCTCACGGTGAAAGTACTCAAGCAACTTGACGACCAGGTCACCCTGCAGTTCAGTGTCAGCGACACGGGCATTGGTATGAGCAAAGACCAGTTGCAACGCGTGTTTGACAAGTTCACACAGGCTGATTCAAGCACCACTCGAATGTTCGGTGGCAGCGGCTTGGGGCTAAGCATCGCCAAAGAACTGGTACACCTGATGGAGGGTGATATTCATGCCCATTCCACACCAGGACGCGGCTCGGTGTTTTATTTCACATTAAACCTGAAGACCCAGGAAGCGGAAGCACCTGCACGCAATCCGAATTTGCTGCATGG
>NZ_LUJK01000093.1 GCF_001601825.1 Limnobacter sp. CACIAM 66H1 | reverse complement strand
GAAAGAGAAATTGATCAGGTCTTGAATTTGTTTGGTTGTAGTGCTCACACTTATCGGTTTGTTTAGACGCAAAGATACAAGCAGCAAAAAGAGAGGGCCTTTAAGTGCGGAACGAGAGAACCGTCTAGAGGTCAGGGCCCTGGGGCTGAAAAGTTTACGGGGTCTGTAGCTCAGTTGGTTAGAGCACCGTCTTGATAAGGCGGGGGTCGATGGTTCGAGCCCATCCAGACCCACCATTGGTTTGAAGTTGTTGTAAAACACCTGGGGGTGTAGCTCAGCTGGGAGAGCACCTGCTTTGCAAGCAGGGGGTCATCGGTTCGATCCCGTTCACCTCCACCAATTTTTACTGCTGTATTGAGTGTTTAAGCGATTGGTCTTTGTTGATATAGATTGGCTGTTAGTGGTTAGGCAGGTGATGTGATGTTTCGCATCGGTTTGCGGTCAAATGAATAGGCGCTGGTTGGTGTTTATTCATTTGGCTGTAAGAGTCGCCAGAACACAGATTCTGGGCTTGTTCTTTAACAATTTGGAAATGATGAGATATCGAGATAGATACTCCTTATGAATTTAAGGTGTAGATATTTTGATTGATGCGATTGCATCATCGTTCTTCTCAAGAAGTTGGTGTGTATTTCCTTATACACATTGGCGCTTGAAATTTAGAATACGGCACACAAACTACTTTGCTTTTTATGGTGATTACAGTGTTGTTCTTGTGAATAACTTGAGCAGGGCTTAACGCTATAGAGTCAAGCGAATAAGTGCACATGGTGGATGCCTTGGCAGTCATAGGCGATGAAGGACGTGGTAGCCTGCGAAAAGCTACGGGGAGCTGGCAAACAAGCTTTGATCCGTAGATGTCCGAATGGGGAAACCCACCCTTTTAGGGGTATCGCACAGTGAATACATAGCTGTGCGAGGCGAACCTGGAGAACTGAAACATCTAAGTACCCAGAGGAAAAGAAATCAACCGAGATTCCGAGAGTAGTGGCGAGCGAAATTGGATCAGCCTGTACGATTTAGCATTTGAGTTAACAAAACGGTCTTGAAAGTCCGGCCATAGAAGGTGATAGCCCTGTATGTGAAAACTCGATTGTGGAACTAGGCGTACGACAAGTAGGGCGGGGCACGAGAAACCCTGTCTGAACATGGGGGGACCATCCTCCAAGGCTAAATACTCATGACTGACCGATAGTGAACTAGTACCGTGAGGGAAAGGCGAAAAGAACCCCGGGAGGGGAGTGAAATAGATCCTGAAACCGTGTGCATACAAACAGTCGGAGCCTCTTTATGGGGTGACGGCGTACCTTTTGTATAATGGGTCAGCGACTTACATTCAGTGGCAAGCTTAACCGAGTAGGGAAGGCGTAGCGAAAGCGAGTCCGAATAGGGCGTCTAGTCGCTGGGTGTAGACCCGAAACCAGATGATCTATCCATGGCCAGGTTGAAGGTTGGGTAACACCAACTGGAGGACCGAACCCACTAACGTTGAAAAGTTAGGGGATGAGCTGTGGATAGGGGTGAAAGGCTAAACAAATCTGGAAATAGCTGGTTCTCCCCGAAAACTATTTAGGTAGTGCCTCGAGTCTCACTACAGGGGGTAGAGCACTGTTATGGCTAGGGGGTCATCGCGACTTACCAAACCATGGCAAACTCCGAATACCTGTAAGTGCAATCTCGGGAGACAGACATCGGGTGCTAACGTCCGGTGTCAAGAGGGAAACAACCCAGACCGCCAGCTAAGGTCCCTAATATCTGCTAAGTGGAAAACGAAGTGGGAAGGCTAAAACAGTCAGGAGGTTGGCTTAGAAGCAGCCACCCTTTAAAGAAAGCGTAATAGCTCACTGATCGAGTCGTCCTGCGCGGAAGATGTAACGGGGCTAAGCAGATAACCGAAGCTGCGGATGTACACGCAAGTGTATGTGGTAGGGGAGCGTTCTGTAAGCCTGCGAAGGTGTGTTGTAAAGCATGCTGGAGGTATCAGAAGTGCGAATGCTGACATGAGTAGCGATAAACAGAGTGAAAGGCTCTGTCGCCGTAAGCCCAAGGTTTCCTACGCAACGTTCATCGGCGTAGGGTTAGTCGGCCCCTAAGGCGAGGCAGAAATGCGTAGTCGATGGGAAGCAGGTTAATATTCCTGCACCGACGTGTAATGCGATGGGGGGACGGATCGTGGAAAGTGGTCCAGGTGTTGGATATCCTGGTCCCTGCATCATAGAGGACAGTTAGGCAAATCCGGCTGTCATATACTCAAGGGTGTGGGGCGAAGTAGCTACGGCTACGAAGCCATTGGAAGTGGTCCCAAGAAAAGCCTCTAAGCTTCAGTTACACGTTGACCGTACCGCAAACCGACACAGGTGGGCGGGATGAGTATTCTAAGGCGCTTGAGAGAACTCAGGAGAAGGAACTCGGCAAATTGGTACCGTAACTTCGGGAGAAGGTACGCCCTTGTAGTTTGACCATGAACAGTGGAAGGACGAAGGGGTTGCAATAAAATGGTGGCTGCGACTGTTTAATAAAAACACAGCTCTCTGCAAACACGAAAGTGGACGTATAGGGAGTGACGCCTGCCCGGTGCTGGAAGATTAAATGATGGGGTGCAAGCTCTTGACTGAAGTCCCAGTAAACGGCGGCCGTAACTATAACGGTCCTAAGGTAGCGAAATTCCTTGTCGGGTAAGTTCCGACCTGCACGAATGGCGTAACGATGGCCACACTGTCTCCTCCTGAGACTCAGCGAAGTTGAAGTGTTTGTGATGATGCAATCTCCCCGCGGCTAGACGGAAAGACCCCATGAACCTTTACTGTAGCTTTGCATTGGACTTTGAACCGGTTTGTGTAGGATAGGTGGGAGGCTTTGAAGTGGGAACGCCAGTTCTCATGGAGCCATCCTTGAAATACCACCCTGATCTGTTTGAGGTTCTAACCTTGACCCATTATCTGGGCCGGGGACCGTGCATGGTGGGCAGTTTGACTGGGGCGGTCTCCTCCTAAAGAGTAACGGAGGAGCTCGAAGGTACGCTAAGTACGGTCGGACATCGTACTGATAGTGCAATGGCATAAGCGTGCTTGACTGCGAGACTGACAAGTCGAGCAGGTGCGAAAGCAGGACATAGTGATCCGGTGGTTCTGTATGGAAGGGCCATCGCTCAACGGATAAAAGGTACTCTGGGGATAACAGGCTGATACCGCCCAAGAGTTCACATCGACGGCGGTGTTTGGCACCTCGATGTCGGCTCATCTCATCCTGGGGCTGTAGCCGGTCCCAAGGGTATGGCTGTTCGCCATTTAAAGAGGTACGTGAGCTGGGTTTAAAACGTCGTGAGACAGTTTGGTCCCTATCTGCCGTGGGCGTTGGAAATTTGAAGGGGGCTGTTCCTAGTACGAGAGGACCGGAATGGACGTATCTCTGGTGTACCGGTTGTCACGCCAGTGGCATTGCCGGGTAGCTAAATACGGAAGAGATAAACGCTGAAAGCATCTAAGCGTGAAACTTGCCTTAAGATAAGATTTCCCTGAGGACTTGATCCTCCTGAAGGGCCGTTGAAGACCACGACGTTGATAGGCTGGGTGTGGAAGTGCAGTAATGCATTAAGCTAACCAGTACTAATTGCCCGTGCGGCTTGGCTCTATAGCATTGAGCCTTGCTTAAAAGATACGCACATGAAACAACACAGTAAATCTACCTCGGGCTAACACCCGAATGAAAATCAAGGTAGTTTGTAGATATAAACCGCAACACGCATCAGCAATCTAGTTGCTATCGAAGATACTCATCAGTTCCAAATCGAGCCAATCAGCCGCAACGCTGGTTAGCTAACAAGTAAGTGCAATCAAGGCACCGCACTTACAGCCAACCCTCTTTGCCTGACGACCATAGCAAGGTGGTACCACCCCTTCCCATCCCGAACAGGACCGTGAAACGCCTTAGCGCCGATGATAGTGTGCATTCGCATGTGAAAGTAGGACATCGTCAGGCTCTCCAATACCAAAAAACCCCGCTCTCAGACTTGAGGCGGGGTTTTTTTATTCCAACACAACTCTCAACAA
>NZ_LUJK01000092.1 GCF_001601825.1 Limnobacter sp. CACIAM 66H1 | reverse complement strand
TGACCTTAAAGTCAATATCGCGGCCTTGGTTGCGTCCCGGAAAATTTTCATCGTAGCGAACAATCAGTGCATGGGAGGCGGCCCCTCCGAAACCAACAACGAGTTTTTTAGTAATTGGAATTGCTACGAACAGGTTGGGCGCAAGGGCAGTTGAATCGTATCCACTTTTTCGATTGAATTCCTGCCCAGCGCTGCCTGTAGTGCCGCTGTTCGTTGGAGATCCATCCGGTGTTTGACCGGAGGTGTAAGAGGTGTTGATACCAACAAATGCAGCGCCAAGTACAACTTCCGCTCTTTTGAGTCTGGTCAATGCAGCAGGGTTCGCAAATAGAACAGATGCGTCACCTGCTTCGGCAGCCATCCCCGCATTGGCACTTCCCATAGAACTGATTGAGGTTGCATCAAATGCGGTTCCTCCCGCATATGCTTTGCTCGACAAAAAAGACAGAATTGGGGTTGCTGTCAATGCGCCTACAATTAGCATCTTGAAGTTTGGGCAGTACTGTATTTTTTTGTTCATGTTATATCCGTCGGGAAATGAGGTCGTATTGCATTTCACTGAGTGCAAGACATAAACCAGCTTTTCTATATCGCCAACAAGCGGCAGTCTCAAGATGCTTACAGAGACTGATTTGAGTGGCTTGGGTGGTTGAGACCAGGAGATAAAAAGGCCGATATGATCCTTTCTCGTCACATATCGGACTGGTCAACTATCAGAACGTTTTGCTGTCAGGTGTGCATTCTGAGTCCGCCCGATTCACACTGCACCGGATTTTCTTCATGATGCTCAAACCCTGCTTGTCGTATATGCCTTGCTCGACAATCGACCCCCTGCTTTCCCTCAACATGATGGTGTACTTAATCATGTTTTCAGGGGTCAGGTCACTCCATGTTTTCTCTGGAATTGTTTGCTCTGCTCGAAGAATCAATTTCAAAGCACGATCATACTGACCGCTCCAATACTTTCTTGACTCAAGTCCAAAGCCGACCGGAAACTTGCTGGTGTTGATCACCATCTGATAGCTCAAGATCACAATCGGAAAACGATTGATAGCACCTTTGGTGCCAATGCCTCGATAGAGTTCTAGCGGTTTATATGCGGCGGCTGGTGCTGCAATCATGTCAACAATGCCATTGTTGAACTTGCTGGCGAAGTTGGTGATATCTGCAGAAACTGGTTGAGCACCAATTTTCTGGATCATCACGGCCTGTGCCTTGTCATAGTCAAAAGCTGCAATTTTCTTGCCAGCAAGATCTTCAACGGTCTGGATTTTTCGATCGTTCAGCACTGGGTAAGCCGTCCCAAAAGGGATAATACCGGCGATCTCAAATTTTCCATTGATTGCGGTTTTTGTGGAGTTTGGTGAGGAAAATACCTGAATTGCGCGACGTACTACTTCGTAACTGGCGTTCATGTCCACCTTGCCGTCTTTGACGATTGAGGATGCGCCCAGTGAGTCAATAGATGTAGTGATGGCGTTGAATTGACGGGTACGGAAACCAGTCGCAAACACTGCATCACATTCACCCGCGATAAAGTCTTGAGTGGCAATTCGCTCATCCGTGTAAGCATGAATTTTGACGTTGCCGCCCCAAGCTTTAGAGGCAACTTCATAGTCTTTAGCCATGGCAAAAATATCACCCGCAGCACCTAAAAGATCATATACACATAATTTTTGATTACCCTGCTGTGCTTGGGCGGATAAGCTGAATGAGCTTGCGAGCAGAAATGCCCAAAGTTTTTTTGCGGCCAACGCGGGTAGTAAATTTCATCGTTATTGTCTCCATATGGTTTTAATATTTCATTTGATTATTACATTGGTAAAAACATATACTCTTGACCATTGAAGACTATTTTTTGACCTTTGGAGACAAATGAGTCTTTTACTTAGATCGACGGTCATGTTGGGATTTCTTGAGGTATTGAGCAGTAGTGGTAGTGATGCTCGCGAAATTGCTTCGCGGTTTGGTCTGGACCTAGACCTTGCGAATCAAGACAACGAGTTCGTCCCGATAGATGACTTTGTCAAGATGCTCGAATACGCCGCCAGAGCGAAGAATCTTCCCTGTCTCGGTTTAAGCATGTCTCCGTATCACGACATCAGCATCCTAGGCCCGCTTTCGCTGGTAATCAGCAATTTGCCCACAGTGCGCGAGGCAGTTGAATACGCAGCCAAACATATTGACATCATGAGCCCAGCAATTGAGATTGACAGTTTTCCGGAACCGTCACTGCCTCAAAGGTCCTCGTTCAATAGCTGGGTAAGTATTTCAATTAATTTGGGAAAGCCGATAGTCCACACACAAACCTTGGATATTTGCTTGGGCAATCTTCACCGTTTTATAAAGATTCTGGCAGGCGATAATTATCAATTGACTAAAGTAATCTTGCCTCATGGTTCGAAAAATCACCATGAAGTTTATGATCGATTCTTTGGTGCTCCTGTTGAGTTTGATCGTGACAAAGCAGCACTACTCTTGAGTAATTCGACTCTGGCAACTCGGCTCGATAAGCCCAATATTGAGCTTAGTCACATCGTAGATCTACACATTCAAACCAATTTCCGAAGCCTCCGTGGTACTTATTCAGCGAGGACTGCCCAAGTAATCAAAAAAATACTTGGAAGAACAGTGTGCGACAAATCTGCAGTTGCTAACCTGTTGGCGATTCACCCAAGAACTTTGCAACGGCATTTGTCTGATGAAGGCACTTCTTTTGATCAAATAAAGACACAAATCATTTGTCAAGAAGCGATTCGATATCTCACCGAGACGGAAGTTTCTATGTCTCACCTATCCTCTATCCTAGGGTTTTCCGAACAGGCCACTTTAGTCAGATTCTGCAGGCGTCACTTTGGGCGCTCTCCCCTTGCTATTCGAAAAAACACTGAACTTGCCTCCTGAATAACAGTGCCAACGGCATTCTGTTGATTTACACCCAGATTTGAATTGGGATTTGAATTGGGGTTTGCATTGAATTTTGCCCCCCCTTGGGGTCAGAATTATGTCTCGATTTTCAGTTTTTAGATCTGTTTTTCCTCCTTCCTGTTTTGCGTTGAACTGTGTTTGAAGCGGTAACTTTCGTTGCCTGTTTTACTTGTACTCGCGCCACAGCAAATCGAGTATGACGTGTTTGCGTTTCAATTCGCTGTGAATGAAAGCCGAGTTCGGTTGTGGGCGCTTCACGCTTGATGGCAAAGCAGGAGGAAACAAGCGCTGCTCATCTATTTTAACGCCAATTGAATAATCGATAGCGGCCATCTCGGCCCGTCACAGATAGTCTCACGCGGTGATGGGGCCGGCTTTGATGACCTCAGCAATTTGCTGATTGGTGAACCCAAGCCGTTCGCGCAGCCGCAGTGTTTCTAAAATCTTCCTCATGGACAACCTCCGGTTAGGCATTGGTGTGGCCGCTGTTGTTTGGTTAAAAAACCAAGCAAGGCGCCACGGTTATCAGCGAGCGATTTTAGGTTTCCAGTTTATGCTGGAATCAGTGTCCAGTTTCGACCAAAATACGCAAAACAACCCTTGCCCGATGTTTTGCCTTGAACTACTCGAAATCTTTCCACTGCCTGACCCGGTCATAGACCCGGTAAAGCCCAAGGCCACCAAATCCCGGACATGCTGCGCAGGTTCCTGTGCAGCTTCTTCGGCTTCTTGTGCTCGGTGGATACCAACTTTGAATTCTTTAACTTCACATGACCCTTGGCGTTTTTGCCTCCCACTCTCTCAAGAACAACGCGAAAGGCATCAAATCAAGATCATTTCCTAGCTCGAGCTCCGTCGCCCTCCAGCCCAAGATGGTTATTAACATCTGCTGACTGAAGCCTTGATCCTGAAATTTGCAACGATAAATCGACCCTGAAAACCCGTGAAAGTCCACGTAGCCATCCTGAATTTCGAAGCTACGAATGCCGGAGTTCAGACTCCAGACAGCATCTTCACCATCATGAGGCGCCGAAACCAATCGATAAAGCACTCCTTCTTTGTCGATATATTTAATGACTCCCCACTGGTACGCCTGTTTAATTTGCGTAGACAACTTTTGGGTTTCCGGTGCAGACTTTTCATTACTAGATTTATCAGATGAGTTGGTTTTCTTGTTCACCGTAATCTTCCTGATTGAACTGCCCCCTCCTCCGAACACTTCCGTTTTTCAGAGCATCTGGGGAGGACAGTTTTTTTGATATATCGAACGCGGATCATCACTAAGATCACTTGGCTTTCACACTGTTGAC
>NZ_LUJK01000091.1 GCF_001601825.1 Limnobacter sp. CACIAM 66H1 | reverse complement strand
ACACTGGTACCCCTGCATTCACTGGTGGAATTTGACGATACGCGTGCGGTTGCCAACATCACGCGAAGGGACGGACGACGAACCATTTCCGTGACCGCGAACGTGAACCCGCGCAACCAGGCACAACAGGTGCAAAATGCCACTGTGCAAGACCTCATGCCGAAGTTGATGGCCGACTACCCGGGCTTGAGCTACAGCTTTGCCGGCCGCCAGCAAGATTTTTCGGAAGCCCTGGGTGGTTTGGGCAAAGGCTTCATGGTGGCCTTGTTGCTGATCTACGTGCTGTTGGCCATTCCGTTCAAAAGTTACCTGCAACCGTTTGTCGTCATGTTGGCGATTCCGTTCGGAATTTTCGGCGCAATTGTAGGCCACTTGATGATGGGCTATAGCATCAGCATTGTGTCCATGATGGGTATTCTTGCGCTGGCCGGCGTGGTGGTGAATGATTCACTGGTGATGGTGGACTACGCCAACGAAAAGTACGCGAAGGCATGACGCCCTACGAGGCTATTTGTACTTCAGGCGTGCGGCGTTTCCGACCCATCATGTTAACAACAGTATCCACATTTGGCGGCCTGGCGCCCATGATTTTCGAAACCTCACGCCAGGCAAAATTCATGATCCCGATGGCCATTTCACTGGGCTACGGCATTTTGTTCGCCACTGCCATTACACTGTTGCTGGTACCTTGTTTGTACCTAATGATCGACGATGTACGACGTATGTTGGGCACAAGCCCTGGCCTGGAGCCTGATGAAATTGATTTGACGAAACTGGAAGAAACCCGCACCACATGAATTCAGGTTTGGACACCACCGAGTTTTAACCACCAAGGAAGTGGCTGAATTGCTGCGCATCAAAGAGCGCAAGCTCTACGACCTGGTCAGTGCACAAGAAATTCCCTGCGTGAAGGCCACCGGCAAACTGCTGTTTCCCAAAGCCGAGCTTTTGCACTGGATACGCACTGGCGAATTTCTGTCGGCCAGCAAAAACAATGCACGATTGAATGTGGTTGCAGGCAGCCACGACCCGCTTCTGGAATGGGCCATTCGTGAATCGGGTTGTGGTTTGGCCATGCAATTTGATGGCAGCTTGAGCGGGCTTGATGTGTTTGAGAACAAGGGTGCGGTGGCCACCGGTTTGCACGTACTCAGTGTCAACAACACCCCCAATACCACGGCCTGGAATACACATGCGGTGCAAAACCGTTTTGCAACAAGCAATGTGGTGTTGGTGCATTGGGCCAAGCGGCAACAGGGTTTGATTGTGCCG
Organism: Limnobacter sp. CACIAM 66H1; assembly: GCF_001601825.1. Classification (GTDB taxonomy): domain Bacteria; phylum Pseudomonadota; class Gammaproteobacteria; order Burkholderiales; family Burkholderiaceae_B; genus Limnobacter. The sequence continues at coordinate 3,173 of NZ_LUJK01000091.1, read as the reverse complement.
CAAGGCAATCCGAAGAAAATTAGCAGCGTGGCTGATTTGCCTGCGTTGAAAATTGCCACACGCCAGGCTGGTGCAGGCGGCATGATTTTGTTCGAGCACCTGCTGCACACTCACAGCCTTGATTTGGCAGCGTTGAATATCTCGGAAAACTGCCGAACCGAAAACGACACAATTGCTGCAGTGGCCAGTGGAAAAGCCGATGCGGCGCCCGGTTTGCAAGCACTGGCCCTGCAATTTGGCCTTGGCTTTGTGCCCACACAACAGGAAAATTTTGATTTAATGGTGTGCCGCAAAGCATGGTTTGAGCCGCCTTTTCAAACACTTATTCAGTTCACCAACAGCAGCGAATTCAAGAAAAAGGCACAACAATTTGAAGGCTACAACACCACGGCAATGGGCACCGTGGTGTGGAATTCTTAAGGCTTATTGAGACGCCTCATTTGCCAGCATTCGGAAAAAACAAAGACTGCCCATTCTGCTGAAACCCCGCAATCGTGGCTTGCCCTTTGGCAGACACCAACCAGTTCACGAATGCATGGCCCAACTCACTTTTCACATTGGGGCACTTGGCTGGGTTCACTGCGATAACCCCGTATTGATTGAACAAGGTAGGGTCACCTTCCACCGCAATCTTGAAGTTGCCTTTGTTGCCAAATGCAATCCAGCTGGCGCGATCGGCCAACACATATGCGCCCATGCCCACACCGGTGTTCAAGGTGGCTCCCATGCCTGAACCTGTCTCGCGGTACCACTTGCCACTGGCTGCCTTCACATCCACATTGGCTGCCTTCCACAGTTCCTGTTCTTTCTTGTGGGTGCCGCTGTCATCTCCGCGTGAGGCAAAAAAAGCCTTTTTATCAGCAATTGTTTTGAACGATTTCACGACATCCTTGCTGCCTGCCACACCCGCTGGGTCGTTGCCAGGGCCAACCACCACAAAGTCGTTGTACATCACATCAAGACGCTTCACGCCATAACCATCAGCCACAAACTTTTCTTCAGCAGCCTTGGCATGCACCAGCACCACATCGCCATCGCAATTTTGCGCATTCTTCAAAGCCTGGCCGGTGCCCACCGCCACCACGCGAACTTCAATGCCAGTATCGGTTTTGAATACAGGCAGCAGGTGATCAAACAACCCGGAGTTTTGAGTCGAGGTGGTGGATTGAACAATGATGAATTTGTCAGAAGCTTGTGCTTGCGCAAACAGGCCTGTGGCCAACAATGCGGCAAGCAATCGAATTCTTTTTGTCATGGTATCTCCTCGTTTTAAATCAGCAACTCGCCTGCCAGGTAAGCCTTCGCCTCCCGGCTGGCGGGTGTTCTCAAAAATTCATCCGTGGCTTGACTGGCATGAACCCTGCCCTTGTGTACAAAGATCACTTCATCGGCGAGTCGCAAGGCTTGGCCTTGATCGTGCGTCACCACAATCACCTTCACGCCGCACTGGCTGGCACGCAGCACAATGTTTTCAATCAATGCGGTGGCTTGGGGATCGAGGCTGGCGCTGGGCTCATCCAGAATGAGCAACCCTGGCTTTGCCGCCAGGGCGCGCAGAAGTGTCAAGCGTTGCTGTTCACCCCCCGAGAGCTTTCTTGCGGGGGACTTGGCCAGGTGCTGCATCCCCCCCAGATCGAGCAGCGCGCCGGCGCGCAATGACCTTTGACCACGCTCAACACCCGCGATTGCAAGGGCATGGAGCAGGTTGTCTTGCACACTGCGGCGCAACAACACCGGGCGCTGAAACACGAAACCAATTTGATCGCGAGGAATTCGGTTGCTCTGGTTGAAACGCACAGAACCTTGCCCAGGCATGAGCAAGCCGGCGAGCAAACGCAAAATCAGGCTTTTGCCAGCGCCATTGGGCCCCATGATCGCGGTAATGCCTTGTGCGCCAATCTCCAGGTTTAAATTACTGAAAATAAGGTGCTTGCCAAATGAAAGGTGAACGCCTTCAAACTGAATTGGCAAGTGGGCTGAAAACGGTTTTGCGGGGGCCAGCAAAGCAAGATCGCTATTCATCTTAAGCATAGGCCCTCTTTTGCGCGCTGTTTTTCAGCAAGAAAAGGCCCGCATTGATCAGGATGGAAAGCACAACCAGAATAATCCCGAGTCCCAGCGCCAGCGCCAGTTCACCCTTCGAGGTTTCCAATGCGATGGTGGTGGTCATTACGCGGGTGACATTGGCAATGTTGCCACCCACGATAATCACGGCGCCCACCTCGGCCAGGGCACGGCCCAAACCAGCCAATGCACTGGTCAACAACGAATAGCGGGCATCCACAATCAAAGTACAAATGGTTTGAATGCGACTGGCATTCATGGCGCGCAGCATTTCATCGTATTCGCCATACAGGTCTTCAATCACTTGCCGGGCCAGTGCCGCCACAATTGGGGTGACCAGCACCACCTGCGCAATCACCATGGCTGTTGGGGTGTACAGCAATTGAAGAAAGCCCAACGGACCCGCGGCTGACAGCAACAGATAGATCACTAGACCCACTACCACAGGGGGCAAACCCATGAGGGAGTTCAAAAACACGACCAACACCATTCGCCCAGGAAACCGACCGATTGCCAAAGCAGCACCAATTGGAAAACCCAGCAAGCATGCGATGAATACTGCTGTAAACGTGACTTGAAGCGACAAAGCAATAATGTCGATCAAGGTGGGATCAGCTTGCCCAATGAGGGTGAAGGCTTGAACAAAGGCTTGGGAGAAATCTTGCATTTATATGCATTTTTTACGGAACAAATGCAGTGTAATGCCAAATTGCGCGTAATGTCATTGGTAATAACACCAGCGGGGAGAAAAAAGGCAGAGGACGAATGGTCCGAATTCGGGAATGTCCCCTGCCGAAACCAGCTGATCCGATGCTAGTCAGATCAGCCAGTGCTTGGTCAATTCAGGTTTACTGCAACAGGCTCAGTACGTTGTTGGGCAACTGGTTGGCCTGTGCGAGCATGGCGGTGCCGGCCTGCTGCAAGATCTGCGAGCGTGTCAGTGCAGCCGTTTCCTTGGCGAAGTCAGCATCCATGATGCGTCCACGGGCAGCCTGCAGGTTGGTGCTGGAGATGTCTGCAAAGGCAGCCACCTGTTCCAGTCGGCTTTGGCCCGCACCCACAACCGCACGAATTCCGGTGATGGCATCAATCGAGGCATCCAGCGTGGT
>NZ_LUJK01000090.1 GCF_001601825.1 Limnobacter sp. CACIAM 66H1 | reverse complement strand
AAATAAATATTCAATACAAGAAAACAGTCAGCAAGATCAGCAAACTCAATAATGGTGCCGGACCGTTCGAGCTGACCTGCGAGGATGGAACCACAACCACCGCCCGTACGGTGATTTTGGGTATTGGTTTACAGGGCAATATCCGAAAAATTGGAACTGCTGGTGACGACCTTCCCAATGTTCAATACACCCTGGCTGACCCCGATGAGTTCAACAATGAGATCATCATTGTGATTGGTGCGGGTGATGCCGCCATTGAAAACGCCCTGGCCTTGATGAAGAACAACAAGGTGGTGCTGATCAACCGCAAAGATGAATTTGCCCGCTGTAAAGAAGGCAACCTGAACCAGATTCTTGCAGCAGACAGGAATGAAGATTTGCGTATCTTCTACAACACCAGCACTAGTGCAGTCGAGGAGATACCCGGGGCCAAGGAGGGAGAACCCACACTCAACTACCGCTACAAAGGCCCCGAAGGTGAGCAGGCCATGCCTGTGCACCGAATTATTGCCCGTTTGGGCGCGACTCCGCCTCGTGGCCTGGTTGAAAGCTTCGGGGTGACATTCCCCAACAGCGATCCCAACGCAGTGCCTGCGCTTAGCGAAACTTATGAATCCAACGTGCCCGGCCTGTTCATCGTCGGTGCGCTGGGCGGATATCCTTTGATCAAACAAGCAATGAACCAAGGCCATGAGGTGGTGGATTCCATCATGGGCTTACCGGTAGTACCCGCTGACGAGCCACTGTTGGCTGAGAAGTTCAAACCCCTGGGAGATATTTCCGTCTCGGCCGTGCTGGACATGATTCTGGAGAATGTTCCACTGTTCAACCAGATGACCCGACTTCAGCTGCGCGAATTCATGCTGGAATCAACGCTTCACCAACCCAAGAAAGGTTCAGTCATTTTCCACAAAGGTGACTACACCAGCACTTTCTTTGCCATCGTGCAGGGAAGCGTGGGCATTGAATTGGTGAACAAAGATGGCAAGCCATTCATTCTCAATCTCGACAAAGGCAATTATTTTGGCGAGATGGGCCTGATCTCCGGGCGACGCCGCACGGCGACAGTGTACGCAGGTGAAAACTGCGTATTGATCGAAACGCCCCGCAAGGCCATGCTGAAGCTGATCGCCTCAGTAGATGCGGTGCGCCGAACCCTTGATGAAACGTTCGTACGTCGAGCTCTGTCTACACACCTTGCGCCGCAACTTGAAGCGCATGAAATTGAACAACTGATTGCGTCAGGCATCAGTGTGACCCGCTATGTGCGAGGTGAAAAACTGTTCAGTGAAGGCGATAAAACCGACGGCTTGCATTTGATTCGGCGCGGATCCGTTGCAGTGTCCAAGTTGATTGACGACCAAGACTCGGTGCTTTCCTATGTGTCTGCAGGCAGCTATGTCGGGGAAATAGACCTCGTGGATGGAACAGATCGACAGACCACATGCACAGCCACGGTATTGACCGAGGTGTTATTGATTCAAGCCGATGCGGTCATCGATGTGTTGAGCAAAAACAGCAATTGGAAAAAGTCTCTTCAGGCCAAAATTGGCAAGCGCGTTCATGACGCCATTTTCCGGGAAAGCACTGCAAAACGTGAAAGTGACTTGATTCACTTTTTGATGAAACAAGGTTTGGGCGATGCCACCAACGCCCTGGTCATTGATGAAAACCTGTGCGTGCACTGTGACAATTGTGAACGTGCCTGCGCAGAAACTCACGATGGAATACCTCGCCTGGATCGCGATGCTGGACCCACCTTTCAGAATATTCATCTGGCGCATTCCTGTCGACACTGTGAACAGCCACACTGCATGAAAGACTGCCCACCGGATGCCATTCGCCGCAATGAAAAAGGTGAAGTCATGATTGCAGACACCTGCATTGGTTGCGGTAACTGTGCCAAAAACTGCCCTTACAATGCGATTGAATTGAGGGTGAAACCACCTCCCAGAAAAACCGGTTTGCTGTCTTGGCTGCTGTTCGGCGCGGGTGGCCCTCTGGGAGAACGCCCGGTAAAGTACGACGCCAATTCCGTCAAGAAGGCATACAAGTGTGACTTGTGCCACGGCAAAGATGGCGGCCCGGCTTGCGTTCGTGCCTGCCCTACTGGCGCGGCATTCCGAATTTCACCCGAGGTGTATTTGAACCAGCAAAACGAACTGATCTAATCCGACTAAGTTGGGTTGAATCACTTCGTTTTACTTCGTGTCAAATTGGGTGACACCATCCCAGTTTTCAGGTGGGGAATTCAACTCAAAGTACTCAATACGGTTTTCGTAGAGAGCATGCAAAGTAGGATTCGTCACCACACTGCCCTGCAATCCAGCCAATAGTTCACGCGCCAACTGCCATTTCTGGGCACGAAACGCAGCCAAAAACTTATCCCATTTTTCCAACTGGCTCAAGCTTGCTTCAGGCAAAGTGGCGTGCTCGCCCAAAGGTGCATAAATTGAAACAGGCTCGTTCTTGCCCTTCACCTTCACCGCATCCAGCTCTTGAAACACCATGCCGGGCACAGCCGCTTTGGTTTGTGGTCCAACAATTACGCCCACACCATAAGTTTTGGTGATGCCTTCCAGTCGCGAACCCAGGTTCACCGCATCGCCCATCACGGTGTAGGCACGTCGAATTTTTGAGCCCATGTCGCCCACGCGCATTTGCCCGGTGTTCACACCCACACCAATGGCCAGCGTGGGCCAATTGCGTGCCAACAACCGCTCATTCAAACGTACAGCTTCTTCCTGCATGGCAATGGCCGCTTTGGTGGCCAATTCAGCATGTTCAGTATCGGCAATGGGTGCCCCCCAAAAGGCCATGATGGCATCACCAATGTATTTGTCCAGCGTGCCACGGTGGGAGCGAATAATCTCGGACATCACCGTGAGATATTCATTGATGTACTCGCGCAGTTCATTGGGTTTGAGTGACTCTGAAATCGTGGTGAAACCACGGACATCCGAAAACAACACTGTGAGTTCGCGGCTTTCACCTTCCATGGAATAGCGCTTGGGGTCAGCTGCCATTTCAGAGACCAATTCTGGCGCTACATACTCCCCGAACAAATCCACCATTTGCCGCTTGCTGCGCGATTCCGCCAAATATCCATAAGCCACATCGAACATGAATATGGCAAGCACCAGCAACAACACCACCGCCACCGGCAATACCAGGCCTGCCTGAAAATACAGCAAGGAATTGACTGCCACGCTGGCCACCAACACCGCCAGTGCAACCAACAGCGACCAGGTGGCGCTCAGAATCGGCATCATCACACTCAACACGAAACCCACGGCAAGCACGGTAATGAACAACAAACCCTGCGAATACTCGGGCCGAAGTTTATAAATGCTGTCGAGCATGCCACTGATCACATTGGCATGCACTTCTACCCCCGGGTAGGCCGGGTTCACGGGTGTACTTCGCAAATCAAGCAGGCCTGGCGCTGTAGTGCCGATCAATACAATTCGACCTTCAATGTCCTCGGGCTTCAATGTACCGGCAAGTACATCGGCAGCAGACACATAGCGATAGCCGCCAGCATTCGGACCGCCCTTGGCCCGGAAATGAACACGGGTCAACAAACCACGTTCAACAGGTATGTCCAACTCAACTTCCGGAGATCTCAGTGCAATCAATTCCACCGCACCATAATCATCGGGAACACCTTCCGGAAACACAGGTATCACCTGTGGGTTACCCAAGGCCCGCCGCAGTGTGCCCAAAGCAAAACTTTGGTAATAAGCATCATTGAATTGGGCAAGCAGCGGAATGGAGCGAACGGTGCCGTCCTCATCCACAATCGGATTGAAATAGCCTCCCTCTGCATTTTTCTGCAGCACAGGGATGTTGCCGCCATAGCCCTGCCAGCTTGTACTGTCGAGGGTCAACTCACCCAACTGGCTTCTCTTGAACAATGCTGACGGAAGGGCACCAGACAGCGCTGTTGGATCCTGATTCAGGTAGTACCCCAACACGACAGGTCGGTCAGCCAGAACCTCGGCCAACTGCGCGTCTCGATCGAACTGCGCTTGGATTCCGGTTCGCAACTCCTGAATCTGGCTACCCAGAGCAGGCTTGTTTTCAATAATGGTATCCAGGGCCAAAAGCGCATCACTTTGCTGAGGCTCGGCAAACACAATGTCAAAACCAACCGCGGCGGCGCCCAGCCGATCGGTTAGCTCAACAACCAGCTTGGCCACCACATCTCTAGACCATGGCCAACGCCCCACCTCGCTCAGGCTTTGTTCATCAATATCGACAATCACAATGCGTGGATCAAGCTCAGGCAATTGTGCCTCGGCCCGCAGCCGCACGTCATAAACCAGGTAATCAAGACGCTTCACCACTTCGCTGGGTGCGAAGCCCAACACATGCAGCAAAGCCACTGCCGTGAACGAAAAACCCACACCGATGCGAAATGCTTTGCCCGCAATTTTTCGCCAAGACTTGATCAATTTGCTCATGCAT
>NZ_LUJK01000089.1 GCF_001601825.1 Limnobacter sp. CACIAM 66H1 | reverse complement strand
ATAGGCTTCTTGGAGGTCTTTGATTTGTTTCTCGTACAGTTCTTTGACTTCAAAAGGCTTGGCCTTCAGAGCATTCTCCATGCCCCGCTTGGCTTCATCGACCCAGTTCTCAATGTCAGAGGGCGATCAATCAAATGTTCGGCTGGCCTCTGAGACTGTGGTCTTGCCCTGAATAATATCCATGACCAGGGCTGCTTTGCGCTTGGCTGTCCAGCGCTTGATGTCGTCGTTCATTTCTGTGCTCATCTGTGATTTCTCCTTCATTATCACCTGAGCAGAATTTCACTGGGTCATTACATCTCTGTCAAGTTAACAGTTAAAAATAGAGTTTCCTGCTGACTGAATGACCCTTAGCATGTAAACCGATGGCGGTAAATTGTTCAAAGACTCATGCGGTCTGTCTTCGTTGTAGTCCGTGCGCCACTGGTCGCAGATTTGTTCGACCTGCCGCATTGATGCAAACAGATGAACGTCCAACACTTCGTGCCTGAAGGTCCGATTGAATCGTTCTGCAAATGCGTTCTGATAGGGTTTACCAGGCTGAATAAATATCAGTTGAACACCTCGGTCTTCTGCTCACTGCCCAAATGCGTGACCTGCCATTGCGGCCCCATTGTCGAAGCGGATTGAATCTGGCAAGCCATAGAAATCCACCAGACTGTTCATCACTCGAATCAGTCTTGCGGCAGGTATTGAGAAACCCGGTTCAACAGCCAAAGCCTCGCGATTGGAATGATCGATGATGTTGAGCACTCGGAATCGCCTGCCGTCGTACAAAGCATCATGGACAAAGTCCAGCGCCCACAACCGATCTGCGGCGCAGAGCGGCAGCTTCTCCCCAGAGAAGGAATGGATACGTGTAGACGAACGAAGTGGTTTCAGAGCTTTCACATCACTCGGCCTTCGCTTTTGCCTTGGCAAAGCGAAGGCTGGAGTGCCTAGTTGAGCTTTACTCACTAGGCAGTTTGGCCGCTAGAACATCCACTTTCTCGATGGACGGCGGTGCAGAAAGAAGGCTACTTGCTTGTGCCATGAGAGCAGCGGCAACCTTGCCAGCGAGATGAGCCTGACGGCCCGCCTCATCGGGAAAGGCGTCAAAAATGCCGAACGTGGATGGCCCAAGACGAATACCAAACCATGCAGTGGTGGCAGGCTCTTCTTGGACAAGCGGAAGCCCATCCAGTAGAAATTGCTCTACTTCTTTCTCTTTGCCGGCTTTTGCTTCCAAGCGGACGAACAGTGCTACTTTTACCATGGCAAGTCTCCTTTGGTTAGGACTACTGTCCCAACAGGTTGGTTGAAATTAATCGGTTTGGATCCGTCATTCTTGATTCTCATGAATGCTCCTGTGATGGTTGAAAGGAATTTGGTTACAGCACGATTTGATACTGGAGAGGCTTAGACCTCATCCTTGGCATCACTGGCTGGGCTATCTGGTGCTTGTCGCAGGCAGGGCACGGACTACTGCGTCTTCCAAATCTGCCTTAATGCAATGAGGTTGCTTCCAGTCTCCTTGGTAAGCGATCTGGTCAACCCCACCGGGCCCCACACCGCTTGGTACGTAGTCAAGTTTGAGGTTGTTGCGAGTACGCCATGCAATGGCATGGTCAGCGCAAGAACTGTCACCCGATACACCCACAGCACCTAGCAATGCGCCCTGGTTGTTGTACAAAGCCAAACCTCCTCCAAACACATTGATGCCTCCCATGCGTTGACCAACCAGCGGATCATTGGGTTGGCCCCACGCACTTACTGGGCCTTGCATCGCCAAGGCAGGATTTACCGGGTTACTCTCTTGCAGGCCGAAGAGGCTACCACCGGGTTGGACAGCGCTGTAAAGATTGGCCGTTGCCAAAGCTAAACTTGGTAGGCTGAACGCATTGGCTGTGTAGGCCTTCTGTGCTGATATAGCCCGGCTTCCCGGCCACTGGTCACCCAACCCTTTCCCTGTGAACGCCACCGCACACACCGTTCCACTACGCGACACCACAGTGCCCCACATCTCTAAGTTGAAGCCAGCATTGTTAGCCTTGCGTGCGAGCACCAACGCCTCGTGTAGCTGGGCATGGGTGGGTAACGCGGCACATTCTGCGGGAGCAGTTGGCTTGGCTGCATGCGCAGGCAAGCTGATCGAAGTGAGTAACGCGGCAATCATGATGCCAAAGGGATGGATGTCAATGTTCACAGCATTTCCTTTTAATGAAAGTTGATCGCTGCTAGTTTCCCACTCCACATTAATCGTGTATATGGAATAAAAAGGAATTTGGAATTCCTGAAAATGGAATAATAAACATGAGAATACTTTCAGATTTTCTGTCAAATGCTGAATCCACACGGACCCGCTGAACTGGCTGGTCGCGTTCGCATCACAGCGCCGTTACGGCTACTGCCAGTGCTTAACAAAGAACGAGTCTTCATGCAAGTATCGTCATCGATAGTCGACTTTTCGACGAACCTGCTGCAGTTGTTGTCGGACAGACTGATCTTTGGGGTTTATGGAAGCCAAAATCTCATCCCGGGCGTTGACCTGACGACCGGGATGAAAAAAGTCATTGTTACAGTCACAAACCTATCTCGTTTGCTGTAGCAAGCCCTTACCTAAAGCATCGTAGCGAGCCAAAACGACACCTGTCGTTTCTCTGTCTTGGTATGAGATATCTGCCCGCATTGAGTGAGCGGCATGGGCTCAACTGCCCCTTCCGCTCATAAAATCCTTTGGCGGAGATTGACACTGCATCAACTTCTCCCTGACTAAGAGCCTCCAAAGTGGTTACTGCACCCAACGAGCCTTCGGTCCAGTAAAAAACACCCACACCAGTTGTTGGCTATACTTGTTGGTCTGAATGCTGGCAGCTGTAACTCAGCTTTTTATCGCGGATGAGTCCCCTCGGCCGTTTTTCTCTATTGAATCAACCTGTGGTCTTTAATTGGGATATTCCACCGCAGGCGGTAGTAGATAAATGTCAAACCCTGCCCCCGCAACCCAATGCTCATGAAGCTCAACTACTTAGCGGTGGTTGACTTTTTTTTCTGGGTACCGCACGGCTACTCGTACTGAAGATGTTCAGCGGATTCATGGACATCACGGCAAGGTCAAATCCAAACCTAGCATTTCGCCAACGAAGAAAGTGACGAGCAATAGACCCAACAGCAGCAGCACAAAGACCACGGCAACCGTTCCGCTGACGCGCAACACTGCGCTCTTTTGCTGCGCCCTGTTTTTATTCCCTCGATCGTAATGCCATTTGATGGCGAAGAACATGCCCGTACCGAGCACGAGAAGTTTGAACGTGACGAAGACCATGGGAACCCAATCCATCTCTTTTAACCCTACCCTGCTGTTTTACTTCAACTCTGAAAGAAAGGTTGAAATTGCTTTGCCAACAAAAAATTCAGCTGACCCCACATCCTGATTCGCGGATCGATGTGAGCTATCAGGTACAGCCAGAACAGTCACATTGGAACCGTTCAAATCCAGTTCATTGCCCAAAGATTCAGATTGATCACGGGATTCTTCCCGATCCGTATGAAGTATCAGCCAAGAAGCGACGTTGGGTGGCCCTGCATGCGCAGGCAAGCTGGCGGAATTAAGCAACGCCGCTATCATGATGCCAAAGGGACGGATATCAATCTTCACAGAATTTCCATTTAATGAAAGGTGATCATTGCCAGTTTCCCACGTCACATTAATCGTGTAAATGGAATAAAAAGAAATTATGTATTCCTGGCAATGCGACAATGAATATAAGAACACTTTCAGATTTTCTGTCACATGCTGAAGCTAGAAGACCGGTTGAAAATTTTTTGCGTGGCCGCCGAAGCTGACAGCTTCCGAGAAGCTGCAATGCTTTTGGGGATGTCGCCTCAAGGAGTAACACGGGCCATACAGGAACTCGAAGCGCACTATGGCGAATTGCTGTTTCACCGCACCACTCGCCGGGTGAATGTCACCGAATTCGGGGCCGAACTTGCGCCGCGCGCACGGGCTAGCCTGGAGCAGATGGAGGCTGTCCTCGCACCTGCATCGCCACAAGCACCCGCCGAACTGGTTGGCCGCGTTCGTATCACAGCACCTCGCAGCCTTGGCAGGTTACGGGTGCTGCCAGCGCTTAACAAAGTTGCACGTCTTCATCCAGGCATCGTCATCGATATCCGACTTTCTGATGAACTTGCCGATGTTGTTGACGGGCAGATTGATGTCGGTGTTCGAATGGGTCTATTCAAAGACAATCGCTTTGTGGTGCGCAAAGTGGGTTCGGTGGGCTTTGGGGTATATGGCAGCCAGAATCTCATCAAGCGCTACGGCACACCGCAGCAAATCTCCGAACTATCAACGCTACCAACCACAGGGCTGATTGACCACAGCACGGGCCGACCTTGGAGTTGGTTTTTTAGCAAAGAGCGCCGTATGTTGCCCGAGCCGTTTGCATTTGTAACTGACGACCCTGAGGCAGAGTGCGATGCAGTTCTGTCGGGGGTGGGTTTTGGGCAATTGCCTGATTACCTTGCTGAGCAACACGTCAATTCCAAAAGTCTAGTACGCGTGCTGGAGGTCGATACTTGTACGCCCTGGGATATCTATGTGTATCGGCCTCAGCGTGGACCTGTACCAAAACGGGTGCGCCTGGTGTTTGATGCCATAGCCGACGCATTCAAATAGTACGAAGCTATTCCGACAAAGAGGCAGCGTACGTGTTTGCCGTGTACAACAGTGCTGTGTCAAAAGCCGCTCTTTCGAGGC
>NZ_LUJK01000088.1 GCF_001601825.1 Limnobacter sp. CACIAM 66H1 | reverse complement strand
GCGCAATGATGACCCCGCAGCCGCAAGTCGCCCTTGGGACAAAGACCGGGATGGTTTTGTTTTGGGCGAGGGTGCCGGCGTGCTGGTGCTTGAAGAATACGAACATGCAAAAAAGCGTGGAGCCCGGATTTACGGCGAAGTAGCCGGTTATGGCATGAGTGCAGATGCGAGCCACATGACCGCACCCTGTGCCGATGGTGATGGTGCTGCGCGTTGTATGAAGGCTGCCTTGCGCAATGCTGGAATGAACCCGGATGAAGTGAATTACGTGAACGCGCATGGTACGTCGACGCCCTTGGGTGATGTCGCCGAAACCATGGCAGTCAAGCGTGCACTGGGAGATCATGCTTTCAAGACCGTCGTGAACTCAACCAAAAGCATGACTGGTCACCTCTTGGGTGCCGCGGGCGGCATTGAGGCTGTGTTTACGGCTTTGGCGGTTCACCACCAGGTTTCGCCTCCCACAATTAATCTGATTGAACCAGGTGAGGGTTGTGATCTTGATTACTGCGCTAACACGGCCCGTGAGATGAACATCAAACTGGCCTTGTCTAACTCATTTGGCTTTGGCGGTACCAATGGTACTTTGGCCATTGCACGGGTGTAACGGGGCGCTCCTTGTCAAACACTCGGTCGGGCAGCATGTTGAATGAATTCACATTCGCTGCCCGAGTCATATCTGCCTCGCGCAAACCTAAAAAACTCGTGTTCAGCTTCACGTCCGATTGCGATTCAGGCATGCACGTTAAGTTCGATCCCCGGTTCTACATGCTTCGAGCCATCTCGAATGGTTTCGAGTATTACGCTGTTTCGTTTTCCCGGGCGTGGGTTTTGCCGTTCGGGCTATTTCTTTTTACGACACATAATTCATTCCTCAGCAGCAAGGCTCTTTTTGTATCCGCGTCTTCGCCGGCGTTTCGGCAATTGCGAGTATTGATGAGCCGGTTGCAGTCACATGAAAATCCGGATAAGCCATCACTTTCCGCCTATTTTTGGAGGATGAATGTCCTCCGATAAAGACGATGATCTGTTGATTGTCCAGCGCGTTCAGGCTGGTGACAAACTCGCATTTAATTTATTGGTGAGCAAGTACCACAGAAGAGTGGCTCGCTTGCTTACGCGTATGGTCCGCAATCAGGAAGACATTGAGGATGTTGTTCAGGAGACATTCATCAAGGCTTACCGGGCCATCGGTAATTTTCGGGGTGATAGTGCGTTTTATACCTGGATATACCGCATCGCGATTAATACCGCCAAGAATTTGTTGGTAACTCAGGGACGACGTCCTTCTACCCTGAAAGAATCAAATGACGGGGACAGTGAAACTTTTGAAGACAATGCTGCTCTTAGTAACATTGACACGCCGGAATCGCTCTACCAGACAAAGCAGATCGGTGAAGCGGTCAATGAGGCCATGGCGGCGTTGCCTGAGGAGTTGCGGTCGGCAATTGTTATGCGCGAGATTGATGGCCTGAGTTACGAAGAGATTGCTGCAGCAATGGATTGCCCAATAGGCACAGTTCGGTCCCGAATTTTCCGTGCCAGAGAATCGATTGCGGCAAAGATCAAACCTTTGTTAGAACCCAAGGGCAGTAAGCGTTGGTAAACCGGTGAGTGTAGAAATGAACAGAAACGAACAAATTTCCGCGATGTTGGATGGAGAGCTCGACGAAGCTGAGCTTAGAGTCCTTCTCGAAGCCATGGGAGAAGAAGAAACCCAAGCTTGGCAGGGCTACTGCGCGGTGGGCGACTTGATTCGTTCCAGCGAAATGATCACGTTCCACTCTCCGGATTTGTTGGGACGCATCGCTTCCAGTCTGGAAAGTGAACCTACCGTGGTTGCGCCCATTCTGGCTACACAAATAAGTCGTCAAACTGCGTTGCAACGCTTGTTCTCGGTTGGTCGCTCGCGTCGGCTCCTGGCTTCGGTGGCTGCAGTGGGTTTTTTCAGTTTTGCACTCAATCAAGCCATTCCGCCTCTGGATAGCCAGGTTCAAATGGTACGAACCCAAACGGTCGACAGCACTTTCACGGATGAAGAGTTGGCGCTTTGGCAAGAATATTTCATGGCCCATCAACAGAACAGCATTCGGGGCGGATTATCAGGCGTATCCCCGATCGCCCGGGTGGAGGCCGACCGGCCCATGCTGGACAACACCGAAACCGTCATTGTGACCAACTCCAGTGCTGGTGAATGGATGAATGTCTGGGAACCTTCTGCTTACAGCGCGGATCACAATGTTGAGTTCAACTATGTTTCATCCAGCCGCTGAGTGGAATTGAAACCATGAAGATGTACCGCCCGTTTCACTTTGCCAAACATGTTGCAACCGGCGTTTTGTTGGCCTCGGTGGCTTTTGTCGCACATGCGGATCAAAACTTGTGGAATCTTGTGTGGGCCAGCCATGATCAAGCGAAGTCTTTGAGCTATTCCGGCTTGCTGATTACTGAGTCTGGCAAACATTCTCAAACCAGCAAGCTGTTGCATCAGGCAACGGCAGGTGGCGAGTTTGAGGTTCTAGAGCGCTTGGATGGTCAGCCTGCAAAATGGATTCGGCACAACGATCAAATTCAATGCGTGATTCCCGACCGGAAAATGATTCTGACCGAGAGACGTCACACTTCGATTGCATTTCCCCGAGTGCTCGCTGACGCTGACGGTTCAAATTCTCTTGAAAAGCTATACACGATTAGTGAAATGCCAGGCCGCCGGGTGGCAGGCCGCGCGGTTCGTGTATTGAAGTTGACCCCCAAAGATGATTTGCGTTACGAATACAGGCTATACGTAGATCGCGAGAACAAGCTTTTAATGCGTTCAGAATTGTATTCTCCGCAGGGTGAAGTTCTTGAAAACGTGGGTTTCAAGGAAATATCATTTGAACCGGCATTGATTGAAAACCCCACTTTGGTCAAAGCGGGGCCAGGTTGGCGAACAAGTAGTACTGAAGTTCGTACACTGACATCCGATGAGTTAAGTTACGATTTGCCAGACCTTGCGTTTGGGTTCAAGAAGGCTGACACGGTTTGCAGGGTAAAGTCCAAAGACGATCAAATTCACCAAACAGTGTACTCGGATGGTTTGTCGACTTTGTCTGTGTTTATTCAGAAAGTTCAGGCCAATCACTCCATGCCGCAAGTGCCTATGAGCCACGGCGCCGTGATGTCGAAGTCTGAAACTCAGGGGCAGCACCTGGTCACGGTACTGGGTGAGGTACCCGAGAAAACCTTGGGACTTTTTTTAAAGTCCGTTCGTTGGAAGTCTCAATAACAAGGAAATTTTTAAATGAGATCTGAAGTGTTGAATTCCCGAAATTTTGTTTGGATGGCCTTTTTTTTGTTGGTCACCCTGTTTTTTGCGGGGTCAGTGCCAGCCCACGCGCAGACCAACTCACGTGGTTTGCCCGATTTTTCTGACTTGGTAGACCGTGTAGGCCCAGCAGTGGTCAATATTCGCACCACTCAAAAGGTGAGCCAGAATCCACAAGGTTTCCCCGGCTTTCCAGGAATGGATCCCAACGATCCGTTTTTTGAGTTTTTCCGCCGATTCATGCCGCCCGGCACCCCTATGCCAGGACAACCTGGACAGGCGCCTCGTGGGGGCCAGCAGGCCCCAGAGCGCGAGGTCCCCAGCGGAGTGGGTTCCGGTTTTGTGATCGATTCTGATGGCTATTTGTTGACCAATCACCATGTGGTAGACGGTGCCGAGTCGATCATTGTGACGTTTCCAGACAAGCGTGAATTCAAGGGCAAAGTGATTGGTTCCGATCAGCGTACCGACGTTGCTTTGGTCAAAATCGAAGGCAAGAACCTGCCGTTCTTGAAAATTGGCAATGTGAATAACACCAAGGTTGGTCAATGGGTAGTGGCGATCGGTTCACCTTTTGGCCTCGAGAATTCAGTTACCGCCGGTATTGTGAGTGCGAAAGGGCGTGATACGGGCGAGTATCTCCCTTTCATCCAAACCGACGTTGCAGTGAACCCCGGAAACTCGGGCGGTCCCTTGTTGAATCTGGATGGTGAGGTGATCGGCATCAATTCCCAGATTTACAGCCGCACTGGTGGGTTTATGGGTATTTCTTTTGCGATTCCGATTGACGAGGCCATGCGCGTGGCCAAGCAATTGCGTGAGAACGGTAAGGTAAGTCGTGGCCGTATTGGCGTAGGCATTGGCGAAGTAGACAAAGATGTGGCGAAGGCTTTGGGGCTTGACTCTGCCGTGGGTGCCTTGGTGGGCTCAGTGGGCAAAGACAGCCCAGCCGACAAGGCAGGTGTCATCGCTGGCGATATCATTTTGCGATTTGACGGCAAGAAGGTTGAAAAGGCCTCAGATCTGCCGCGCATCGTTGGTGAAACCAAGCCTGGCAGCAAGGTAAACATGGTGTTGTGGCGCAAAGGTGCCGAAAAAACGGTGTCAATTACAGTGGCGGAGTTTGAGACTGAGGCCACCAAACCTGCTGCGGCACCTGCTGAGAAACCTAAACCAGTGGAAGCCGACAAACTTGGTTTAACCGTGACAGATCCAACAGCTCAAGAGAAGTCAGCTTTGAATCTGACTGGTGGGGTAGTGGTGCGTAGTGCAGCGGGGCTGGCTGCATCGGCAGGTATCACCGCAGGTGATGTTATTTTGCGGGTGGGTCGAACCGACATTACCTCGGCCAAGCAGTTCGCAGACTTGGTGAAGGCGATTCCCAAGGGGCAAGCAGCCCCCATGTTGGTTCGTCGTGGCGAGAACTCTTTCTTTGTGGTGTTGACACCCTGAGTCATTACTCCCCAACAACTCGGCAGGCCTAGCGAAATATGCTGTAAAGCAAGGCCTGATCGGGTAAAATGACGTGTTACCGAAATTTTCAGGGGGCCGAGCAGCCCCCTTTTTAATGATGCAAATGCAGCACATACGCAATTTTTCGATCATTGCCCACATTGATCACGGGAAATCCACGCTTGCCGATCGCTTGATTCAAAAATGCGGTGGTCTAAGTGATCGGGAAATGGATTCTCAAGTGCTTGATTCGATGGATATCGAGCGAGAGCGTGGCATCACGATTAAAGCGCAAACAGCCGCGCTCACCTACAAAGCCAAAGACGGCAACACCTATTTGCTTAATTTGATTGACACACCGGGGCACGTTGACTTTTCTTACGAAGTAAGTCGCTCCTTGTCTGCTTGTGAGGGTGCCT
>NZ_LUJK01000087.1 GCF_001601825.1 Limnobacter sp. CACIAM 66H1 | reverse complement strand
CCCCGCTTCCACGTGCACTACACGCCCACATACGCCTCCTGGCTGAACCAGGTGGAGCGCTGGTTCGGGATCATCCCCCAGCGGGCGATCCGGCGCGGCAGCTTCTCCAGCGTCAAGGAGCTGATCGCCAAGATCGAGCAGTTCGTGGCCGCCTACAACAAGACCAAGGCGCCGTTCAACTGGACCGCAACCGCGGATTCAATCCTGGAGAAGCTCCAGCGACTTTGTTCGCAAATCTCCGGGACGGGAGACTAGGTAGGCATGCCCTAAAGCCGTGACTTCTTTCACGGCGATAAACGTGCCGTCATAAGTCTCAATTAGCTCACCATTTATGAGACCTTCTTCGGGAAGCAGACTAAGGCAATAAATTATTGCACCCTGGGAGTAATTCAGCATTTCATGCTGTCGAAGTGCTGTAAGTGCGGACTCAATCCAGCGAACTCGCCAGGATTGCGCTCCGAGGAAATGTTATTCAGCTTAAAAATGAAGTACTGGGCTGGCACCGTCCCACAATTGCAAATCTGCATTGATTCAATCTCGCCCAAAAGCGTGTCTATCAGAGCCTGCTATCTCTTCATGGCATGACGAGAACGCGACTCGCTAGATGAGGATAGATCAGAACTAAGATCGCAGCATTCGCATCTGAAAATTCAGCTTGGATGCAAGACAGGGGGCGGGTGGGAAACTACTGGATCCATCTAACCTCAAGGTTGAGCCACAGGCGGAAGCCTATTGGCTCCATCCGTTTTTTCTGCCTGTTTTTTCTTAGTAGAGGCTAGCCATCTCGATGCATAGCCTCCGTATCGGGTAGCAAGTTCTTCTAGGTCATCACAATATTTGCTCTCTAGATATCTTCGATACGACTCTGGAAGATCCACCTTCCTTGACTTGTTATTAATCTGACGTAGATTTCCTTGGTGGACGGTGTCCTTTGCGCCAATGTGTTTTAATATCTCAGACAATAATGCTTCCGGCTGATCCGTGATGGCATCGTAAAATCCCAATAGCAGCTGGCTAGAATCAAAGAAGTCCAAATACAAATCGATTGTGCGCAAATAGTTAGATCGGAGTTCTTGGGCTGGAGAATCAACAAAGGCCTTGAATGTGCCGAGATCGTTTAGAATTATGGAGTGACCATGACGCTCGTGCATTCGATACTGCGACCATGCTCGTTGAATTGGATCGCGCATCAAAAAGACCAGTCTTGCCTGAGGAGCTATCTCGTGCATTCGCGCAATATCCTCTCGAGTTAAAATCGAATAACTTGGCGTTATGTCGCCAGTGATTCTAGTTTGCGCCTCGTATAGCTTTAAATACCAAGAATCAGAAAAGTCCCGGAAATAGTATTGCATCCACCAGCTAGCTAGGCCTAAGTTTCGTGATTTGAGAGCTCTAAGAATTGTTTTGGCGCCATTTTTAATGTAGCCAGGCTTCAGAAGCCTACTGAGTAACTTGGTCTCTGAGAGTGTACTTGGAGAGGGATAAGTGTGAGATCGATCAAAATAGTGCATCTCTTTGATTGGGGGCAGGGAAAACTCGGGATGCTCTCTTAGCCTTGCATATAGCCACGTAGTCCCAGCCTTCTGGGCGCCGATACATATAAATTCTGGTTTCATAAAATTTGCAGATCTTGTTATTTGGCGGATCCGCCTAAATTCTTGAATGCTCTCGTCCCGTCCGCGTAAGCCATGATTCTCTTAAGGCTGGCATCAGCAGACCCCTTTCCAGGCAACTCATCTGGTCTCGTCCTTCCAAGTGGGCTTCCCCCGATTTCGTGGACACCGATCAGGGGTTCACAGGGGTGAGTGTACGGGCAGTGATGAATGAGGTGGTCTGGTTTTTCTGGACAGCCCCCATCGTTAACCTCTGAGGCGGGGCACCGCCCCTGAAAGGGGGCTCCCACCAATGAGCAAGCGCCGTACCCACAGCCCCGAGTTCAAGGCCAGGGTCGCCATGGAGGCGATCAGTGGCCGTAAGACGATCCAGGAGATCGCTGCCGACCACGCCATCCATCCGATCCAGGTAAGCCAGTGGAAGCGGCAGCTCCTGGACGGAGCCAGCGAGCTGTTCACCAGGGGCAAGAAGACCAACGACAAGGACGAGGGGCAAGCCAAGGAAGCGGAGCTGTTCCAGCAGATCGGGCGGCTGCAGATGGAGCTGGAGTGGCTCAAAAAAAAGTCTCAGCTGTTCTGACGCCCGTGAACTGCGCAAGCTGGTCGATCATGACCACTCCGAGCTCAGCGTCAGCCGTCAATGTGTGCTTCTGGGCCTGCCTCGATCCACGCTGTACTACCGGCCCATACCGGAGCGGGAATCGACCCTGCGGATTATGGCCAAGATCGACGCTCTCTACCTCGAGGATCCCTGTAGCGGCAGCCGCCGGATGGTGGGCTACCTGGCCAGAGATGGGATTCCGATCAGTCGTGACCGCGTGCGAAACCTCATGCGCTGCATGGGGTTACGGGCGATCTACCAGAAGCCAGCACCACGGCCCCCGGCGAGCCATCGGAGCGATTCCCCTGTCTGGTGGAGCTCAGGCTGGTCACGGCCGTGGATCAGGTCTGGGCCACTGACATCACCTACATCCCACTGCAGAAAGCCTTCCTCTGCCTTGTGGCGATCGTGGATCTCTTCTCCAGGCACGTTCTGTCCTGGAAACTCTCCAACAGCCTTGACAAGGAGTTCTGCCTGGAGGCTCTGGAAATGGCCCTGGGAGGCGGCCGTAAGCCAGAGGTCTTCCACTCCGTTCAAGGGTGCCAGTTCACCTCCTCCGACTTCGTGGACCGCCTACAGACTGAGGGGATCAAGATCAGCTGGTCGGGCCGGAAGCGCTGCTACGACAATATCCTGGTGGAGAGGCTGTGGCCGCACGGTCAAGTATGAGGAGGTCTCCCTGCGAGCCTACAGGGATGGCTGGGAGGCGGAAATCAGTCTGGCCCCCTTCCTCTGGAGGTACTGCCATGTAAGGCCGCACAGCTCCCTGGGAGGCAAAACTCCCCATGAGGTCTACAGTGAGGCCGAACCCTGTTCTTCTCGCCCAGGGTTAACGATGTCAAGGGCCACATCTGTCCAACAAAAGGCACCCACCTCAGCGAGGGACTATCGCCGCCGCCATGGTCACTATCCCAAAGTGATTTGTGCTGACCAGATCTACTGAACAAGATCCAACCGTGCATTCTGTCAGCGACATGGAATCCGGTTGAGCGGCTTACTCCTGGGACGGCCGAAGAATGATCCTGAGTTGGTGGCTGCCGAGAAGCGGCAGTTCATCGATGACCAGAGTCAGCGCAATGCCGTGGAAGGCAAAATCGGCTAGGGCAAACGGAGGTACGGATTGGGCCTGATCTGTGAAAAGGTGCCAGTGACCCAGGGTTCCGCCATTGCCATGAATGAGCTGGTCATGAACCTCCAGAAGCTGCTGGAGCTTCTTTTTGTGCTTGTTGCGCTCTGGCTACAGGTCCTGCTCGGCAAGGGAACATGGAGAAGTCAGCGATCTGTATCCTTGATTGCTCAGATTGCTGCAGCATGAACTGCAGGCTATCGGCTCATTTAGGTTCAGCTTGTTGGCGCCTTGGCCTCAGGATCTCTTTTTCAGGAGGCCCTCCTTAGCAGCCTGCGGAAAGAAGATGACTAGTTTAGGTGCCAAGGGAGATCGCCAATTGTGCGATAACTCAAGAATCCTGAGCGACTCTTCTACATTGGAACTTGGCGGATTCTCTTGAATGACCGTCAAATGTATAGCCGAATAAGTCAATGTCCCGGCTGTATGTCGAGCCAACTATGTCTATCATGCGACCTGTATAGTCTTCCTTGTAGCTAATGGCTTTGTTGGTGGTTATGTTTTCTCGGCATAACCGAGGAGATGTTGCTTCTGGCCTGGGTATTCTATCTAGAATTCTGGCATAGGCTCTGTCAAGGTCTTCGAAATAACCAAAATAGTCAAGAAAGGTCTTTCCTGGCCTTAGTTCGACGAAGTAGTGCATCGGCTTGAAGTGAATAATTGGCGGCAATCCGGATTTTGGAATGTCGTGAACAAAATCGGCAAAGTCTGTGTAATGGGAAAGATGCTCACGAAAACTCTGTCTGTCTCCTCTGTGGAGGCCACCTGAGCGCAGGAAATAGTAAGCCGAATGAAGTCTATCCCAAGGATTGCGCACAATAGAGTAGATAAAAAATGAGTTGATTTGCTTATGGGTTAGCGCCAGAGTGTACCAGTATAGCGAGGTATGGCTGCAAGTGATGCCACCATAAATCTGCTTTCCTATTGAACTGCCTGCTGCTTTAGGGATATGAATGAATATGCTTTCAGTCTTCAAGAAACTCCTCATGTCGAAGTCGGGATGGTTCAGCTCCCCCGTGACAAGTGCGTGAGAAGCGGTAGTATATTTTGGCTTAAGCATTGAGGTTGCAAACCTTTTCGTCTCGTATGGAAGCACCTCAAGATATCTGGCCTTCATTTCCTTGCTGCTAAGATAGTAGATGGTCGACATAAGGCGGATCAAATGGAAACAGCAGCGTTGACACCAAAGCGGCTTCTCATAAGGCGTTGCTATTGACTTCAGGCTGGTGTAAATCCTTCGCGAGGTATCTCTCTATGGGCTGTATGGCATGGAATATGAGTGGGCAATCCAACCTTATTAATTGCATGGGCATAAAAGGCACAGCCTGATAGATTAGCACCGGCTAATCAGGCAGATTAGAGCAGTCGTGTAACCTAACAAGAGCCACCCAAGGCCACACTCGGCTGGAGCAGGTTGCCCAGTCGGATCAGGTTGTAGGCGATCACGTGCAGGCCAAAGACGGCTCTGACGTTCTCCCATCCGCACAACTTGAACTGGCGCAGGCCGCCGAACGCTTTGATCCAGCCAAACACCTTCTCGAGGCCGCGGCAGGCGTTGATCGATTGGGCGAAGCCCTCGTGCCGGGTGGAGCGGCGATCGCAGAACCGCCGATGCAGGCCCTGTTTTGTGCGATGTGGGGGGGGGGGGGGCACGCCCAGCCGACGCATCTCGGTTACAAATCCCCTGGTGTCGTAGTTCTTGTCACCGCTATGGCTTCTGCTGGGCACCGACCAGATCCGCCGCCATCGCCTTGGCCGCACCCCGTTCGCCGTAGCCGTCGGCTCCTGTGACGCGGCAATCGACGAACACGTCATGGCGGTTGTCCGTGAGCACATAGCCCCGGTAGATGGGCAGCGCGGGGTGGGCCAGGGATTTCCGGGCCAGCAAGGCGTCGGAATCGCTGCTGGAGCGGTGGGTGTCGTTGCTGAGCCTGATACCGCGCAAATCACCCCTGGCCCGTTTCCTGCCTTCCTTGGGCGCACCGAATCCCTCGCCAGGGCCAGACGGTGGTAACGGTGGATCGTCCCCGCCGTCGATCCGATTCAGAGATGCGTGGGACGCCCAAGCCTGCACCAGGGTTCCGTCCACCGAGAAGTGCTCATTGCTGAGAAGGGGTTTCACCTCCGGTGCCACCATCAGCTTCTCCAGGAAC
>NZ_LUJK01000086.1 GCF_001601825.1 Limnobacter sp. CACIAM 66H1 | reverse complement strand
AACCCAGCAAGATCAGGAATTTTTGCTGGGTGACTCCACCAGCCTGAATAACATCAGCCGTCATGTGGTGCAATTTCACTGGAAAAATCAAAACCCGAACACGGGCGAACCGTTTCATGACTTTGATGAATTTTTGGAAAGTCTGAATCAGAAAAAGAGAAAAAACATTCGAGCCGAGCGACGCAAAGCCAATCCACAAGGGTTGGAGATACGTCGTATTCGGGGCGCTGACGTCAGCGAAGCTGAACTGGAGTTTTTCTACCAGTGCTATTCCCGTACTTACATGGAGCACTTTTCCAGCCCTTATTTAAATCTTGAGTTTTTCAAGCAAATTTGTACAACCATGGGCGAGCAGATCTTGATCATTCAAGCCAGCCTGTTGGGTCAGCCTGTGGCCAGCTCGTTTTTTCTGTACAGCCAGGAACGTCTGTATGGCCGCTATTGGGGCGCTATTGAAAACCTGCCCTGCCTGCATTTTGAATTGTGTTACTACCAGGCGATTGATTTTGCCATTGAGCAGGGCATAGAGTGGTTTGAAGGCGGCGCGCAAGGTGAGCATAAAATGGCACGTGGCCTGAACCCGCAAACCATGGTGAGTGCACATTACGTGCACGACAACGGCTTCAAGTTGCCAATTGAAAACTTTTTACGCCGGGAAAAAGCACACCTGGACGCATATGCAGTTGAGTTAAATGAACACACTGCTTTTCGGGAAAGTGGTTCAGGACAGCTGTAAAAAAAGCCAACCCTCGGGTTGGCTTTTTGGTGCTGTTTATCTGCAATCTCAGCCTTTGTAGTTGGCCACACCGTCGCGAATTTCTTTTTCAACGTCCGCCATGTCACCCCAGCCTTCTATTTTTACCCACTTGCCTTTTTCAAGGTCTTTGTAGTGTTCAAAGAAGTGCTGGATGCGTGCCAGAAATTCTTGAGGCACATCGGAAATGCTTTGATAGTGTTTGTACTGCGGCAACAGCTTTTCAACAGGAACGCCAAGCAACTTCGCATCACCGCCCGATTCATCGGTCATTTTCAACATGCCGATTGGACGAACACGCACCACGCAGCCAGGCTGCAAGGGGTATGGGGTCATGACCAATACGTCCACGGGGTCGCCATCGGCGGCCAGGGTTTGAGGAATGTAGCCGTAGTTGCAAGGATACTGCATGGACGTGCCCACAAAACGGTCTACAAACAAGGCGCCGCTTTCCTTGTCAATTTCGTACTTCACAGGATCTGAGTTCGCCGCGATCTCGATGATTACGTTTACGTCGTTTGGAATGTCTTTACCGGGGGAAATGCTTTCGTAGCCCATGCTGATTAATCCTTAAAATAAAATTTGGTCGTATTGTATCGAATATTGCTTTAAGCAAGCTGACGGTCGTTCTGAAGGTGATTGTTCAATTTATCTCGCCAAGCTTTGGCCCGTTCACCCTGGTTGGCTGCCTCGTACAATCTTTCGAGCTTGCCCGCCACATGTGCGGAAGGCTGTTTGGCATACACCGCTTCAAACCTGGAAATCGCCTTGCCCCATAGTTGTTCGCGCTCGCACACATCAGCGGCCAACTCCAGCAAACGTAAATCAGCGGGCTGCTGGGCTAACAAGCGCTCAACATTCGGCAAAGCCTCTCTTGGCTCGAGAACAGCAACCTGATGATAGACAGGCAACAGATCTTTGTTATAGCTCTGATTAAGTGCATTCTCCAGCAATATGCGGGCTGCAGTGATCAAACCACTTCGAAGTAAACCAGTGGCTAGCATGCGCAACACAAATGAATTCTCAAGCTCGGAAGGCTTGGCATTGGACAATACATCCTGCATTTTCGAAGCATCTTGACCGGCGCTTTCGGCCAAACCGGCATAAATTCTCATCAAGGCTTCATTTTTTTCACCATTGGTGAGCGCCGACACCGCTACACAGGCTCGGTACTGAATCAAGGCGTCTTGCCAACGGGCCAGGCCGATCAATGCCAGCATGCGCAATCGTTGAACCTGGGGAAGTTTCGCCGCCAGAGGGTCCATGGTCTCCAACATGTCCAAGGCACCCGAATAATCCTGTCTGGACAAAGCCACTTTGCCCCGCAACACCGTGAGTGCATGGGAATGCTCACCTACCTTGGCCTTTTCCTGATTGAGAATTTCTTCCGCAATGTCGTAACGGTCGGCCTGAATGGCAGACATGGCCCGAATCAGATAACTCAAATCAGTTTCAATTCCGGTTTTACTGGCTTGGTTCAAAGCCTTGTGAGCGCCCTGTTCGTCTCCGGTAATCAGGGCAATCAACCCCTGTGTGTTGGCTCTCAACAGTGCATTTTGCTTGCGGTTCATCCAATACTCTTTGAATTTACCTGGAAGTTGACTGGATGCTCGCCATGCGCGCAGCAGGATATAAAAAACCAGAAAGAGCAGCAAAATAGCAACTATGGCAAAATTAAGCGACATATCGATCCGGTATTGACCAAAAAAGATCAGTACCTTCGACGCATTGCCCTGTGCCATCAAGGTGACTGCCACAGCCACCACGACGACCAGCAACAAACCGAGCAGTTGCTTCATTGGCGTTCCCCTTGCTGCCCGGCCACAGCAAGCCTCAGGGCGGCTGAGGTGGCCTGCAACTCTGGCAACACCAAATCGAGTTGAACCTCGCCAATTTCAGCAAGCACAGTTTGCGCGCGTTGCACCTGGATGGATTTGCTGTCGAAGTAGGTATTCAACAAATCGCTGGATCGGTCCAAATCAGATTTCAGCAAAGCAGCCTGACGTGACAACAACGAGATCCGCGCATTTAGCAGGGACAAACGCAGCGTGTTGCGCAAATCAGTTTCCTGTCGGCTCGAGAGCATCAAGACCTCGGGACTGTCCACTTTAGTGACTTCAATCAGTGACTTGATGTCGTACCAGACGGTTTGAGCCACTTTTTTAATGGAATTCCAGGCAGTCTCAAATGCCGGTTGAGTTCCATCGTTCGCGGAATCAAGTGCTTGTGATTCAGTCGCTGTCTCGGGCACCTCTTCCTCGGTTAACTGAGCCAAGGTTTGATCAGTGGTGGCTTGCACACTAGACAGCATGGGTAGGCTTTCCACTGAATTCACCACTGAATCAAGAGAAATGGCTAGTCGCAACAGATCATCACTGGGTAAAGCCTTGATCTCCGTCAAATCTTTTTCCAAGGCCGTACGAAGATTTAACAATGAAGGTTTCTCGGTACCCTCCAACAGATCTATGGCTTGGGACAAGGCGATGGATGCTCCCTTCACATTACCCAGCAAGTACAACTGGCGCTTGGCGATCGATATCAACTGTTCGACCTCGCTCAGCGATACCTCAGTTCTGCTGGCCAACAAGCTGTTGTAGACCTCTTCCAGACTTGCACGTTGGCTGGCCTCCTCTTTTTGCGCAAGCTCCAAAAGGTCAAATCGGGTTTTCAGGTCCTTGGTCAAATCACTTGATTTGCTGATTTCCTCCTTCACCAAATCCAGTGTGGTGGATTCTTTTTGAATCCGTTCACCAAACGCCATGCGCGTTTTCTCAATTTGGTTCTTACCGGCAAAGGCAATCAAAAGTATCAGTACAAAACTAAGCACCGAAATGAAAAACGCTGCTTTACCCAACCATTGTCCATTGGGCTGGATAGCACTCGCAGAACCTGGTTTTGACTGGGCTGTGACCGCCGGTTGTTCATTGGCGGCAGGCGTGGCAGTGCTGGTTTGATTGTTGTTTTCCATGCTTTTCTTGTTGGATTTCAGCCATGAATTCACCGATTGTATCCCTGTTGCTATCTCGACAACATGGGCATATCCCAATTCCCTGCATTTGGCCGCAATGCGAGGATGTGTAGTCAATACGGTGGCGATTTGTCTCAAAATCTTCAATTCTGATTCAGACTTTCGAGCCAGCTGCGAATCAAGTACCTCTATGGTCTCGCTGCTGGTGATCCAGAGTACTACATCGGACATTCGGGCGAAAAGAGCCTCGCACTGATCGTCGCTTTGTTCAATCACCTTGCGGTCATAGCATTCCAGCACTGTTACATCATGTTGCATTGCCTCAAGCTTCTTGGGAAATTCAACACGTCCCCTGGGACCTTTGCACACCATGACGCGGCAGCTACCCGCTTCAAAATGCGAGGCGAGCAAGCGCGCCAACCCCTCGGAATCCTCGGTTTCATGATTGTTTTCGAGAGTAGGTGCGATAATTTTGTTCTTGGGGACACCCAGATCCATGGCCAGCTTTGCACTTTGGCGCCCCATCACCCCGCAATACACTGAGTCTGGCCATTGCCCGAGCTGGGTCACCGCAATTTCCAGAACTGAAGGACTCACAAACACAACCAAATGATTGGGTTTGTCCGTGTCTGCGTCCAGCCATGCCCGAATAGTCGCGAGGGACGCCAAATCAGGCACCAATTCAAAGACCGGGAAATACATCACATGGCCCAAATTCATTTGATCTAGCTGACGCTTTAAATCAACGCGCTGAGTCAGATACTGATCGGGCAACTTGGGTTTGCAAACGACCAAAGTGTGAGTCATGTCGGCGAGTTATCCTTTAAATTGTTGAACAGCCGATTCAATTAGAGCCTGTGCGCCCTCTTCTAATAAACCTTCAATTACTAAGTTTGCAGCCGTTTGCCAGTCATGCAAGCCAGCCTGTGCACTTTTCTCGATCACAGCTTTGCCATCTGGGCTGGCCACCAGGCCTCGCAACGTGAAAGTATGCGCATCGTTCAATGTTGCATAGCCAGCAATGGGCACTTGGCAACTGCCACCGAGCGCTTTGGACACTGAACGCTCCGCACTTACCAAGGCGGTACACACCGGGTCGATTAGCGGCTTTACCAACTCGGCCAATTGTGAATCACCAGCGCGAATTTCCAGACCCAAGGCGCCCTGACCCACCGCGGGCAGCATGTCGTTTGAGTCAATGACGTTCCTAATGCGCTTGTGCAAGCCCAAGCGCTTCAACCCCGCAGCAGCCAACACAATGGCTTGAAATTGGCCCGAATCCAGTTTGCCCAGTCGGGTATCCAGATTGCCGCGCAACGGCTCGACTTTCAAATGCGGATAACGTGCCAAAACCTGGGCTTGCCTGCGCAGGCTGGAGCTACCGACCACAGCACCCGCAGGCAAGTCAGCGAGGCTGGCATAGTCATTGGAAACAAATGCATCGTGTGGGTCCTCGCGGGTCATAAAACCGAGTAGTTGAAACTCAGGATCCACGTCCATCGGAATATCCTTGCCAGAATGAACGGCCAAATCGGCCCTGCCTTCGAGCAACGCGTACTCCAACTCTTTGATAAAGAGTCCTTTCCCGCCAATTTTTGCAAGTGAGCGGTCCAGAATCTGGTCACCTTTGGTGGTCATGCCCACAATTTCGACGCCAGAAACCCCAGGCAGGGCCAACAACAGGTCTCGAACATGTTCAGCCTGCCACATGGCCAAGCGACTTTCCCTTGATGCAATTCTTATTTTCATTCAGTGTGACGACGCGGCTGGTCGCGATTCGATGGATAAATTTCAATCAATTCCCCACGGCAAGACCGTGAGAAGGCGTTCATGACGAAAGTCTAGCACGGCAACCCCTTATAATTAGGCCCTGTTCCAAAGTGCATAAAGGATTACCCATGTCGAACCAATGGTCCAAAAAACAGGAAGCTTGGTCAGCCCGATTCAATGAACCCATGTCCGAGCTGGTCAAACGCTACACCGCGTCCGTGTTTTTTGACAAACGGCTGGCCGAGTTCGACATTCAAGGCTCACTGGCACACGCCACCATGCTTGCAGAGTCAAATGT
>NZ_LUJK01000085.1 GCF_001601825.1 Limnobacter sp. CACIAM 66H1 | reverse complement strand
CCCTGCTGCACGGCCACTCCTACACCGCAAACCCATTGGGTTGCGCTGCAGCCTTGGCCAGCCTCGCCTTGTTCGACGCAGAACATACGTGGACGAACATTCGCCGCATTGAAGCCACCCACCAGCGGTGGCTGCCTGCCTTGGCCTGCCACCCCCTGATTGAAAATCCGCGCGTGTGCGGCACCGTGGCGGCCTTTGAGCTAAAATCCAGTCACAGTCAGTACGGTTCAAGCGCGAGTCAATGGATACGCCAAACGTTTCTCGAATTGGGCATTGTGGTACGACCCTTGGGTAACACCGTGTATTGGGTACCGCCGTATTGCACAGCCCCGGAAACGCTTGAAAATGCCTACCAAACACTGATGCACGTATTACAACGCTGGGGCAGACTGATTGCACCCGGCCCTGGAAGCGAATTGTTCTGAAGGATGCACATGGAAAGCCAAATTACCTGGGTTGAAAACAAAAAAACAGCCCCACCCGCCGTTGATCAGCAACGCTGGAGCGTCGAGGCCATTGAAGCCCTGTTCGCACTCCCGTTCAACGACCTTATTTTCAAAGCGCAGCAGGTGCACCGCGAGCATTTCGATGCGAACACCGTGCAGTTGTCCACCCTGCTGTCGATTAAAACCGGCGGCTGCCCTGAAGACTGTGGCTACTGCCCCCAATCGGCCAAATACAACACCGGCGTGGAGGCTGAAAAGCTGATGCCCATTGATGAAGTATTAAAAGCCGCCCAAGCCGCGAAGGACAAAGGCGCAACCCGCTTTTGCATGGGTGCCGCGTGGCGCAGCCCCAAAGACCACCAGGTTGAAGCTGTAGGCGAAATGGTCACCGCTGTGAAAGCCATGGGCCTGGAAACCTGCGTCACCCTGGGCATGCTGAAAGAACACCAGGCCAAACAGCTACAAGAAGCGGGTCTGGATTATTACAACCACAACCTGGACACCTCGCCCGATTTTTACGGCGACATCATCAGCACCCGCACCTACCAGGACCGACTGGACACTCTAGAGCGAGTTCGTGACGCAGGCATCAAGGTATGTTGCGGCGGTATCGTGGGTTTGGGTGAAACGGTTACACAGCGGGCTGGCCTAATTGCCCAACTCGCCAACATGGCCGAACCGCCTGAAAGCGTGCCCATTAACAATTTGGTGAAAGTTGAAGGCACACCACTGGCAAACAACGAAGAAATCGATCCACTCGATTTTGTACGCACCATCGCCGTGGCACGAATTACCATGCCCACCAGTTTTGTGCGTTTGTCGGCTGGCCGGGAAAGCATGAATGAGAGCACCCAAGCGCTTTGTTTCCTGGCGGGTGCCAATTCTATTTTCTACGGAGAAAAACTGTTGGTAACAGACAACCCGGAATTGGAACGCGACACCCAGTTGTTTGAAAAACTGGGCTTAAAGCGACTTGAGAATTAAGCACCGAAACCCATTGTTTTTAATCAAGAATTTTCAAACATCAGGTTCAAATATCTGAGTCAAATCAATGGTTTGGCGGGGTGAAGGCAGGCCTTCTCCCGCTTTATCCACACCAAAATTACGCGCATAATTAAAGCCTTGCATGCGAAACAGCGCAAATTGCTTGAATTGCTGCTGTTGAAGGGAATAAGAACATGAAAAAAACATTGATTTGCGCCTGCTTAGTGCTAACACCTTTGCTGGCACCCACTTTGGCCAGTGCCCAAGCTGGCGGCGTCACCCTGAATATCGATGGGCAAAACCCGTTGAGCAAATGGGGCCGCTGGACCAGTTCGGAAAATGGTGGGCTTGGCTATGGGTTCAGACTGAACCAGGACCGCAACAAAGCTCCCATGGGTGCCCAGTGGGGCACGGGTGACTGGGTATTCAAGCTAAGCCGTGAAGAAGGCAACAAGTACCCGGATTTGTTTTTTGGCTTGAAGGTATCCGAGAACCAACTTCAAACCACCTCGCTGGGTTGCATGAGCAACAGCGGCAGCGCTACACGCTACAGCAGCACCTTGTGCGGCGTGCAATTGGACATGAATTTGCAATAATTGATTCGATCGAATCTAGCCAAGTTGAGTAGTATAAAAAAGCACCTGAATAAACCAGGTGCTTTTTTTCGAGTGGTTATTTCGGTGCCATGTGCGAATGAGTATGCGTGTTGCACTGGCTGAAATAGAAAAAGCCACCCGAAGGTGGCTTTTTCAAACTTTGCATTCAAACCAAGCTTAAGCTTGGCGTTGAATTAGAAGTTGTGACGCAGACCGATTGTGAAGTTGTCACGCTCTGTCTTGTTACCAACGTTGCCTGCAGTTGTTGATGCTTCAACTTCGCTCTCTACGCGGTTGAAACCAACGTAGGTACGTGTACGCTTGCTGAAATCGTAGTAGTAAGCGATTTGAGCTTGAGTGTTTTCACGAGCTTCGTTAACCAAGTCGTAACGCTCGGAGTTAGCGTACATACCGAACAGGCCAGAGTTGGCAGTCAAAGGCATAGTGGCAGACAATGCGTACTCGATACCGCTGTCTTCGCCATTAGCTGCGTTTTGAGCTTCGTAAGAGTTTTGAGCTACCAAACCAGCAACGGTGAATGAACCAAAGTTGTAGGTTGCAACACCCTGAATTGTGCGCTCGATATCAGTTACGCCCAGTGGGTTGTTCAATTCTTGTTGATCAAAGTTAGCGAAACCACCGCCAACTGTCAAATTGCCAACTTTGTAAGTTGCAGCGATTTCAGTTGCGCGGAAGTCGTTTTCTTTAACAAGAGCCCCTGCATTGTTAGACTGGTCGTTGTCACCTTGCATGGAGTGACGAGCGTTGATTTGCACGCCGCCGAAGTTGCCAGCGTAACCGAAGGAGTTACCAACACGCTGTTGACGCTGAATGGCCCAAGTGTTGGAAGTAATTGCAGTACCGCCACCAACAGTTGTCAAAGGACCACCGTTGTTAGATACAGAACCGATCAGAGAAGCTTGGTTGTACAGAGGGGCTTGTGAATCGTTACCACCGTCTTGTGAACCAACCACGAACAGACCGTATGCACCTTTCAGGCCAAGGTATGCGTGACGAGTAGTCATTGGACCATTCGCAACACCGTTAGCGTCAACTGTGTTGTCTGACAGATCGTCGGTGGTTACACCGAATTCATATGCGAAAATGGCGCTCAAGCCACCGCCCAGGTCCTCAACACCGCGAACGCCCAAACGTGAGGAAGCGTCTTCTACTACGAAGCTACCGCCGGCTTGGTTGGTTACGCCGCCTGTGCGTGTTTCGCCAGACTGGTGATCCAGAGTTTGGTGGATACGACCGTACAAAGTTACATTTGATGAATCAGCAAATACTGGAGCGGCAAATGCCAGGCCCAGAGCAGCAGCTACTAGCTTCTTGTTCATATTTCACCCTTATTAGTGTTGGTTGAATCTTTGCCGCCATTTCTAGCGGCACGAGAGACAATGTACACGGGGACCCTTGGGCCGACCAACCAAATCGTGGTGTGAGAATGGGGAAATCGGTGTTTTTGTCGCTGACGTGCAACAGGAGAAATTGATCAAACCCATAGTTTTATGACATCAACAATTCGCCAAAATCGCCCCAAGAGCCGCAAAAAGCCTTGTGAATGAAAAACTTAGAATTTCAGAGTCAGGTAAAGCCGACACCAAAGCAGGTGACTTCTAAAGCCGCGCCTTAACTGTGACTTTTAACCAACAAGAGGCGGTCTGAACGGCCCATTTCGGCGCAAATTAGGGTGATGGCCTCTGAAGCGCAGATCACCCGATCCGCGTAAGCAATCAGGCCCATGGCCTGGGGCAAACCCAGCTGCAACCAATCTGGATGGTGAGTACTTAACTGGCGGGCCAACAAGCGATTGTCACCTACCACTGCAGCCACCGTTAAATGAACGTTACTGCCCAGCTGCGCCAAGTTGTCGTGCAAGGCTTGCCATTGCATGTCCAAACCGGGTGCATTTTCTTCGGCGTACAGCAAAACCACCGCCTTGGTCAGGCTCGGCGGTGTTTTGCGATACAGCTGGGTTGCATAAGCCAGGGCTTGGGGCCCGGCCTGTAACAAGGGCCGTTCAGCCTGAAAAAAAACTGATAACTCTTGCTGTATGAACTTTCCTCCAACACCCAACATTTTCTGCACATGCTGAAACTGCGCTGCGGCGAGCTGATTCAGTTCAGGCGAAGCGTCCAAGGCCGACACCCCGATACATAGCTCAAGCTTCAAGCCGCGCAGCTTTTTAAACTGGGCGCGTTTTTCCAGGTAATAAGAAAGGCGGCTTTGCGCAGGGCGGCGAGGTTCAAGGGCACGCAATGGGATGTAAGCGGGTACGCGCTCATCCATTTCGAACAAAAACAGGCGGCCAAGGGGGCCAAACAAAACCCAATCCGCACCGGGATATTCAGCCTGCAATTGCCCCCATGCCGCGCGTGCTGCCAGGGCACTGTGCAGCCCTTGGCCAAACCAAACGCCAATTCGCTGACTCGCTGGCAAACATCCAGACATCAAGAGCGACCCAACCGAGGTGTCTGAATAGTGCCCACCAAGCCATCAATATTGCTTTGTTTGCCAAACTGGGCCAGCACGGTTTGCCGGCCCAGTGCTGCCATGTCTCGGGCTTTGTGGGGTTCAGTCAGCACAGCACCCAATGCTTGAACCCAGGCATCGAGCGCACCGGGCGCATGGGGCGCTGGGCACACATAACCTGTTACTCCACTTTGTACTGTTTCGGGCAGGCCACCCACATTGCTGACCACCACGGGCACGCCCAGGCCCAGCGCTTCAATTTGGCTCATGCCCAAAGGCTCGTAACTGGAAGGCATGACCAACACATCCGCACGCTTGATGAGCGGTGCAACGGGGTTCAACATGCCCGGCAGCACCACATGCCTGCTCAGGCCCAAACGCCGCGCTTCGGTTTCGATGGCCTGTCGGGTTTCACCCTCGCCGGCTGCCACGTACAACAAATTTGGAAACTGTGGGAGCAGGGCTTTCACCACCTGCAACATGAAACTGTGCCCCTTTTCTACCCTGAACATGGCCGCATGGGCAATCACCGGGCGCTGCTGCAAATCACTCAGGCGGGCATCAAGTTCAGCGGGCAAGCCCAGCGCCGCAGCGGCGGCGATGCTTTCAAAATCAACGCCAGGGTACAGCACACCGATTTTCTCGGGCAGTACCCCACTGTTTTGCAGCAATTGGTCTTTCAAAGCCTGGCTGGGCGTGAAGGTTTGGTCAAACATCTGGTTGTAAGTGAATGCTTTGGCCGGGCCTGGTTGGTAGGTGCGCATGCGAATCAAGGTAGGCCGGGGCTTGAGCAAGCCAAGTTTTGCCAGGGCATGCACGGTTATTGAACACAAATTGGCATCGTGGCTGCTGTGGCACACCACCGCCACCGGCTTGTGTTGCCGAACCAAATTGGCCAACCTTAAAACACTGGGTGGGTGTATGGCATTTCTGAATGCTACAAACTCGACATTCAGGCCCAGCTTGCAGGCTTCCTGAGAAATTCGACTGCCTGGCCGGCACAATATATAGGGGGTGTAACCTTTGGCTTTCAGACCCACCGCCTGCTCGAGCAATTGCAGTTCTTGACCACCGATATTTTTGGAACTTTCAGAGAAGAAAATGCTGGTCATTTGAATTGGAAAACAAAATTGGTTGAAATCACGGTCTATATTCGCTCTGTGTTTGCTCAACGCGTGTGCGGGTTTACTGGCAGTTTAATGCGCCACCGCGCACGGAT
Organism: Limnobacter sp. CACIAM 66H1; assembly: GCF_001601825.1. Classification (GTDB taxonomy): domain Bacteria; phylum Pseudomonadota; class Gammaproteobacteria; order Burkholderiales; family Burkholderiaceae_B; genus Limnobacter. The sequence goes on along the minus strand of NZ_LUJK01000085.1, from coordinate 110 downwards.
GGGCGTGAATTCACTCTAATCAATACCGGGTTGAAATACTTTGCAGAAAATTTTGGTGATTAAATTAAGGCATCACGGTGATGTACTGTTGACCACAGCCTTGTACCGCG
>NZ_LUJK01000084.1 GCF_001601825.1 Limnobacter sp. CACIAM 66H1 | reverse complement strand
AAACAGCGGCGATTTTAATATTTTTCATGATGATCTCCTGATTGACTCGAATTGGAGGGTTGTTTTTCTAGACCCACGCCTTCAGTCTAGTCAGGGGCACCTGTCAGCTACCTTCCCGGTACATTACAAATATGTAATCTTCACCAAATTCGGGGTGGTTATACTGGGCACCTGCATAACAACCAAGAAAAGTCGATGAAACTGCTTTTGATCGAAGACGACCTGCGGCTGGCCGATTACCTAAAGAAAGGATTGACCGAAGAAGGTTTTGTGGTCGATTTGGCGCGCAATGGGATTGATGGTTTGCATTTGGCCACGCAGGGGCTATACGAAGTGATTGTTCTTGATGGCATGTTGCCTGACATTGATGGTTTGGCCGTGTTGAGCGCCCTGCGCCAATCAAAAAGTATTCCGGTACTGATGCTTACAGCGCGCGCCATGGTTGAGGACAGGGTAAGCGGTCTGAAAGCCGGCGCAGATGATTACTTGGTAAAACCCTTTGCGTTTGCCGAGCTGGTGGCCAGGCTTCACGCCTTGGGGCGTAGAACATCGACCGTAGCTACCGAGAGCCAGACAACCTTGTTGACATTGCTGGATCTGGAATTGGACGCAGTACGCCGCACCGCCAAGCGCGGAGGCAAGGATTTACGGTTAACTGCGAAAGAATTTTCTCTACTTTGGCTACTACTGCGAAGAAAGGGCGAAGTCATCAGCCGCACAGAAATCGCTGAGCTGATTTGGGATATGCATTTTGACAGCGAGACCAATGTGATTGATGTGGCGATTCGCAGGTTGAGGATTAAGCTGGACGATCCGTACGAAATCCCTTTGCTTCATACCGTTCGCGGCATGGGGTACGTTCTCGAAATCAGGACCCAGGGCAAGGAGTGAGCGTGAAATCAATTTCCAGAGCCACCATCGGTTTGACCAGCTCCGTCAGTGTACTGGGAGTGGTGTTACTCGCTGTACTCGTGTATTGCTGCATCCACTATTGGCAGGCCAGGCAACAGGAGGAAACTGCAAGCCGTGCGCTTCATGCAGTTGAACACCTTTTACTAAAACCTACTTCCGAATATTCACCCGAAGACGTGAAACATGGCCTGGAAGAAGTGTTGGGTGGGCAAGGTCGAACCCAAGCCCGAGTTGTTGACAGCCAGGGCAATCGCATGTTCGGGCCAGAGGTGTTCTTCAACGGAGAGGGATCTATTCGGGAATTCTCTCAAGTGTTTGAAACAGAACTTCCCCAACTGCAAGCCAAACGGGTTGAACTGGCAGTAAGCACCGTAGATGACGAACGTTTTCTGAACTTCATTTCAGGAATATTTGCATCGTCCATCGTGTTGTGGATCCTGGTGTCGGTGTTGATCAGCATGCGACTGATTCGCCTGGTTTTGCGCCCCATCAATCGACTGACAGAACGCATTCACAATTTGGGGCCACGCTCGCTTGATGTTGTGCTGGACGACCAGAAGGCCCCGCTTGAATTGCGACCCTTCATCGACGGATTCAACCGCTTACTGGGGCAACTGCGCGAGAACCGGGAGCAATTGAAACTGTTCAACAGCAATGTTGCACATGAATTGAATACACCACTGTCGAGCTTGACCATTAGCCATGAGCTGCTTCAACGCCGCAAACTGATCGAAGGTGAGGACCTTCAAAAAATTGTCGGTGATCACCTCGACGAACTCGACCGCATGGCACGAATTATTCGCAGCATGCTGTTCCTGGCCAATGCAAACCAGGGCAGAGAACTGCAACTTCAACCTGTGCCAAGTCTTCGTCAGCTGGTGGTATCAGTCGCGGAATACCTTGAACAGTTGGCCGAAGACAGAGATCTTCGCATCACAGTTAAAAGCGATGCCACGGTGGAGGCTGAAACCGAATTGATTAAACGAGCAGTGAGCAATTTGCTGTCCAATGCAATTCGGTATGCGCAGGCCAACACAGAAATTACCGTGCAAATTACCCGAGAAGCAGAGAGGGTGTGGATCAAGGTTTCGAATGAAGGCCCGACAATTGACCCAGTCAAATTGAACCGTTTGTTCGAACCCTTTTTCCGTGCTGAAGAGGGGCGAAGTGACACTGGGAGCAATCACGGGCTAGGCCTGGCTATTGTGGCAGCCATTGCGAAACTACATGGTGGTGATGTGTTTGCAAGCAGCGAAAATCAAGTTACGGTGATTGGCTTTTCTATTGACTCGAAACGACGGTCGACATCAGTATAGGCAAATAATATTGTGGAAAAGATGCTGTTCAACCATTTTTATGGCACTTAGGTTTTGTTGCCGCTTCTTATCACCTCACGTCTGAATCGGGACGGGAGAATAATCGTGAAATTTAACCCTTGGACTAGCAAAAAAGGTGTGACCTAATGTCATCGAAATACGGGGAAAGGTTCAAGTTCTGGATTGATATAACGGGTAAGCGGATTAAATGGTTGATCTTACCTTTGCATGAGAGTGAGACAGACCGGCATCTCATCGGATTATCTGGTTGATGCTTCACCTACTGCTGGTGCATGTTTCCTTCGCTAATTCCAGCAAGAACCCCACACGCCTCAACTTCCCGGTCATCGTTGCAACTCGCTCTCAGTGAAACGAGTTGTTTCTCAAGCGCTTGCAGAGCGGTTATCTGCGACCGCACATGAGAGATGTGATCATCGAGCAAGGCGTTGACGGCGGTACAAGGCTGATGAGGGTCGTCCTGATAGCTCTGTAGTTCGTGAATCTCAGCCAGTGACAGGCCCAGGATTCTGCAGCGACGGATGAAGGCCAGCCCCTCACCATGCTTCTCGGTATAGACACGGTAACCGTTGTCCTGCCGATCAGGCGGCGGCAACAAGCCCTGCTGTTCATAGAAGCGGATCGTCTGTGTTTCGACCCCTACCAAGTGCGCCAACTGACCAATGCGCATCAGCCTCCTCCCCAACGGATTCTTTACTCTATTGACCTTATAGTAGCTTTATAGTTTTAAATGGCACCACAACATTGTTCAAGTGGAGTCGTATCATGAGCAAATCCTGTGGTGGCGCCTGTGGCGGTGATGCAACGTCCGCAGCGGATACCGATATACAGGCCTCCTCCGAGGCGCCAGGGAGATGGGTCAGTGTTTATGCCGTGCCGAAGATGGACTGTCCATCAGAAGAACGAATGATTCGCCTAGCCCTGAACGGCTTTGAGGAGATTCGGGCGCTGTCCTTCGACTTGTCGAACCGCCGGCTGAAGGTCGTGCATGACGGCGAGGTCGAGCCCGTCACCTCGAAACTGAAGACCTTGGGGCTAGGCGCCTCGCTTCAGGAAACCGTCGCTGCAAATCCGGAGACCATCAAGGCCGCCGAGTTTTCGGCAGCTTCTGCTAAGCAAGAATCCGGGACCCTGCGCTGGTTGCTCGGCATCAATGCACTTCTGTTCGTGGTGGAAATGACTGCCGGTCTGATCGCCCAGTCCACCGGCCTGATTGGAGAATCCCTGGACAATTTTGCCGATGCGGCGGTGTACGGGCTTGCCCTTTATGCGGTTGGACATAGCGTGAAAATGCAGGTACGTGCCGCGCATCTTGCTGGTGTACTGCAACTGATCTTGGCTGTGGGCGTGCTCGTAGAGGTGGTGAGACGCTTTGTATTCGGTAGTGAGCCTGAATCGCTGGTGATGATGGCTATCGCATTCGTCGCATTGATTGCCAATACCAGTTGTCTGCTGCTCATATCCAAACATCGGGAAGGCGGGGCGCACATGAAGGCAAGCTGGATATTCTCGGCCAACGACGTGGTGATCAACCTGGGGGTCATCACCGCCGGCGCCCTGGTCGCGTGGACCGGTTCCAATTATCCGGATCTGATTATCGGCACCATCGCGGGGGGCATTGTACTTAACGGTGCCAGACGCATTTTGGCGTTGAAGGGTTAAATAATGCTCATTATTGGCAAAAAGCTCTCGCCGTATGCCCTATTGTCCATATCGGGCCTGCTGGCAGCGTCTGATCAGGCTGTAAAGTGGCTGGTGCAGCAATCAATGGCCTATGGCGAGTATGTTTCGGTGACCCCGTTCTTTAACTGGGTGCACCTATGGAACACCGGTGCCGCATTCAGTCTTTTTGCGAATGGTGGAGGCTGGCAGCGCTACTTTTTTATCGGAATCGCGGTAGTGGTCTCGATTTTTCTGATCAAGCTGATCCTTGAAAATCGTCATAAAGGAGAAGCCATCGCTTACAGTCTTATCCTCGGTGGCGCCATGGGCAACCTGATTGACCGGGTCTTTCGCGGCTATGTTGTGGATTCCTTTGATTTCTATTGGCGAGACTGGCATTGGCCGGCCTTCAACCTGGCTGATATTGCAATTGTCCTCGGTGCCTTACTTTTCGTTTCCAGCAGCTTGTTGGGTAAAAAAGCAAACACCAATGCCGAGCCGGATGGATCTGACTGACACCTACGCCTATACAACACCATGACCGAACTTCCCGACAACATCCTTCACCTGCCGCAATACCAAGTACTGGGCTGCAAATCAACCGACGACGAAATGCACTTCCAGGTGGACGTGCCCGATCCCATCGCCTGCGAGGAATGCGGCGTGCAGGGTGAGTTCGTACGGTTCGGCAAGCGTGACGTTCCCTATCGTGATCTGCCCATCCACGGCAAGCGGGTCACTCTCTGGGTGGTCCGCCGCCGATACACCTGCCGGGCCTGCAAGACAACATTCAGGCCCCAGCTACCGGAGATGGTGGACGGATTGGGTCTACTGAAGCCGAAATGATCTGCAGACAACTTTTTGGAAGCAACTCTAGAAGATTCTTGTTAACGTGATAATTTCTATGAGTTGGTTGCTTTGTTACAGAATTTGTTTTGAAGATTGGGGATAGGATTGTTTTATCAATGGCTGTTTCAGCAACTAAAAAGCGCCCTTTATTCTTTTCTAGCCATCTATCTGTTGTGTCGTGGTCCCCAACGAATAAAATCTCACAGATATCGACACCCACGAGGTACAAGCCAAGACAGCAGCAGCGGTACGCTGGTGTAAACACGCTTCGGATCACGCGGTTAAATTTGGCGGCATACCATGGAGGTATCTCCTAGTTGCTCACGACGAAGTCAACGAGTCTAAGCGACTGACTGATTTTCTGCGTTTTGAAGTAACAAGTTGTTAAAAAAAGCCGGCTTCTTGGCCATCAGAGAACCCAATACTTTGCTTGGGCGGCTTGTTGAGCTTGATTGATGAAGTTTGAGACTTCATTAATCACCGCAACCAACTGACTATTGGTCAAGTGGGCGTAAACGCGCTCGAGCCAGCAAAACTTGACTTTGTCTGCACATGAGAATTTCCGAGCACAGATCGGGGCTGATTATCACACTTCAATCACTAAATCTGCTCGAAAGTTGTGTCCATTTTTGAACCGTTCCATTGGATAACCTACCTGGTTAGACACTACCCGACAGCCAACTTTGCATGAATCTTTGTCGCGCATCAGCATGACCCCAGCCACAGGGTCTTGCTGCATTACCTCTGGCACCATCGCCAGGCTTACATGGTTGTCGGGTTCAAAGTGGCCCAGAAAATCCATTTCCTGATACAGGTATAGCGGTGCTGAACCATCGTGGTTATTTAGCGCACGTGTGTAGGCCAGTTGCAGCGATTGCGCTTTGCGCTTCAGGTGGTCTTCGTGAAATGTGCGGGCTTGGGTGTTCATGACGAAGCAAGATAAAAACGAGGCAAGCCGCAGTATGCGTGAAAGGTTTTAAGGGGTAGAAATGAAGGGTTATTCCAAGCGGTTGAGGGGGATGGTTTGGTTTGAATTGACGGGGGTGAGTGAAGGTGATGAAGAATAACAACAGCAAACCCTTCAAACCACCGTCAGAAACTCCGCCACCACCACCATTTCTTCCGCATCCTCAGCGCTCAGCACAATCGCTTCATGCTTGTCGTTCGTCGATTCGGGTTTCAACACAATCACGCTGTTCACTACGCCATTTTCACCGAAATGTTTTTCGCTTTTGTAGCGTTTAATGGTGT
>NZ_LUJK01000083.1 GCF_001601825.1 Limnobacter sp. CACIAM 66H1 | reverse complement strand
GGTGGCTGATGGAAGCACCGTGGTGGTCGCTCGCTGTTTCTCTCACTGCCCTCGGCGTGAGCATCTTCACCTTTTGGTGGACAAACGTTCGTGAGGCTCTGGCCCTGCACTTGGTACCGCTCGCGCGTATAGGCAACTTCGACGGCCCGGTCTTCGCGTTATGCAATGGGGGGAAGAGGGACCTCCTCGTAACCCAATTGCTTGTGTACTTTGAAACGGGCTCACGAGGCTCATGCTACTACCCGGCCGTCTCTATTCAGGGCGGAACGGAGGGACAGGCGGATTTCATCGCCGGAGGGAAGACGGTGGAATTCCGCGCTTCATTCCTTGAATCGTTTGGCGCAAACTTCGCTCAAGGCGGAGTAAAGGGCGATCCGTGGCCAGAGCTTTACTCACACTACATCGGTATCGAAGTGGAATGGGTTAGTCCCGGTGGGCAGGTGCGAATGGCCCGAGTCCTTCATTCCCGCCTTGGCTTTGCCGCCGATGGGAAGATTCGAGGCAAGGCGCCCTTGAGCAAAGACCAAGTCGCCTACAACCTTTATGAAGCAGCCACCTAACCCTTCCATCGAGGGGACGTCACAAAGGCCGCTTCGCGTCCTTTGCGCCGCCACTCATGTCAAACGTTATTTACCAAGAGGAAACCATGCAAAACGCTGACCTGAGTGTTATTTATTACATAAAACCTTGGGCAGAAATTCTTTATCTGCTTAGTGGAACAGGCATATTTATATTGGCTTGCTTTGGACTCAGGCAACTAACGCTTGCCAAGCAACAACTAGAGACATCCAAGGATATTTTTAAAACTCAATCTAAACGAGCATCATTTGAGAGCTCCGCACACCAATGCAATGAATACAGTAAAAATATAACTCAGCTATATCACAAGCTAACAAAGTTCGCAAAAGAGAATTCAATAACCTTCTTTGCCGACGCCAAGATCGAGGAAAAAGAAAATGGGATTAGAGTAAATATTTCAGACGTAAACAAAGAACACATTGAAAAACTCGAAGAAATTTCAGACATCGTCAGTGCATTCATAAACGGAATAGAAGGATTTTCCGTATATATAATCTCAGGGATTGCCGATGAAGATACAGCATTCCATACCGTAGGGAAAGTATATGTAAAACACGCCGAAATGGTTGCCAAGCTCACAACATTCACCAATTCAACCCAAGAAGATAACAAGCAAATATGGGCGCTTTACTTTAAATGGAAAAAGCGACTTGAGAATCAGCGGCTTGAAACAGAACGTAAGAAAATAGAAGAAAAAATAAACAAAAATCAAACAAAACCAATTCGTGCAATAGGCACATAACAATGCGCTCAAATCGTTCGCTTCGCTCACTGGGACGGGCTAAAGCTCGCCCCTTAGCTTAATCGTTATACGTACTGATCACCAACGCATGCCACCGACGCTTTACAAGTACAGGCCACTTGGGGACCGCACCGAGCAAATTTTTCGCACTAGCCAGGTTTGGTTGGCGAAACCGGCGACATTGAACGATCCGCTTGAGTGCCGCATTCCCGCATTCGACCCCATAATTCTTCAGCGCAAATCACTTGAAGCAAAGCAGCATCAGTTGTCCGGTTTTATTTGGCAGGCCCACCAAGCTCACGAACGCAAAGAACCGTTCTTTACTCTTCATGGTCGCGAAATTAATAGACTGCTGAGTCGTATTAAGAAGGCCCCGGATTTAAGCCGAAAGCACAGGATAGCAAATGACTTTTTACGTTCTGTTGGAGCAGCAGGCTTCAGTCGTACCGATACGTACGGCGATTCGATAGAGTTTCAGTTAAGCGAGCTCGGCATATTCAGCTTGTCCGAAGACCCATGCAACATCCCAATGTGGGCTCACTACGGCGAGATGCACAAGGGAATTGCCATAGGGTTCGCGCCAGAGGAAGGTAGCGAGCTTGCCAACCCCGATTTTTGCCGCCCCGTGCACTACTCTGACGAAGCGAATACCTTTTCATTTGAAGGCGGGCATCTGACGGGGGTTGCCTACTACGTCGACGAAAACGGAGAAACAAAGGCTCAGAGTTACATCCCGATTGAAGACGAACAACTTCAACGGGCAATCTTTACCAAGACAAAGGCTTGGGCTTACGAAAAAGAGTGGAGATATGTTCGTCAGAAAAGCGGGTTGTACCCTATTCCTGCTCTCATACGTGAAGTCATTTTTGGCCTTCAATGCACTGCGGAAACTAAGCGAAACTATGTCGAACTTGTGGCCAAACACATTTCAACTTCTGTCCAGTTCAAAGAGGTTGTTTTGCCACCATCCGCTAGTGGGCCAGCGTTACGACAGTACGTATAACCCTGCGGTCCACCGGACGCTGCGCGATAAAGCCGCGCAGCGCCGGTGACCTCCACGTTATAACGCTCTAGTTGCCAGCTTCGATACAACTCTATAAGAAGGAAAGAAAATGGATGATTTGATTGATGACGAGTTGTTCTTGCAAGTAGAGGAACACTTGAAGTGTAGTGAGCAAAGTTGGCTATTGGGTGCAGGAATAAGTTTCGATGCTAAATTACCGTTAATGTACCCTTTAACGAATAAGGTTAAGAAGGATATAGAAGCTAGTCATAAGAAGTTATATGACGATATTATCACTCCACTGTTTGAAGAGCTGCCAGAGCAGTGCCATATAGAGCATGTTCTTAGTCATCTTGGCGACTATGCTGCATTAGCTGAAAGAAATAAAGAAAAGAAAACTGTAATTCGTGGGGTGGAAGTTGAGTTAACAACCCTAGAGGATGTACATAATAAAATTCTTGAGTCTATCTCAAATGTTATCCGGTGTGGCTATGTTGAGGACAAGGATGGAAATACAGTTGAAGAAGGCTCTTTGTCTAAACCAATTGTAGACATCGAAGCACATTTAGAATTTGTTGACACTCTGTTTAATCACGCATCCGCCGGTGTTCATGAGCGAAGAAAAGCTGTCAATATTTTCACAACTAACTATGACACTCTTTTAGAAGATGCATTAGCACTAAATAAAATTCCTTATTGGGATGGGTTTGATGGTGGTGCTATAGCCTATCGAAAACAGAAGTATGGAGAACCCATTCCAGCGAACAATCAGCGCGCCAACTTAATTAAAATGCATGGCTCCATAGATTGGTTTCTTTGTGACAAAGGGTATGTATGGCGAGTTAGAGAAAATGATCTATACCCAAAGGCGGACCGTCGGGTTCTAATTTACCCTCAAGCCACTAAATACGTTGCCACTCAGCAAGATCCGTTCTCTACGCAGTTTGACTTATTCAGAAAATCGCTAAATTCTTCCAATAGCAATATGTTAGCGGTGTGCGGCTATAGTTTTGGCGATGATCATATCAACAACGAAATTGAATTTGCGTTATCGAAAGCAGAAAATAAAACAGTATTGCTCGCATTCTTGGAGTGTAGGGATGAAATTCCACCATGTTTAGAAAAGTGGCGTAGCCATAGTTTTGGTTCAAGAGTAATTATCGCATCCATACACGGCCTATATATTGGAAAAGAAGGCCCATTTAAACGAAAAGACAAAGACGATTATTGGTGGACATTCAAAGGTGTAACATCAGTATTAAAGAACGGATGCGAGGTTTAGTTATGTTTACACCATCTGAAGAGTTGAAAATAGGCCAAGTTGTTGAGGTGTCAGGAACCAATATAAAAGTTGAGATTTCAGATAAAATATCAGAATTAACAAGAACTTTTAATGGTCGTGTTTACCCTATCGGTCAAATAGGTAGCATGGTTAAAATTCACTATGGTCGCAAAATAATTTTTGGCTTGGTAACAATGCTCAGAATGCGATCAGAAGAGTTAATTGAAGCAGGTATGCCTGTGACTTCTGATTCTGATCAGCGTGTAATGGAAGTTCAGCTGTTAGCTGAAGGCAGCTGGAATAATACAAAATCAATTTTGGCCTTTAAGCGTGGTATTAAAACCTACCCTTTGCCCCAACAAGGCGTATTCCTGCTAACCAACGAAGAAATTTCTTTTGTCTACCGTTCCGCTGAAGGTACAAGAGATGATGAAGTAGATCCATTAGTTCCCTTTGCGGTTTACAGTGCTTCTGAATCTACAGCCTGTCGAGCTAACATTAATAAAATGTTTGGTATGCATTGTGCGGTTCTTGGATCTACAGGATCTGGTAAGTCAGGTACTGTTGCCGCGATTATTCATAGCGTACTATCGCATAAAAATAATGATAAAGAGCTGTCTCCTCAGATAGTGGTCATTGATCCTCATGGTGAGTATGGTTCAGCCTTTAAAGAGAGAGCTGTACAGTACCGAGCATATGACATAGCGGCAGGCGACGATGGTCAGGAAGAGATAAAGCTACCGTATTGGTTAATGTCTAGTGATGAGTTTACTAACCTAGTTATCGGTAAAACGGAAAGAAGCGCTACCAGTCAAAACAATGTAGTTCAAATAGCTCTCGCTCATGCAAGAATGGTTGCCGCTGGAATTGTCAAACCTTGCCCAAGAGAGTTCGGTACAGAGGCCCTTAACCATTTAGAAAATTTTGACGATCCAGATTTATGCGTCGGCAAGGATACTTCAGAAATTCTGGAATTCGATCGTGATAAGCCGAGACCATTTTGTCTTGATGAGTTCGAAGCTCATGTTAGGTATATACAGGGTGGAAGATTTAAAAAAGGCACAAAGACTTTAGAGTCACTACCACCATCAGATTCAGGTATGTCCTATGTTTCAGCAGTGTTAGATAAATTAAAAGTTCTGAGAAGAGATACTCGACTTTCATTTATGATGAGGTGTTGGGTTGATAACGATTCTGAAATAAAGCTACATCAAGTTTTGAATCAATTCATTGGCGCACCTAGTCAGGCAGGAAAAGATATTAGAATTATTGATATTTCAGGCTTACCAAATGAAGTTGCAGGCCCGCTTACCGCACTAATTGCTAGGTTACTTTTTCAGTACAAAGTATTTCAAACTCAACAAGAGAAAGAGAAGGATCCTATATTATTAGTGTGTGAAGAAGCTCATAGGTATGTTCCAGATCACGGGGAGGCTCAGTACGCAGCCGCTCAGGGAGCAATCAGGCGTATAGCAAGAGAGGGGCGAAAATACGGAATTGGTTTGATGCTGGTAAGTCAGCGTCCAGCCGATGTGGACAGCACAGTAATTTCACAGTGTGGTACTTGGGTAGTACTAAGGCTAACAAATTCTGCAGACCAGCAACATGTCGCTCGATTCTTGCCAGATGGACTTTCTGGCATGGTCGGAGCATTACCCATTTTATCTCAGCAAGAAGCAATTTTTGTTGGTGAAGGTTCGGCTCTACCTTCCAGGGTAAGAGTTAGGGATCTAAAAGAAGAGCAATTGCCGAAATCAAATACGATACCATTTGCTCAGGGCTGGGCGAGTGATCGCCTAGATATAGAAAAATTGAAAGAGATATCTGAGAGAATGTGCAGTTAGAAGCGCGTTATAACAAGGCACTGCACGCGGATAAATTACTCGCTGCGCTCATAATTTACCGGTGAGTGCGGCGTTATATTTCACAAATGCCATGACAAGCCACTGGTCAGATTCCGAGGTCGAAGTAGCAGTTGCAGACTATTTCTGCATGCTTAGGCTTGAGCTGACTGGGGGTAAATACAACAAAACCGAGCATCGGCGCGCCTTGATGGAGCAGCTAAATAATCGCTCCAATGGCTCAGTGGAATTGAAGCACCAAAACATCAGTGCCGTTTTGAGCGAGATGGGTATTCCCTACATCGACGGCTATAAGCCCCGGTTCAACTATCAGCGCTCACTGTTGCCAGCGGTGGTCGCTGATTACCTCAAGGCTAATCCAGAGCTTCAGCACCTGTTTGCTGCGGATTCGGAGGTAACGCCTGCTATTTCAAGTGTGGAAGACTTCCTGTCGGCCTGGGAAGAGCCACCTGCGCTGGAAGATAGAAAAACTCCCACCATTTCAGAGCCGCGAGCCATCTACAACCCCGGTGGCGTTAACTACTTGGAGCGCGAGGCCAGGAACCAATCTCTCGGAGAAGCAGGGGAGCAGTTCGTCCTTAATTTTGAGCGTGCTCGCCTGATCAAGGCCGGCAAGGATTCACTTGCTGACCGCATCGAGCAAATTTCGGTCACAGTCGGGCCATCTGCTGGTTTTGACATCAGGTCTTTCGAGGAAAACGGTACAGATCGGTACATCGAGGCAAAAACCACGAAGTATGGAAAGAACACGCCATTCTTCGTCACGCCGAATGAACTTCGGTTCTCTCGAGACAATGCATCGAGGTACTACTTGTATCGCTTGTTCAAGTTCCGCGACACGCCGCGCCTATTCGCGTTGAATGGAAGTATGGAGGATCGGTGCATCCTTGAACCGTCTGAGTTCATTGTAAGACCAGCGTGAAATTTAACTAGGCGTTGCACATGGCGTTTGCCCCGATTTTCATTTCCGCTAACGCAAGAACAGGTATTACATCAAATGCACCGGAGATGTGGCACTGGGATTCAATCGTACGCTTTCATTCATGGCAAACTCCACTTGCACCCGGATCAATACCCCTTACCCATGCGCCCACACATTAGCCTCATCACCCTGGCCGTTGAAGATCTGCAACGTGCCGTCGCATTCTATCGGGACGGGCTTGGGTTACCCACCAATGGCATCATGGGTACAGAGTTCGAGATCGGTGCGGTGGCCTTTTTCGATCTTCAACCCAACCTGAAACTCGCAGTGTGGCCGCGCACAAGTTTAGCCGCCGACACGGGCTTGCCACTGACGGGTGGAGGTACCGGCAGCTTCAGCATTGCCCACAATGTGG
>NZ_LUJK01000082.1 GCF_001601825.1 Limnobacter sp. CACIAM 66H1 | reverse complement strand
TTGAGCTTTGGGGCTTACTTGAAAGTGCAAACCTCTTATTACCCCTTTCGCACTCATTGACTGATTGTCTTGCACGAAATGGGGTAGAAAACCTGTTAATTCTTTGAACTTTCGATTGTTGAAGCTTTCAAAAAAGTAGCCCCGACTATCACTGAACATAGTTGGCTCCAAAAGATAAATCCCGGACAGTTTGGTTACTGTTGCTTTCATTACCTGTGCACCTTGAATAGGGAAGCAAATTAATAGTCCGTGACTTTGTGATCAAGCAGATCGAGTATGTACTTTCCATACCCACTTTTTGCCAGCGGCTTAGCCAGTTCAACGATCTGGGCGTCGTTAATCCATTTGTTGCGCCACGCGATCTCTTCGGGACAAGCCACTTTTAGGCCCTGACGCTTCTCAAGAGTTTGAATAAATTGTGAGGCCTCTAACATGCTGTCGTGAGTGCCTGTGTCAAGCCATGCATGCCCCCGGCCCATCACTTGTACCTCGAGCAAGCCTTGCTCAAGATACGCTTGATTAATGTCAGTAACTTCTAGCTCGCCTCTTGGGCTAGGCTTAACGGCCTTAGCAAAGCCAACTACCTGTTTGTCATAAAAATACAAACCAGTAACTGCGTATTTACTTCTTGGTTTAATTGGTTTTTCTTCAATGCTTAGAGCCCTCCAATTTTCGTCAAAATCAACTACACCATAACGCTCAGGGTCTGTAACAGGGTAAGCAAACACCGTTGCGCCCTGCTCTTTGGCTGCAGCCACTCGCAGCTGCTTAGCCAAATTATGGCCGTAAAAAAGGTTATCACCCAGCACAAGAGCACAGCCTTCACCCGAAATAAACTCTTCGCCAATCAAAAAGGCTTGCGCAAGGCCATCCGGGCTTGGCTGCTCGGCGTATTGCAAATTCAAGCCCCAAGCGCTTCCATCACCCAAGAGATGCTCAAAGCGGGGCAAATCTAGTGGTGTAGATATAATAAGAATGTCCCGAATACCAGCCAACATCAAAGTGCTTAACGGATAATAGATCATCGGCTTATCGTAGACCGGGATTAGTTGTTTACTGACCCCACGAGTTACAGGATAAAGACGAGTGCCGGAACCGCCGGCCAATATGATTGCTTTCATTTACAAAATCCCAATGAAACACGCCCACAAAAAAAATAGTTCACCCTATTGACCACCGGAGACACATCTTCCAAACATCGAACGACGATATGCCGCAAAATAAAAACAAAATAATGTTAACAATATTGGGTGAAAGAGAATAGGATTACCAAAAGATGGAAAAAGATAAAGTGAAATACCGGCCAATTGAATTAACTCGGCACTCATCCTATATTTCGGGACCGTAAAAATTGAAAAAAGTCCAAAAAAAAGAAGAAAAAATACAATTAAACTAAAAATTCCGACCTTGTGGATAAACATAAAATAACTTATCTCGGAACCATACGGAGCATCGAATGAACGAATGAAGGTTTTAAATGGCGCACCAAATCCGTTCCCTAACAACGTTACCTCGTCGAAGAAAGATTTCAACTGCTCAATTCGCTGAAGATTACCAGTTGATTCAACACCAAACACGTTAATAACATTTTCCAGATAAGTACTATATGCAAAGTATCCAAGGATAAATGCAAAAACAATAACAAATATTTTAGTTAAAAGCGAATTTTTACCAACGTGCAAATATATCACGAGGGAGAAAAAAAACATCAAAACTGCTCCCTTAGAAAAAGATGACACAATGATAAAAATGAGTATAAGAAAACCTATCGAAACATGAAAATAGTCAGAACGATTTCCGACTATAAGAGGCAACGCCAATAAACCGAGAGAAAAAAAAGGAAAACCATAAGTCCTATATATACTATCATCTCCGCTTCCGTGCACATCGCCCAAAATAAAGATAAAATTATAAAATAATTCCCTCAAACCAATATTATATGCAATGTAAAAAATAATAGAAAAAAACAAATAAGCGATAAGCGCACGAATTATAAAGAAATTAATAACTCTTAGCCATTCATTACTAAATGAAGAAAAAATAAAATAAGTTAACAGAAAAAAGGCTCCGCCAGCATTTCGAAATATATGCGCCGTAGGATTTCCATTAAAAAACCCAACAAACACACCGTAAATACACACTAGCAAACTTAACAGAAAAGCAAGAGAAATTTTATCAACCGGAATTCCTTTGCAAATAGAAATTAAAAAGAAAATAATGACCACAGCTAACAATAACTGCGGATCAAAAGGAACAATCAGAAAAAAATAAACAACTGAAGTTCCCACTATGTTTTTAATGGCTAAAGACAGATTCACTTGAGCACCTTAAAAACAATTCTCCAGCCCGCAAAAAATGTTGCAAGAATAAATCTAAAACGCCAAAATAACTTTGAGTGAATTGGATTTCTGCTTTTTGTAAAGACCTCTGAATGACGCCTGTAATAAAAGGTGTTACTTTTGATAACAGCTAGACGAAAACCCAAGGTAACGAATATCCCACACCACATGTCGTGCATGTAAACAGGCAAAGGGAAGGGAAGCATCAAATCACGTACCTGACGATTTATAGCAAGGCTAGCCCCAACATAACTGGGTCTAATCAAATTTAAAATATAACATTCTCTTGGGGGTACAATATCTAATATCGACTTTCCGAGAGGATTGAGTTTTTCATCTACAAACAGTCCATTACCGACTACAATTTCAGCACCGCCCTCAAATTTCTGCAAAAAACTTAATATTTTAGTACTATCCCAAACATCATCTTGATCAGAAAAGAAATAATACCTTGCAGAAACATAAGCAATGGCACGCTCAAAAGCCTTGCAAGGGCCCAAACGTTCAGCACTTCTTATCAATACTATTTGTGGATTACAAAACCTTCGAACTATATCAACTGTATTGTCTTGTGAACCATCATCGTGAATTAGAAGAATATCCTCTTCCGAGAAACAATCGGCTGTAATAATACTTTCAATTTGTTCATGTATGTATTTACCCCCATTAAAGGCGCACAAGCAAACGGCAATGCGCGCCTCAATGATATTGTATTCGGATTTGGAAAGAAGACGAAAATCACTCATACCCTTCAACCACAGGAAAGATTTGGTTATCGCTTGAGTTTAAAAACTCCCAAAAGATATGCTTAAACTTAGACAATTCCTCATTAAAAAGCTTCATTTCAGAAATGAGGTCATTTGAAGCTTCCTCACCCCTGGATCTAAGTTTGACCTTGCTTAAGACATTGAAGGACAATACAACTTCTTTTAAATAAATGAGAAATTTAGCTTTTTGAATCTGAAGATCAGATGGAGGCTTAAACCAGTATTCAACAGTGGAAAGGCAGTATTTCTCCAAATCTTTAATTGACGCAGCCTGTAGCTTTAGGTCAAGAAACCTTTGAACATCAGAAAAGCAACTTACGCAAACCGGCCTTCTTCCCATTGCGACCGCTTCAAGTACGACGGACCCCTGAAACGTGACAATTCTCTGGCAATGCTTAAGAATGTAAGTATTTGAGACCAAATGATCATCTAAAATTACGCGGCTACCATCAATAACAGAACTGACGTCTAAGGCATCTATCACCTTCATTTGATTTTCACCCCATTTTCCACTTGAGGGATGTAATCTTATAGCCCATCGTTCAGGGCTCCGCCGGATGATATCAAGCACCGCCCGCATCCAATCAAAGTAGTCATTAAACACCCTGTCTGAATCGATTGAAAAGTTAGGAGAATCTTTAAACACATGTAGAAGTACAACATTGGCGGGGTATGCAACGTCGATTCGTACTTGAATTTGGCTAGCCTCGCGCGCATCTGAATACGCAATATCCCCCAAAAGCCTACGCTCCCAGTAAGCTGCAGAGCGCTCCCTAAGTGAACTCACCTCAAATTTCTTGGTCAATTCGGCGGTAGGCAGCAAAAAAGGTAGGATTTCTGAGCTCCTAGATAATATTTGAAAATTATTTGAACCATATAAAACAATCTTTACTCCGGAGCTAAGTGCAAAGTTATAAAGCAGCCGCGATGCATATACTTTGTGGCCCAGTACAACCAAATCAAAATTGGGTATATTTAAAGCATTAATCTCACACTCTTTTTCTCTTAGATAATATAAAGATCTCAGCTTTTGAAACGTGCTTGGTCGCTTCTGGTCATCGCTCATAAAGAGCAATGATAGCTCGGAGTGAGCGATTTTGAATGGAGCGTCATACAGTAAATACAATCTCGCCAAGATAATCGGCAAAGAAAATATAAACTTCATTTTATTAAAAATTTTTCGATTAGTTCCAGAAAGTGTAACAATAGTGAACTTTTTATTTAAGAAGTCGAATAAGTCACCTCCGCTATGTTTAATAAAATTGACCTCCGATGGAGAAAAGAAGAATACTGCACTTGGCTCATAGTGGCTTATAGTTGTGAGAATAAACAACAAACGATTCAGGGGAAACGCCTCCGACACCAAAATTTTTTTCATTTTTTTGAATCCCTTAGAGCATCAAATATTCTTTTAATATCACCCTCTGGATTCACAGGGGTAATACCTAGACGCTTAAAAAACGAACCACTATTAATTAAACCGTCAAATAAAGGACTCCCTTCTCCTTGAGAAAAATAAGACAACAAATACGAATATATTTCTCTCGCACTAGCGAGGTAACCTGACTTGACTTCAAAAATTTCAACGAATTTTGAAATATTATACCTGCAAAGCACAATTTCTTTGACCCCACGAACCAAATCAGAAATAGAAACATAATCTTTTCGTTTAATAGAGTCAGAGAAGAATACTGGCTCCTCCCCTTCAAGAATTTTTCTAGCGAAGACCTCAACAACCCCAAACCCGTTCCTTGAGTACCCAACGCCAATAATATTGCCACAACGGAGAATTGCATATTTTTTTTTATGTAAAATTGCTAAAGAGGAAACGAATTGCTCAATAGAAATTTTTAACGATCTGTAAATATTCGTATCATTTAATTCCACAGGTGTTAAAGCCGAATTACTTGTAATTTCGTTAGCACTAGAAAAATCAATAACTAGCTTAAGGTCGCGTTTAAAACCAGCCTCAACCACACCCAGATAATCAATTAGATATCGCTCAATGAACTTATCTAGCATCGTAGGATTGGATCTAGGATCTAAACCACCCATACAATTAATAAGAATATCAGGCTTAAACTTCTCGATAAATTGATCGGCAAAAGCGGCATTAGGTAAACGCAAATTCTCGCGAGTTGTTAAACTAGCCGCGACCACCGTCACGTTGAGACCTTCAACAGACCACAAGGCTTCGGCAAGAGACCGCGAAATAAAGCTTCCTTTGGAAATTATCATCACGTTCATATTTTTATCTCACTCAAAATACGAACGAAATTTCTATCGTAAGATCTAATCATCGTATGTGGATCATTTACCTCATTAGGTGTGGCAGTCTTATTCACTAACTTTCGACCAAGAGAATAATTTGGTTTATTCACCACCACCCCCTTCGATGGAGAAAAAAACATCTCGCTTTTGAGGTAGGAATTCTCTGAGGAAACAACTTTTATACCGCTGTATATACAATCCACTTCAAATAGCGACATTACTTCAAACCAGCTTGCACTCCAGACCGACTCCGCCTCTGATGCCAAAGCATATAACGCGTCTTCCTCCAGCCACGAACTCCAGGTTACGTTTTTCTTGCTTGATATAAGATCAATAAATTTTTTGTTATACTCTGCATCAATTCCTAATGGTGCAATAACCCGTATTTTTCTTTTCTGATCAAAGGAAGCTATAAGACTAACTATATTCTTTCTCTTTTCTATGCGCCCCACGACCAATATGAATGACGACTTTTGTTTCTTAGATTTTATGAATATAGGACTATGCGGAACCACCTTTACTTCAATACCTCCGCCTAATACCTTTAAGGATTTTCGTATCAGACTTGCTTCTTTCTCACATGAGGCCACTAGAACACTACATCTTCTCGCTAGATCTATTTTATTTAAAGTAAAATCTCGAAATAAGTTAAATAAGAAAAATTTTCTATAATTAATATCTGGCGCCTTAAGAACTTGTCTAGAATTCTCATATACGCTCAATGCCGCACCAAAAAGCCAATTCAGTGTTTTTAATTTTAATAGCTTGCGCAGGTGAAGGTTATTAGCTCTATATTGATTTATAAACTCTTTGTTATGATATAGGCAATACAAAACTATCTTTTTTTTCCTTTTTTTGAAACAATTCTCCACAAATCCCTTGGTCGATCGATATTAAAGGTAACTATCAAATCGGACTCATCAAAGTCTTTAGAAATAGAAAAGTGAGATTTCACCTCCTCCTCATATCGCCTCATGAGAAACCAGTCCCCGGCATTTTCTGTAACTGAGTCCCAATTAAAATATACATTTATCGATACATCCACTTTCG
Source organism: Limnobacter sp. CACIAM 66H1 (assembly GCF_001601825.1). Taxonomy (GTDB): domain Bacteria; phylum Pseudomonadota; class Gammaproteobacteria; order Burkholderiales; family Burkholderiaceae_B; genus Limnobacter. Next base: position 761 of record NZ_LUJK01000082.1, on the reverse strand, counting down.
AAGTCTCCCATAAAGCTCCCGCATCAATTGATAAATTAAACCATGGAATCCAACTTTATTTCTAATACAGATTTCAATAATTGAGATTATTTTCGGTCTCCTCATAGACGAAATTCCTCCCTTCCTATAACATACGACAATATCCTCATTGAATTTAATTGAAACACCTTTACCAACAATTCTCATTAAAAAATCCATATCTGAATTGATGGGATATTTAACATTAAACAACCCGTAATTATCATAGAGGGATTTCGAAACAAACACTGATGGATGTATGTTATGCAGCCTAAATTTTTTAAATTTTGAATACGAGCTATCCCCATGAGTTGAAATATATTCTCCAGTTTGGCTTATTTCGCTTATCCTTCCATAAACTAGCTGCCAACCATTTTCAAAGTCTCTGATAACTTGACTTAAAGTGTCGGCTCTCCAATAGTCATCCGAATGTAAAATCGCGACTATTTCACCAATACCCAATGAAATACCGTAATTTATTGCCTCGTAAACTCCCTTAGGATCACGTTCAAATACTTTTATATCGAAACAACACTTAGATTTAACACTTCTCACAAAACCAAGCGTGCCGTCACTTGACCCTCCATCCACAATGATCCATTCTTTTATATACCCTTCCTGCAAAATTATTGAATTAAATGTATCTTCAATTGTTTTTATTGAGTTTAATGTCGCTGTAATAACTGTTACTTTCATTATTATTCCTTTTTTGGAAGGACTCTTTACATCCTTTACACCGATGA
>NZ_LUJK01000081.1 GCF_001601825.1 Limnobacter sp. CACIAM 66H1 | reverse complement strand
GATTCGACTGACCACAGCGCAGCGTAACTGGGGCTTCGGTTTGTGCTTTCTGTACCTGCGCAATATCGAAGGCTTCTTATGGAATCACAAAAGGGCGTACCGCATTTATCGTGAGTTGGAATTGAACCTGCGAATTAAGCCGAAGAAGCGCCTAGTGCGGGAGAAACCTGAACCGCTGTTTGAACCGCTGAGAATTAATCATGTGTGGTCAATGGATTTCATGCACGACCAACTGGCCGATGGCAGAAGCATTTGCCTTTTCAACGTGATCGACAACTTTAACCGTGAAGCTTTGACCATCGAGATCGACTTCTCTTTGCCTTCAGAGCGCGTGATGCGCGCTCTGAATCAGATCATTGAATGGGCGTGGCAAGCAGAGGCCATTATCGTGGACAACGGCCCGGAGTACATCAGTGGGGCCATGGTTGCTTGGGCGGAAAAACGCGGGATCGAACTGAAATACATTCAACCTGGCAAGCCTCAGCAAAACGCCTACGTTGAATGCTTCAATAAAACAGTTCGATACGATTGTTTGGCTGAGCATTTATTTGATGACTTGGAACAAATACAAGAACACGCAACAGACTGGATGTGGATCTACAATCACGAAAGGCCAAACATGGCCATCGGTGGAATCACACCCAAAATGAAGTTAGCCATGGCGGCCTAAGCTCTACTTTCGAACCCTTTAAAAATAGGGGGATTGCCTAACCATCCCGACCGTTTCGCGTTTGCTCACGCGAGACTGTCAGCAGCAGAAAACCGAGATTCGTAATGCCAACTTGTTCAATCGGATAATTTTTATGTATCAATCTAAACTTTATATTTATTTGCGTCGTCTTGCTAGAAAGACAGGTTTACTTCCAAGTGTTGTAAGTGGATGGAGGAAGTTGTTCGCTGTAAAATATGAGCAAAGTTTTAATCAGTTTATGCAAAGAAATATAAACCCCGATGACGTCATTTGGGACGTAGGAGCAAATCAAGGTCAATATGTAGAAGAAATCCTAGTCAATTTATCGAATAAAGGTAAAGTAGTGACTTTTGAGCCAGCGCCTACTAGCGCAGCTGTACTGTATAAAAAGTTTATAAATAAAAAAAATGTGACAATAATTAACGCAGCCTTAAGTGACAAAAATGGCGAGATGACATTTTACTTTGATCCTGCGGGAAGCTCATCTGTAGAGGATTCCTCTGCATATCATCCAGATAAAGATTCCTGTGTAGTTCGTCAATTTACAGGAGCTTCCTTCGCACATGAGGAAAAAGAACTTTTCCCCAACTGTATCAAAATAGATGTGGAGGGGTTTGAGGTTGCAGTGATCGAGGGTTTGAAAACAATATTAAGCGATCGAAGACTTAGGTGTCTTTTTATTGAAGTACACTTTAGAAAGCTCGATTCGCTGGGCTATAAAACTGGCGCTTCCCAGATTTTTGATATTCTCAAGTCCTCTGGATTCAAAACGACATGGACTGATCCCTCTCACTTGTGTGCTGTTCGAGTCAAATAGATGGCGCCTTTATTTATAACCAAGAAGGATAAGCTGAAGAGGACGATCTGGAGCATTTGTTATTTTTGTTTTTTTAAAACAAGTCCAATTTTTGCTCACAGATGGAGGGTTTTTCTACTAAATCTTTTTGGGGCAAATGTTTCCTACAAAGCCTTCATTTATCCTGACGTTAAAATTTGGTCTCCATGGAATTTGGTCATGCAAGAAGACAGTACTCTTGCGTTTGGCGTGATCTGTTACAACCCAGCGTTAGTGTCCATCGGCAGGCATTCTACGGTCAGTCAGTTTACCCATCTGTGCACTGCGGGACATGATTATGAGCATCCTGATGCAAGAAGAAGCGCCAAATTCCCCCTGATGGTAGGACCAATCATTATTGGAAATCATGTGTGGATCACTGCGGACTGTTTTATATCGCCTGATGTGAAGATTGATGACTGGGTTGTGGTTCTTCCCAGGAGTGTGGTAACCAAGAGCATTTCTGACTCTGTTGTTGTTGGAGGCGCCCCGGCTGTGCCTCTTAGAAAGAGGGTTGTCCGTGAGGAATGATTCCAGCACCCGTTTAACGGTAGACGATCTTATTTTTGGTACGTCGACATTGCATCATTTGCTGCTTAGTAAAGACCGTTGTCACATTTTAAGAAATGCATTTGAAGTAGGAGTTTCCTGCTTTGATACTTCGCCATTCTATGGGGATGGTTTGGCTGAGTCTTGTTTAGCTGATGTATTTGGTGATGTGCCCGATTTGGTGCGCATATCGACAAAGATTGGTCTTGATGCCAGAGGATTGCGTCCTGGCTCGATTGCGAACACCATTGCAGTTAAGTTTGTTCAAAAGCTGAGCTGCCAAAGAATGTTTTCAGTTCGTGTGCCGAACTCATCGAGATTTGCCTATGATTCAATTGTGAGATCCGTGGGCGAGTCTTTTGCTCGACTTGGCAGAATTCGGACAGATACACTATTTCTTCACGAACCTTATGCGGCTGAGTGGCCCCAAATTGAGCGTTTGATCCCCTTTTTAAGCAGCTTGTTGAATAGTGGCGATATAAAACAAATTGGACTATCGGGGTACGCAAAGGAGTGCCTGTCTATTCAGAAGGAGTCAGGGTATTTCTTTTCTAGAATCCAGATAGAAGACGATCCGCTATTAACTCAGAGTTCATTGCTTCAGGAAAATGGGGTAAGCGTTGATGCATTATTTGGTGTTCTAAGAACTGCTTATGCCGCTGGTTCAAGCCTCAGCGCATCTCAAATATTCCGAGAGGCTTATCAAAGATCCCCCGGCAAAAAGTTTTTGTTTTCCACAACAAAAATTCAGCATCTAAAAAATCTTATATCGGGCCTGAGCGATGGTGATTGATGGTAGCCGTGCCACACACATAGAGCATCGCCTCGTTGATGGTTTCTCTGCGGACTGTATAGTTGTTGGGGCCGGTACCGTCGGTTGCACGCTCGCTTTTCAAATGCTTGAACTCGGGTATCGTGTGATGTTGATTGAGGCAGGCGGGTTGCACGCCACCAAAGACGCGCCGTTTGTAGATCAGTTGGTTCAGACCGCACGGGTATATAAAGGTGTAACTGAAGGGCGAGCCTTTGGCTTGGGCGGAACTTCAAGCTTGTGGGGTGGGCAGATGTTGGAGATGACCGAGTACGATTTTCAGGAGCGTTCGAACGGTCAGATTCCGGCATGGCCAATACAACATTCCGAATTGTTGCCGTTCTATCGTTCGGTGTCCCGTTGGCTGGGCATTTCCGCGGACGGGTCGAATAACGTCGGTTTTAAACCGACCTTCTCCGGTGGCCGTTGGGTAGAGCGTCTTTCTTCCTGGATTGGCCACGCCCGGAGGAATATCGGCAAAAGCCTTCTCCAAGAGTTTGAGCGAAACGATAACATTCTACTTATCACCAATACAGCAGTGTCAGAGTTGACCCACGCTGATTTGAGTTTGCCCCCAACGATAAGTGGCGTGAAGATCAAGCTTCGGGACTCTGAGGTAGCAATCAAAGCGCCGTTCACCGTCATTTGCTGTGGGGCGCTCGAGTCTGCTCGATTGCTGTTGAGGCAATTCGATCTTCCTGAGTTTGTGAAGTTCAAATCACCAGTTATTGGAAAGTATTTTGCTGATCATTTGTCGGTGAGGTTTGCTCGATTAACCTTTGAGCCCTGTGATGTAAAACGAATAAATCGTAGCGTGATGAGTCGTTTCGATCGTGGTGTGATGAGAACACCTCGGTTTGAATTGACGCCCCGATTTCAGCAAGATTTGAGTGTCAGCAACACATACGCACATTTTTTAATGGTCAGTGCGCCAGGCTCGGGGTTTGATCTGATTCGTAAAATTTTACGGCGCATGCAGGGGATTAAAGAACCTTTGCAACTGGGGTTCAAAGCGCTTTGGAGAGGGCTCTCAGATGTAGTTGGAGTAGTTTTTTGGCGATATGTTCACAACCGTCTTTATCTATCGCCTTCATCCGAGTTGTATCTCCAGATTGATGTCGAGCAAATTGCAGGCCGAGAATCATATTTGAGATTGGCTGGCGATGGGAAACTTGAAATTAACTGGAAGGTATCAGAGCGCGACCTGAGCGCAGCGGAGACAGTTGGTGAGCTGTTTTTAATAGACTTGGCTAATTCTGAGTTAGGCGCACTTTTAAAAGCCACCAAAGTTTTTGATCGCAGCAAGGATGGCGATAACAACATCTATGATGTCTACCACCCAACGGGCTGCTTAAGAATGGGCGACTCACCCCATAATTCAGTTGTCGATAGGGATCTTAAAGTCTGGAATTTACACGGTCTCTACGTGAATTCCACTGCAGTATTTCCAAGTGCAGGTGCAGCTAACCCAGGGATGACCCATTTCGCACTGACATTTCGATTGGCTGAGCATCTTGCCGCACAATTAAAGCCTGTCAATTAGGCACCTATAGGTTAAACAATGTTGTGTGTGGTGATTTTAACTTTCAATGAAGAAGGCCATTTAGACCGATGTTTGGAAAGTCTTAGCCCACTTAACGCCTTCTTGATTGTGGTCGACAGTTTTTCGAGCGATTCAACTGCGTTGATTGCATCCCGTCACAATGCAAGATTCATACAAAACAGGTTTATCAATCAGGCGCAGCAGTTTAATTTTGCGCTCACTGAACTTCCTAAAGACGTGAAGTGGGTGTTGCGAATTGATGCGGACGAGTATTTAACTCCAAAGCTAGCTCACAGCATTAACGAGGCACTTGCGAGTCCCTCCGAGGTCATGGGCTATGGTTTGAAGAGACGAATGACCTTTGCGGGCAATCTTATCAAACACGGCGGTTTGTTTCCGGTGGAGATTGTGCGCCTCTTTCGATTCGGTCATGGTGTGTGCGAAGAGCGCTGGATGGATGAACACATTGTTGTCGATGGACCGGTTGGCCAGCTCGAAGGGGAGCTTATCGATGACAATTTGAAAAGTCTTACTTGGTGGATTCAAAAGCACAACCTGTACTCCAATCGTGAAGCGGTTGAGGTATTGAAGCTGAAATACGCACCCAATACCGCAAATAAGACAATGGCAGGGTCTGCAGGATTGAAGCGGTTGATCAAAGAGCGTATCTACTCCAAGTTGCCCGTTGTTCCCAAGGTGCTCGCTTATTTCTTATATCGCTATGTCATTCGACTGGGTTTTCTGGATGGCAAGGAAGGATTTGCATTTCACTTCCTGCAGGGGTTTTGGTATCGGTACTTGGTAGAGGCTAAAGTCCAAGAGGTGGAGCGTTGTGTGCAAACAAACAAAGTAGAGCTTCATGAGGCCATCGAGCGAGTTCTTGAAATCAGGCTGTAACCGACCACCACATTTGTATTCTGCATCCCAGGTGACAGTGATTTTGGGGGTGGGGAAAGTCTGGCAAAAGTGGATGGAGAGTTGAGGTGGCAGAGGATGCGATTTAAAACCCAAGGGGGTGGGGTCAGCCCAGAGGTCTTTGAAGCAGCCTCAAAATGAGGCTCCGGTTTGTCAATGAAAGACGGGGTAGTCCATGGCGCACAAATAGATTTCTGGCGAACAGTTTGCCAAACTCGCTACACCGCTTGCTATAAGCGGCTATGGTGAGTACATGTTGGATCTACTCGACACCAAGGCAACAATCAGTAAAGGATCCGTTTGGGCCTAATTAAGGGACCACTAAATTAACCACTATGAAAGTAATCCAGACGAAGTTGGAAGGAGTGTGTCTCCTTGAGCCTACCGTCTTTAGCGACAGTAGAGGCTACTTTTTTGAGAGTTTTAATGACCGAAAGTTTGAAGAACTTACTGGTTTTCCGGCGCAGTTTGTACAAGATAATCAATCCATGAGCGCAAGAGGGGTATTGCGAGGCTTACATTTTCAAATTAGCCCTAAGGCGCAGGGGAAGTTAGTACGTGTGGTCAAAGGTGCCGTATTTGATGTGGCGGTAGATATTCGTTCCGACTCTCCCACCTATGGCCAATGGGTAGGGTTTGAGCTTTCTGAATTCAACCATCGCCAATTATGGATACCCCCTGGCCTCGCTCATGGCTTTGTGGCTCTACAAGATAACACTGTCTTTCAGTACAAGGTGACTGAATACTGGAGCAAGGATCATGAACGTTGCATTGCTTGGAATGACCCTGATTTGGGAATTGATTGGCAGTTTGAGGGCGAGCCCATGGTTAGTGCAAAAGATGTCGAAGGTCTAAGCCTAGCTAGCTTCGGGAGATAGCTGCTTAACCACAATTGCCCATAGCGGGTAGAAATTTAGGTCGTACCTGATGAGTCAGATAATTTTTGGAGAATCTCACAGATGAGTATATTGGTAACTGGCACTGCCGGTTTCATCGGCAGCAGCTTTGCTCGCCAACGTCTAGCTGCGAGCAATGAGAAAATTATCTCGCTAGATGCACTGACTTATGCCGGGCATCCAAGCACCTTGCTGCCAGTCATGGACAATCCCAACCATTTATTCGTGCACGGAAGTATTGGTGACAAAGCTTTGGTGGCTAAATTGTTAGCGGAGTACAAACCTCGTGCTGTGGTCAATTTTGCAGCCGAAAGCCATGTCGATCGATCAATTCACGGGCCTGAAGCTTTCATTGAAACCAATGTCCTAGGTACTTTCCGTTTGCTTGAGGCAGTCAGAGAATATTGGCAGGAGCTTACTCGCGAGGAGCAATCGCAGTTTCGCTATTTGCAGGTCAGCACCGATGAAGTGTATGGAACGCTAAGTAGAGAAGAAGCACCTTTTGCTGAGACCAACCGCTATGAGCCAAACAGTCCATATGCTGCTAGTAAAGCGGCTTCCGACCATTTGGTGCGTGCTTGGCATCACACCTATGGTTTGCCGGTACTCACGACCAACTGTAGCAATAATTACGGGCCGTATCATTTTCCGGAAAAGTTGATTCCCTTGGTGATCATGAATGCTCTGGCGGATAAAAAATTACCGATTTACGGTGACGGTCAGCAAGTTCGTGATTGGCTCTACGTTGAAGATCACACTCGAGCTATTTATGAAGTACTCGAGCGAGGTCAATTGGGGGAAACCTACAACATTGGTGGTTGGAATGAAAAGACCAATCGCGAAGTGGTGTACACCATCTGCACTATCTTGGATGAGTTAAAGCCTAGGGAAGATGGAAGTTGTTACTCAAGGCTGATCACCTTTGTCAAAGACCGCCCGGGTCATGATCGGCGTTATGCGATTGATGCCCGTAAAATCGAGGGGGAGTTAGGCTGGAAGCCGCAGGAAACTTTCGACACGGGTATTAGAAAAACCGTTCAATGGTACTTGGACAACCAAGCGTGGGTAAGGCTAGTAACTGACGCCGCTTATCGCGAATGGCTGGAGAAGCAATATGCGGGTTGAACAACGGTAATACCCCCATTTTTAAAGGGGCTCGAAAGTAGAGCTTAGGCCGCCATGGCCAACTTCATTTTGGGTGTGATTCCACCGATGGCCATGTTCAGCCGTTCGTGATTGTAGATCCACATCCAGTCTGTTGCGTGTTCTTGTATTTGTTCCAAGTCA
>NZ_LUJK01000080.1:0-6037 GCF_001601825.1 Limnobacter sp. CACIAM 66H1 | reverse complement strand
GGGGATGACGTCAAGTCCTCATGGCCCTTACGGGCTGGGCTACACACGTGCTACAATGGTGGTGACAGTGGGCAGCGAGACCGCGAGGTCGAGCTAATCTCCAAAAGCCATCTCAGTTCGGATTGCACTCTGCAACTCGAGTGCATGAAGTTGGAATCGCTAGTAATCGCGGATCAGCATGCCGCGGTGAATACGTTCCCGGGCCTTGTACACACCGCCCGTCACACCATGGGAGTTGGTTTTACCCGAAGGTAGTGCGCTAACCCGCAAGGGAGGCAGCTAACCACGGTAGGGTCAGCGACTGGGGTGAAGTCGTAACAAGGTAGCCGTAGGGGAACCTGCGGCTGGATCACCTCCTTTCTAAGGAAGCTGTGGAATTGGTAAGACGCCTGACCAGATCAGGATGAACCTTCCCGTGCTTTTTAGAACATAGATCGGACCAGTCAGGTCACGATCGAAAACGTAATACGCCGTGGAGATCTTAGGATCCGGACGGTATGGCGCAGATCGCCGTCCACGTTTCTCTTTCTTCAAAAGGATATGAACCTTTGGTTTGCGCTTCTTTTGCGCTCACGGGCTGTTCGCACCTTTGGTGCTGCCCTGCGCGAGGCGCGCCGGACGACCGGCGACGGACTATCGTCCTGTATGGCGATCGATTGGGCCTTGTGGCTTTTTTGGTTGCTTGAAGCCCAGGAATGGGCCCGTAGCTCAGTCGGTTAGAGCACACGCTTGATAAGCGTGGGGTCGGTAGTTCGAGTCTACCCGGGCCCACCATTTGGTTTGACTGTTCCCTTGACCCTGGCAGTGATGTCGGGTGTTGCGATGGTTGGGGCTGTAGCTCAGCTGGGAGAGCACCTGCTTTGCAAGCAGGGGGTCAGCGGTTCGATCCCGCTCAGCTCCACCAATCTCAATTTGGTGTCGAGAGGGCGGAGATATCCTTTGAAGAAATAAAAGTTTGCATCACTCGAATGAGTGCTGCCTGTTCTGCATACATTGTGAAGAGAAGATTGATCTGGAGGCTTCCAGGTGTGGGATTTGATCCCATGTCCGAGCCCGATCCTGATGAACCTTGTGATGGCCTAGCCGGCCGGATCTTGGGGAAGGGTCGGAGGTAGGTAGGAAGCTTGTCGCTCTGGATCGTTCGTTGTTGGTGGCTTTAAGTCACCTCTGATGAATGATCGGATTACCGTTGCCTGACCGCGCGGTACCGGATTTAATCTCGAGAAGCTGGTCTTAAAGATCTGGCACAAGTGAGCTGCTCGGCGTAGCTCCAATAAAGTGACCGGATCGAACACGTCGATGGCATCTGAATGGTCTGGTTGTAAAAGGTAGCCGGACTGGTGAGATGATAGGATTTAGGCAGTAGGCAGTAGGTTTTAGGATCTATTGGCTAATGCCTATTGGCTATTGTCTTTCCTATAGATGAGCATTGGCAATGAGAACGATTAAGTGTCGTAAGGGCATTTGGTGGATGCCTTGGCATGCACAGGCGAAGAAGGACGTGATACGCTGCGAAAAGCCGTGGGGAGCTGCGAATAAGCTTTGATCCATGGATATCCGAATGGGGAAACCCACCTTAAATGCTTGGAAAATCATTCTGGTAGACTAGTAACCTTGCAAGGGGCTTCCCTTACAGGGCGCTAGCCCGTCGGCGCTTATGCGCCGCGCCGTCCGCAGGCCTTTGGCCGTGAGGACAGTACCAAAATGGTTTCCAAGCATTGTGATAAGGTATCTAACCTTCGAATACATAGGGGTTAGAAGCGAACGCAGGGAACTGAAACATCTAAGTACCTGCAGGAAAGGACATCAACCGAGACTCCGCAAGTAGTGGCGAGCGAACGCGGACCAGGCCAGTGGCAATGAGGAATAAAGCTGAACAGGTTGGAAAGCCTGGCTATAGTGGGTGATAGCCCCGTAAGCGTAGAACACTCATTGTCCTTGAGTAAGGCGGGACACGTGAAATCCTGTCTGAACATGGGGAGACCACTCTCCAAGCCTAAGTACTCGTGCATGACCGATAGCGAACAAGTACCGTGAGGGAAAGGTGAAAAGCACCCCGACAAGGGGAGTGAAATAGAACCTGAAACCGGATGCCTACAAGCAGTCGGAGGGCGCAAGCCTGACGGCGTACCTTTTGTATAATGGGTCAACGACTTAGTGTAACTAGCAAGCTTAAGCCGGTAGGTGTAGGCGCAGCGAAAGCGAGTCTGAATAGGGCGATTTAGTTAGTTGCATTAGACCCGAAACCGAGTGATCTAGCCATGAGCAGGCTGAAGGTTGGGTAACACCAACTGGAGGGCCGAACCCGCATCTGTTGCAATAGATTGGGATGACTTGTGGCTAGGGGTGAAAGGCCAATCAAACTCGGAGATAGCTGGTTCTCCGCGAAATCTATTTAGGTAGAGCGTCGACCGAATACCCCAGGGGGTAGAGCACTGGATGGGCTATGGGGACTCACCGTCTTACTGATCCTAACCAAACTCCGAATACCTGGGAGTACTAGTCGGCAGACACACGGCGGGTGCTAACGTCCGTCGTGAAGAGGGCAACAACCCTGACCTCCAGCTAAGGTCCCCAAGTCATGGCTAAGTGGGAAAGGATGTGAGGATCCCAAAACAACCAGGATGTTGGCTTAGAAGCAGCCATCATTTAAAGAAAGCGTAACAGCTCACTGGTCTAAATAAGGGTCTTTGCGCCGAAAATGTAACGGGGCTAAAGCCATGCACCGAAGCTGAGGATGTGCAGCAATGCACGTGGTAGCGGAGCGTTCCGTAAGCCTGTGAAGGGGTACCTGTGAGGGGCCCTGGAGGTATCGGAAGTGCGAATGTTGACATGAGTAACGATAAAGGGGGTGAGAGACCCCCTCGCCGAAAGACCAAGGGTTCCTGCTTAAAGTTAATCTGAGCAGGGTTAGCCGGCCCCTAAGATGAGGCAGAAATGCGTAGTCGATGGGAACCACGTTAATATTCGTGGGCCTGGTGGTAGTGACGGATTGCGTAACTTGTTCACTCTTATTGGATTGAGTGGGCGGGGAAGCGGTTCCAGGAAATAGCTCCACCGTACAGACCGTACCCGAAACCGACACAGGTGGTCAGGTAGAGTATACCAAGGCGCTTGAGAGAACTATGTTGAAGGAACTCGGCAAATTGCACGCGTAACTTCGGAAGAAGCGTGACCCCTTTTGACGCAAGTCAGATGGGGTGGCACAGACCAGGGGGTAGCGACTGTTTATCAAAAACACAGGGCTCTGCGAAGTCGCAAGACGACGTATAGGGTCTGACGCCTGCCCGGTGCTGGAAGGTTAAGAGGAGAGGTGCAAGCTTTGAATCGAAGCCCCAGTAAACGGCGGCCGTAACTATAACGGTCCTAAGGTAGCGAAATTCCTTGTCGGGTAAGTTCCGACCTGCACGAATGGCGTAACGACTTCCCCGCTGTCTCCAACATAGACTCAGTGAAATTGAATTCCCCGTGAAGATGCGGGGTTCCTGCGGTCAGACGGAAAGACCCCGTGCACCTTTACTATAGCTTTACACTGGCATTCGTGTCGGCATGTGTAGGATAGGTGGTAGGCTTTGAAGCTCGGACGCCAGTTTGAGTGGAGCCATCCTTGAAATACCACCCTTATCGTCATGGATGTCTAACCGCGGTCCGTCATCCGGATCCGGGACAGTGTATGGTGGGTAGTTTGACTGGGGCGGTCGCCTCCGAAAGAGTAACGGAGGCGCGCGATGGTGGGCTCAGACCGGTCGGAAATCGGTCGTCGAGTGCAATGGCATAAGCCCGCCTGACTGCGAGACTGACAAGTCGAGCAGAGACGAAAGTCGGTCATAGTGATCCGGTGGTCCCGTGTGGAAGGGCCATCGCTCAACGGATAAAAGGTACGCCGGGGATAACAGGCTGATGACCCCCAAGAGTCCATATCGACGGGGTTGTTTGGCACCTCGATGTCGGCTCATCGCATCCTGGGGCTGGAGCAGGTCCCAAGGGTTTGGCTGTTCGCCAATTAAAGCGGTACGTGAGCTGGGTTCAGAACGTCGTGAGACAGTTCGGTCCCTATCTGCCGTGGGTGTAGGAATATTGACAGGATCTGTCCCTAGTACGAGAGGACCGGGATGGACATATCTCTGGTGGACCTGTTGTCGTGCCAACGGCATAGCAGGGTAGCTATATATGGAATGGATAACCGCTGAAGGCATCTAAGCGGGAAACCAACCTGAAAACGAGTATTCCCTATCAGGGCCGTGGAAGACGACCACGTTGATAGGACGGGTGTGGAAGTGCAGCAATGCATGAAGCTTACCGTTACTAATAGCCCGATTGGCTTGATCGTTCTCATTGCTTGTGCTCATCGAAGATGAGCAAAGCCATCTGTTTTGTCCTCACGCTGTCGCATCCTTCGGATGCTTCGCTGCGGACGGCGCGCGCCAAACCGGTATTTTGCCTTTGGCAAAAACCTGGGCGCGACGGCTTGTCAGCCTGTATGGGTGACATACCCATCGCTTGAAAAACAAAGACGTGTTCAAAGAAAACAGGCAAATGTCTGTACCAGCTTCTCATAACATTGCCCTTAGCTGACCTGGTGGTTATGGCGGGGTGGCTGCACCCGTTCCCATTCCGAACACGGCCGTGAAACGCCCCAGCGCCAATGGTACTTCGTCTCAAGACGCGGGAGAGTAGGTCGCTGCCAGGTCTGCTAAAGGCAATGTCTCAGCCAAATACGCTGAAAAAATCTTCTCATCACACTCTCGGCCCTGCCGAAATCAAAAGGGCCGCCAAAAGCGGTCCTTCTTGCTATGTAGAAAACCAACAAGGGCGCAAATCACCTGGGATTTGCTCCGGAAGTGCCGCAAACTCCTTAGAGTTTGCTCTGTCGGTATTTGCAAAGCAAATACCTGGTAACGCGGGGTGGAGCAGCCCGGTAGCTCGTCAGGCTCATAACCTGAAGGCCGCAGGTTCAAATCCTGCCCCCGCAACCACTGAGACTTGTAACCGACGCCATTGACCCTCCGCTTCCGCCATGGAAGCGTGAAAGCGCGTCACAAAGTCCAGCTTCTCCTCCGTCGTCCTGAACTCCCGTGCCTTCACCCGGCGCGTAAACTCCGCATGAAACGCACCGCGCTTTTGTGCCGTGTGCTCGTCAACTGCCTTGATCGAGGCGAGAATGGCAGCCAATCTGCCGTGTACAGTAAGCTCTGGGGTCTTGCCGTCAGCGGACGGCAACACGACGACCTTCTGGACCAGCTCCCTCAGAAAATTGAACTGTCCCGCAGCCACATCGTCTGCCGGATTGCCGTCTCTGGCAATGACCGTCATGGCATCGAAGGCGCTCTTGAGCATTGAAACATTGACTGTGATCTGCCTCGGCTCCCGACGGTGGCCACCGGCTTGTCCCCAAGTTTGCGCTCAAGTTCGATACGTTGCTCTTCGAACGGTGTGAGCATGTCATTGAAGACTCTGACGTCTGGATGACCAGTGAGCAAGCGCTCGGTGATCTGCTCTGCGATGACGTGTTTCTTCTGACTGACAACAGCCAGGTCTGCTTTGATCTTCTCCCGGTCCACCGATTGAGCCGTCGAGATACGCTCAATCTCTTTGTTCACTTCATCGATGATGCTTCTCGTGTTCTCGACTGAAAACAGGGGTGAGGGGATTGCCTTCAGGACGCGACGTTCGAGTTCGGCGCGTGCAATGGTCTTCGAGTTCGAACAGATCTGATCATCCAGATGCTCGATGGGAAGCTTCTTCTGACGGTTCGTGCATCCGTAGCGGTCCTCGGCCATGATCGCATAGGGGCCGCCGCAGATGCCGCATTCGATCCGTCCGCTGAATAGACACTGAGGTCGGTGTGCCTTGTTCAGACGGTTGTTAGTGGTGCGGTCGAATTCCTCAGCTGCCTGACGCTGTCTTGCCTTGACCTTGTTCCACAGTTCATCGCTGATGATCCGCAGATCAGGGCACTCCTGCACGACCCATTCTTCCTGATTGTTTGCGCGGGCTTCCCGTTTCTCGGTGTCGGGATTCTTGCTGAACCGCCGAC
>NZ_LUJK01000079.1 GCF_001601825.1 Limnobacter sp. CACIAM 66H1 | reverse complement strand
CAGGCGGGTCAGTGAATCGCGCAATTCACGCGGGTAACGTACATTGATTGGAAAACGCTGCAAACCTTCCACCGTTTCACCAATGTTCATGCCACCCACTGCGCTTGAAATAATCGATTGAATATCGGATATGTTCATGCCGTAGCGCGCAGCCAGGTCACGGTCAATATCAACATCCACATAGCGCCCGCCAGTAAGGCGCTCAGCGAATGCGCTACTCACTCCCTCTATATTTTTTACGGCCTTTTCAATGTTCACGGCCACCTTGTTGATGGTACCCAAGTCTGCACCCGTCACCTTCACACCCACCGGGCTTTTAATGCCAGTGGCCAACATGTCGATGCGGTTGCGAATAGGGGGCACCCAAATGTTGGTTAGGCCAGGTACGCGTACAATTTTGTCCAGCTCGTCTACCAACATATCGGCTGTCATGCCCTCTCGCCATTCACTTTTGGGCTTGAACTGAATGGTGGTTTCAAACATCTCCATGGGTGCGGGGTCTGTTGCTGATTCAGCACGTCCTGCTTTGCCGTAAACCGATTCGACTTCTGGTAGCGTGGCGATCAAGCGATCTGTTTGTTGCAACAACTCGGCAGCCTTACCTGCCGACAAACCAGGCAAAGCGGTGGGCATGTACAACAAATCGCCTTCGTCCAATGGCGGCATGAATTCACTGCCCAACTGGCTAAGCGGGTAGAAGCTGATTCCCAATAGTACCAAGGCTACCGCGACGGTGGTTTTTGGAAATTTCAACACGGCATCGAGTGCGGGGCGATACGCTGCAATCAAACCTCGATTGATTGGGTTCGAATTTTCATTGGGAATTTTTCCCCGAATCAGATACCCCATCAACACCGGGATCAGGGTAATGGCTAAACCCGCCGAGGCCGCCATCGCATAGGTTTTTGTAAACGCCAAGGGAGAGAATAAACGCCCCTCCTGTGCCTCTAGCGTGAAAACAGGGATAAAACTAAGCGTGATGATCAACAAGGAAGAAAAAAGCGCGGGCCCCACTTCAGTGGATGCGTCACCAATCACGCGCCAGCGCTCTGTGCCTGTTAATTCCTTGCCGGGGTTGTCATGCGCCCACTGTTCGAGATGCTTGTGCGCGTTTTCAATCATGACCAGCGCGGCGTCCACCATGGCCCCCACGGCAATCGCAATGCCACCCAGCGACATCACATTGGCATTCACACCTTGCTGCTCCATCACGATAAACGACACCAACACACCCAAGGGCAGGGAAACAATCGCCACAAACGCCGAGCGAAAGTGCAAAAGGAAAACCAGACACACCAGAGCCACTACGATGAATTCTTCAAGCAGTTTGAAACTGAGGTTGTCGATTGCGTTGTTAATCAGTGTAGAGCGGTCATACACTTCAACCATTTCCACTCCCTCGGGCAAACCAGGTTTCAGGCTTTCAAGTTTTGCTTTCACGGCATCAATGGTTTGTAAAGCATTTTTGCCTGTCCGCATCACCACAATGCCACCCACTGATTCGCCTTCGCCATTCAGTTCACCAATGCCGCGACGCATTTCCGGTCCAATCTGGATGCGTGCCACATCGCCAAGTTGCACCGGAATGCCTGTGGCACTGCTTTTTAAGGGAACCGAACGAAAATCATCCAGATTTTCCAGGTATCCCGTAGCGCGCACCATGTACTCGGCCTCACCCAGTTCAATCACCGAGCCGCCAGCTTCCTGATTAGCATCGTTGATGGCCTTGACTACTTCGTCCAGCGTAATGCCATAGCCCGCAAGTTTTTGGGGGTCGAGCACCACTTGGTACTGTTTCACGAAACCACCCACTGAAGCCACTTCGGCCACATTTTCGACTGTTTTCAATTCATAACGCAAAAACCAGTCTTGCAAAGCCCGCAGTTGCGACACATCCATATTGCCGGTGGTGTCTTGCAGGGCGTACTGGTACACCCAACCCACGCCTGTAGCATCTGGCCCCAAGGCACTTTTGGCACCAGCTGGAAGGCTGCTTTGCGCCTGGTTTAAATACTCCAGTACCCGCGAACGCGCCCAGTACAAGTCCACACCATCTTCAAAAATAATGTAGACAAAACTGTCGCCAAAAAACGAGAAGCCGCGCACGTCTCTCGCGCCGGGCACGGAAAGCATGGTGGTGGTGAGCGGGTAGGTCACCTGATTTTCAACAATTTGAGGGGCCTGCCCAGGAAAGCTGGTGCGCACAATCACTTGCACATCGGATAAATCAGGCAGCGCATCAAGCGGTGTTTTGTACACCGACACCACACCCCAGGCGCTGATCATGACTGTTGCGATCAACACCAGCAAACGGTTTGCAATTGACCAGCGAATAATGAAGGCAATCATTGTTTACCCCCGCTTTGTTTCATGCCGGAATTGCTTGGCTGAATTTGGATGACCTGGGGAATGTCCCCCTCCTGCATTTGAAACTCTATCTCGATCTGGTCTCCAATCCTCAGACTTTGAGCCGGCATTTTTGAGGGCTCTGGCAGCCTGAACTCCATGGTCATTTCAGGCCAGCCCAGGCTGGGTACTGGCGGGTGCTTTATGGTGACCGCATTTTCGCTCAATGACTCCACCACACCCGGTGTGCGGTGGGTACTTGTTGTGGAATCTGAATCAGTGCCGGGCGGATTCAAACGCGCTTCAAGCCCTCGCAAACTGGCTTCAGAGTCAATCAGGAACTGACCAGAAAGCACCACCTCCTGGCCGGGTTGCAGGCCTTCCAGCACCTCGGTTTTTCCATCAAATTCAATGCCAGTTTTGATTTCAACTGGCGTGAAGCGGCCTTCCTCATTGGCCAACATGACCACCGCACGGCGGCCGGTTTGTATTACTGCCTCCGAAGGAACAATCAATGTTTCTGGTCGGCTTGAATCCATGAAACGGGTTTGTACAAACATGCCGGGCAGCAGTTTCTGCTCTGGGTTCTTCAATACAATGCGGGCCAACACGGTGCGTGTGTTGCTGTTCAACTGTGGCAGCACAGCCTGCACCGTTCCCTCGAAACTACGCCCTGGCACAGCTTGGGCCTTGGCCACCACATTCACACCGGCTTTTACGTAAACAGACTGCCCCTCGGGCACCTCGGCTTGCACCCACACGGTGGACAGTCCGTTGATTTCCATCAGGGTCATGCCGGGCTGCACCGTCATGCCTTCACGCACCATCAGCTCAGTGATCACACCGCTGCGGGGTGCAACAATGGCCACACGGGGTTGTGTTCGCCCACTTTGCTCAACCTGCCGAATTTGTGCATTGCTCATGCCCACTTGCAACATGCGCTGGCGCGCAGCATCAACCAAGGGCTGCAAGTTCTCACCTTTCATTTTTTGCAGTGACAAGAATTCCTCTTGCGCAGCAATCCAGTCGGGCACATACACTGTTAACAGGGTTTGGCCTTGCCGGACTGAATCGAGCGTGGCAGTCACGTTCAGATTTTCCACATATCCCATAGCCCGGGATTGAATCACCACCCGCTCACGCTCGTTCCACTGCACAGAACCACTGGCGCTGATTTCTGGAGCCAACATGCCCATGGACACCGCCGCTGTGCGTATGCCCAGGTTTTGCTGAATGCGCGGACTTACCTTTACACTGCTACTGTCGGCTGAATCTGCGCCCGAATAGGCTGGTACCAGCATCATGTCCATGAAGGGGCTTTTGCCCGGGGAATCGAATTTGCGGCCAGGCACCATGGGGTCGTGGTAATACTGCACGGCCAACCCGGTTTCAGGATCGATATCGCCGGCCTTGATGCCGCTTTCCATGTGGCGGCGCGTGGCGGCTTCACCTTGCGGAATGTTCCAGCTGGAGGGATCTACCTTCCCACCATCGCTGGGTGCGGCGGAGTCAACTTTTACATCACTGCCACTAATAGGGGCTGACATCATGTCCATGCCCTGGTTCATGCCCAGTGCCCACAAACCATAACCCCCGCCAGCCAGCGCTGCCAATGCGAGGGTGCCAATCGCGATATGCGTCTTTTTCATTGTTGTACCTCTACAGGAATCAGGTATTCCAGTTGTGCCCAAAGTTGGGCAGTGTCCATTTGAATGCGCAGTTTTTCCATGCGCATGTCGATTTCCATTCGGCGCGCAGCCAGCACCTCGGCCAGGGTACCCGTGGCCCCTTGGTAAGCTGCGAGCGCGGCTTGCGTGCGCTGTTGGGTCAGCGGAATCAGGCTGCGATCAAAATCGCTGATTCGCTTCAAGTTACTTTTCCAGGTCTGTTGCCAGCGTTGTGTTTGCACCAAGAGTTCGCGGTGCAGTTCAATGCGCTCAGCCTTGGCCTTTGCGGCCATGGCATTGGCTGAGACCAGTGCCTGATTCTGCCGGTTGTCTTGGTCCACAAACAGTGGGCGTGATGCGCCAAAAGAAAGCATCTCAGAGAACGCGGGCCCACGCCCGGCATACATTACCGACAAGGTCCAGTCTGCGGACTTTTCCTGTTGCTTCACTTGAACCTCGGCAAGTGCAGTGGCCTCGACTTTTTCAAGGGCCAACACCTCCGGGTGGCGGTGAAGCTTTTCAAACAGGTCTGATGCCTGCAAGCGGGATTGCGTCAAGTCCACCGGGCCAGCGAGGGTTGCATCGGCTTGCTCACCCACCCAGCGCTGCAGTTCCGCTTGTGCATTATCCAGCAGGGTTTGTGTATCCTGAATTTTCAGGTCCATCAAACCAAGTTCTGTACGTGCTGCAAACACATCGGTTTGAGCTGTCTTGCCTGACCGGTACTGGGCATCAGCAGCCTCAATTTGCAACGCTAGTTCATTGCGTTGCGATTGCAGCAACAACAACATTTCCTGTAGGTACACGCGGTCCAGATAAGCCTGCGCTGTGGCGGTGCGCAATTTGCTCAACGCCTGAAACTTTCCGGCTTGAGCAAACTCAGCGCTTTTGTTGAACACATTGGCCTGAGCGTTGCGCTTGTCCTTTCGGGTAAATGTTTGGGAAACACCGACCCCACGCATGGTCATGAAATCAGCGGCGAGGCTGAACTGGTCTGGCCCGTTGGCAGGAATGTTGATCACTTCCAGATTCAACATGGGATCGGGCAGTTCACCTGCGGCAATCGCCTGGCTTTGTGCCGCTTTCGTGGCTGCGTCTTGCGCACGCAGTGCCTCTGATCGCTGCTCTGCCAAGGCAAGGGCTTGCGACAGGCTTAACACCCCACGCTCTTGCTGAGTCAACGCCTGCGCCAAAGTGTACTCTGTGGTGGCTGTATCTTGAGCCATGACATTGCCCATGAAAAATACTGCCACCAAAGCCACTGCAGCCAACGCCAATTTAATAAAGGTTGTTTTGCCCAACATGGGGGCCTCCTGCATGGTGTTCAAACCATGAGAAAAACGATAGAAACCGCAAGCAGTCAAGCATTGCGGCAGTTCGGGGGTTTCAACAGAAGTCAGGCCCGGGGCGGGCGATCGAGAGGAATTTGAAGCTGGGAGAGCAACAGTGTCTTCACTGATGGCACGTGCACGGGTGAAACACCCTGAGAGTCGAGAATTACTGCCTCATAGGCCAGCGAAGGAACCACACAACACACGGGCGAGCCTGCAAAACAACCTTCCTCCACATGTTGCGCCATCTCGTCCATTATGGCTGCTGGCGTAGTCTCTGATTGCAATGCATCCATCTCGGCGCAGCATGGCAACGCGTGCGCCAGGCTTTGAAAAAGCAGCGCAAACAACAATGCAGCGTGAATCAGCAATCGATGGGTCATGTGGCTTTCAATGGTAATTGCCTTGAAAAGGTAGCACACAGTCGATAAGCACAGCAAGAAATTTACGTTCATTGTCCATTACAAATTTGTAATGCAACTTAAAGCATCTGCTCATTCGTCCCTGCGTAATCAAAAGCATCGACCTCAGTAATGGCGATGCAAGCTAATGAAAGGGGTGAGGGTTGGCGTGAAATTCACGCCAACCCTGCACTTATTTGACACATCAATCATTTCAGCAGTTTTTCAGAATTTCGAAGTTTTTCTTTGGCTTCTAGATAACCGGCGTTGAACACCCAATGACGGTCATTCAGACCCAGTTGACCCACATTGCTTAGTTGCGGCGCGATGATCATTGTTGCCATTGGCATCTCAAGCTCTTTGATCCGGAAACTCGATATCAAAAAGGTTTGAAACATCACATCGGTCAGCGTAGAAACTTCTGCAAGTTCGGGTGGATACACCACATCCACGGCAAGAATGGGTAGTTTGCTCAAACGCTGCGCCGGGCCAATGGGTAGTGGTGAACTGGCTTGGCCATCGATGTAAAGACGTCCGTTGATCGAAGGTGGTGTGAAAATACCCGGAATTGTTGAAGAAGCCCGCACAGCCTGAGTAACATCGCCCGAATTGAAAACTACGGGATGACCGGTTTCCAGATCAGTGGCCACGATGGCAACTGGTTTTGAGAGATCTTCAAGCGTTTGAACGCCAAAATCACGACGCAATTGTCGCTCGAGAAACTGGCCAGAGAACACCCCTGCCTCGCCCTTCAAAACTGGCTGCCCCAGGTTGGGCAACACAGGTACAAACAGATCCCGGCTACTTAGTGAATCAGCACGTTGCATCATTTGATCGGCTGTATAACCCAACCCCCAGTAAGCGGCCACCACAGCGCCAGCGCTGGTACCAATCACCATTTTGGGCTCAAGCCCCTGTTCCTCAAGGGCCTTTAGAACTCCGATGTGCGCAAAGCCCCGAACACCGCCGCCGGAAAGAACCAATATGAAACCCTTCTCGAATTTCTGAGTGTAGGCGGCACGCTCGGCGCTAAACCAAGGTTCTCCCTTCACCGCAACAGTTGGTTTGTGACTTTCTGGCTGAATAAAATTTCCGATTGTTTGACAGGCGCAAAGCACCATTGCTGAACCAAGCAAACTCAGCATTAAACCCACTTTGCCCGCGATAACGGACCCAGCGGGAAATCCAGATTTGTTTTGCAATGGCGCTTCTCCTGATTACTGTTTCTTCTCGATGTGCGTGATATTCATGTTTTGATCCACAGCAAACAAAACGTTATCGCCCTTGTTCAGGCCTTCCAGTTGCGCAGCCTCTTTGGCCGAGAAAACCATGGTCATAGGTGGCATTTGAAGGTTTTTGATTTCGCCATGCTTCAACGTGACCTTACCAGTCTTCGGATCAATTTTTTTCACCTCGCCCTGCGTCATTTCCATGGTTTCCGACTGCTTCATCTGCATGCCTTCCATGGACTTTTGCTCACCGGCTTTACTTGAATGGACGCCGTGATCTCCCCCGGCAAAAACCGAAGTCGAAATTGACAATGCAAAGATAGAAGCGATTTTGATTAATTGAGTTTTCATGATTTTTCCTTTTCAGTGTTAACAACAATTGTTGGCTTATTTGCCTACGCGCAACGGCCCACGCATGCCAGCGTCAAAGTGGCCAGCAATCAGGCAGGCAAACTCAAATTCGCCACTTCGATTAAAGGTCCATACCATTTCCGTGGTTTTCCCCGGCGCCACATGCGCCATGTAGGGTTCGTCATGCGCCATGCCCGGAAACTTTTTCATTAAGCCTGCATGCTCCAGGTTCTTGTCTTTAGTCCCCAGAACAAACTCGTGCATCAGCTTTCCTTCGTTTTTCACAACAAATTTCACTGTTTCACCTTCCTTGAACTGCATTGAAGAAGGCTCAAAGCGCATGCTGTCGGACATCACCACTTTGACCGTTCGGCTTGCCTTGGTCGGAGTGCCGGCAATGCCCCAAGCGGTTTGCTCAAAAACAGTCTGTACATTGGTATCTGGCTTTTTGTGCTCCTCAGTGCCGTGTGCCAATACGGCTACTGGCAACAAAAGCCCCGCCCCAAGCAACAGCGATAGAGAATAATTTGCGAATGTTTTTTTCATGCTTAACTCCTTAGTGGTCCGAATGGGCTTTAGGTTTTCTGACCTTCAACTCGATTGTTTCCTGAGGTCGATTGCTGGATTTCATGGCGTGGCTAGCAACACCTGAAATTCCCGACTGCTCACCAACATCAATTCGACTGTGGAATTCAGACTTGCCTTTAGTTCGAATTAGCAAGACGACGCTCTTCTAGAGTTTGGCTTTGCAATTCACGCAGCACCTCCTGACGGGATTTTCCAGAGCGTGAGTTACCCCAATCACCGTGTGTGGTCCCATCACCGCTGGCTTCAGAACCAATGATGTTTGCGCTGTAGCCGCGAAATCCCTTGCTTG
>NZ_LUJK01000078.1 GCF_001601825.1 Limnobacter sp. CACIAM 66H1 | reverse complement strand
ATATTTCAAGGCGCTTGAAGTTCATGGTGTAGACATACCGTTTCTGGTTTTGGGCAAATCGGGTGTTGGCCAAATGCTTGGGAACGCCGAATTTTTAGAAGCAGAGAAAACTGCGTTTCGGTTACTGGCCGAGACAATTCAAACCCATCAAATCAAAATCGACACCCTGTCTCCAGAGGCACTGCATTTGGCATTTGTGGGCTTTCGAGACCAAGTATTGAGACGCTCTACTATCATTTCCGAAGGGGCCAAAAGGAGAAGGGCGTGAAGCAATCTGATAAGGATTTCCTCAGGCTGATCGATGAACACGTTCGATACGCATCCAAAGCTGCGTCACCCCACGAATTCGAAAGACTCTATCGAAAATCGCTTAGAAAAAGATTAACTACCCTCGAAGACATACACACATCTGACATCACCAAAACCTCAAGTTCGAGGATCTTGTCAGAAGGAGTCGACTTGCTTATTTTTTCCGGCCTCACCGATAAAAAGAGCCGAAGAATTGCAAATGCTTGCAATTTGCGCTTGGAACGAAAGGATGGAGCGATTGAAGTGAGTTGTACAAAAGTGCTTCCGCACAAGTACGCCAATATGATTTTGTTTGCCACGCTGCTTTTCGGCACAGGAGTGGTTAGCTGGATCTGGACAACGACTGCAGCCGATTTCCTTACGTTGGTTCCGGCCGGATACTCATCTGGCTACCTTCTTGGATGGATCGCGAGTAAAACTTTCGACCACTCATACAGAATTCACGATTTAATTCGTAGAATTGAGGGCAAGGTAATGGCTTCTGGCAATTTTCCTCTGCGTTGCGCTGGATAGTCAAACATAAGCGCTTTTTTTAAGACGTTCTTAGTCGACAGTCACAAGTCAGCTTCGGCCGAATTTCGGCCAATCTCGACAATCAACTGATCTAAAGGGTACAGTGAACTTGCATAAAGTGTTGAAAACTCTTTCGCTCGGTGAGCTGCATCGAAACTTCAAACGAACTACCGTCGCAAACGCTCAAACTTACGATTCCCCCTTATGATGATTTCTCCGCCCCAAAATCAGAAACAAGCAGCCATGCCCAAGCTATCTGAACGCGACGTTTGCAGTAAATACATCACTCCCGCTTTGGTGTCGGCTGGCTGGGACCTACAAACCCAGATCCGAGAGGAAGTCAGCTTCACGAAGGGTCGCATCATTGTGCGTGGCAAACTGCACAGCAGAGGCAAGGGTAAGCGGGCCGACTACATGCTGTATTACAAACCCAACCAGCCAATTGCTCTGATCGAAGCAAAGGATCAAACGCACAGTTTGGGTGCGGGCATTCAGCAAGGCTTGGACTACGCCGAAACGCTCGACATTCCCTTCGTTTTTTCTAGCAACGGAAGCGGCTTTCTCTTTCATGACCGCACCGGTAGCGCAGCCATTACGGAAACCGAATTGACGCTGGCCGAATTCCCATCGCCAAGTGAACTATGGCAGCGTTACTGCGCCTGGAAAGGTTTGGCTGGCGAAGCAGTGATATCCGTTGAAACCCCTTATTACGACGATGGCTCCGGCCGCATTCCACGTTACTATCAGGTCACCGCAGTTAATCGCACCGTAGAGGCTGTCGCTCTTGGTCAGGATCGCATTCTGTTGGTTATGGCGACAGGTACCGGCAAGACCTACACTGCTTTCCAGATCATTTGGCGGCTGTGGAAATCGAAGATCAAGAAGCGCATTCTGTTTCTTGCAGACCGCAACATCCTAATCGATCAGACCCGTACCAATGATTTCAAGCCCTTTGGTCAAGCCATGACCAAGATTGAGAAGCGGCAGGCAAACAAGGCTTATGAAATCTACCTGTCGCTCTATCAAGCCGTTACCGGGAACGAAGAAGAGAAGAATATCTACAAGCAGTTCTCGCCGGACTTCTTCGACCTGATCATCATCGACGAATGTCATCGCGGCAGTGCTGCCGAAGATTCAGCTTGGCGGGAAATTCTCGAATACTTCTCCGGTGCGACCCAGATCGGTTTGACAGCGACCCCAAAGGAAACCAAAGAGGTTTCCAATATCCATTACTTCGGCGAGCCGGTCTACACCTACTCGCTCAAGCAGGGGATCGATGACGGCTTCCTCGCCCCTTACAAGGTCGTCCGTATCGATATCGACAAGGACATGCAAGGCTGGCGACCTGCAAAGGGGCAGACCGACAAACACGGCAACCTGATCGAGGACCGGATCTACAACCAGAAGGATTTCGACCGCTCCCTCGTACTTGAAAAGCGGACCGAACTGGTCGCCAAAAAGATCACTGAATTCCTGCTGGCCACTGATCCCTACGCAAAAACCATAGTGTTCTGTGAAGATATCGATCATGCAGAGAGGATGCGCCAAGCCTTGGTAAATCTCAATCCAGATCGCGTTAAGGAAAACCGCAAGTACGTGATGCGGATTACTGGCGACGAGCAGGAAGGCAAGGCTGAACTCGACAATTTCATCGACCCGGAAAGCCGCTACCCGGTGATTGCCACTACTAGCAAGTTGATGACGACCGGTGTCGATGCACAGACCTGTAAGCTGATCGTTCTGGATCAACGTATCCAGTCGATGACCGAATTCAAGCAGATCATTGGCCGTGGTACCCGTATTAACGAGGATTACGGCAAGTTCTGGTTCACCATAATGGATTTCAAAAAGGCGACTGAGCTGTTCGCCGATTCGGCCTTTGATGGCGACCCTGTACAAGTGTTTGAGCCTGCCCCTGAGGATCCCCCCGTTCCCCCCGAAGAATCGATGGATGAACCGCCGACCGGTGATGGTGAAGAACTAACGTCAGACCAGCCTTTACCACCTGATGAGCCTGGGGAAAAACGGATCAAATATGTCCTTGGTGGCGAGGTCAGCGTCTATGTTGTTGCGGAACGGGTGCAGTATTACAGCCAAGATGGCAAACTGATTACGGAATCGCTCAAGGATTACACCCGCAAGGCAGTCCGCAAAGAATTTGCCTCGCTGAGTGATTTCTTGCGTCGCTGGTCTGATACTGAGAAGAAGAGGGCTCTGATCGAAGAGCTTGAGGCCCAAGGTGTCCTGCTTGAGGCGCTAGCCGAAGAGGTGGGCAAGAAACAAGGCAAGACCTTCGATCCGTTCGATCTGATCTGCCACGTTGCTTTCGATCGACCGGCGCTAACCCGAAAGGATAGAGCTGAATTGGTCAAGAAGAAGGACGTATTCGCCAAATATGGCGAGCAAGCCCGTTCCGTCCTGAATGCACTGCTCGATAAGTACGCGGACGCTGGAATTGAGAGCATTGAAGACATTAATATCCTGACCATCGATCCATTTTCCAAGTTAGGGACTGCCCCTGAACTAGTCGGCGCTTTTGGCGGGAAGCCGAAGTACCTACAAGCTGTCAAAGAACTTGAGTCCCTTCTTTACAGCGCTTAAAAGAGCAAAAACTTATGCCTGAAGCCAAGCATTTCATCGTTCGCACCCCGCTTTTCCCCCTTTATTCGGAAGTTCAGCTGCTGACAAAAATCCTCGCCGGAGTATCGAAAGATGCTGTCTGGGGCATGATTAAGGCACTTTTCGATCAGACCGGCACGCCGCAAGCAAACGTAGATTGGAGTCAGCCGAACGAATGGATCGATCAGCGTCTGCAAGGTGCCCATAAGGAACTCGCAAAAAAGATCTGGGCTGATAGCCAAGGAACTGTAAATCCTCGGCACATCTACGGCTCCTACCTTTTCATCAATACCTTTCTGCTTCTGACGCCCGATATACAGGGTATCTACCAAATCACGCCGGATGGCGATGCCTTCATCTTGAACGACCCAAAGGTTTTGCGCAGACTGGATGAAGAAGAGGGCCTGCCGCAGCTACTTTCTATTCTCGCGGCGCGTTCTCCCGCAAAGAGAGGCGACTTGCTGGACGAATGGTCTGAATTCCTCCTTGAAAACTCCAACTACGGAACGGCTTCAACCTTCAAAGACACATTGCGTCGGCGCCTGCTGAATCTTGTTGAGCGTGGTTATGTCGCTCGCGAGGGTAACACCTACACTATTACCGACAAGGGAATTTCCTATGCAGCCCCCACAGGGCCAGCAGAGGTTCAACGCCCACACCTTGCAGTACTGGGCGCCATCAAGAATTATAACGACGCTCAAACCAAGGAGTTGCGGGAACGCTTAGAGAAAATGAATCCGTACCGATTCGAAATGCTGATCAAGGATCTTCTCGAAGCTATGGATTACGAGGACGTGGTTGTTACTAAGCAAAGTGGTGATAAAGGCGTCGATGTTGTAGCCAGCTTCCAATTCGGCATTACACAAATTAAAGAAGTGGTGCAGGTCAAACGTCACAAAGGCAATATTAGCCGTCCTGTTTTAGATCAATTGCGTGGTGCCCTGCCTTACCATAGTGCCATCCGTGGAACTATTATCACGACAGGTGGTTTTGCACAGGGCTGCAAGGATGCAGCGTTGTTCCCGGGCGCAGCCCCAATTACCTTGATCGACGGAGATAAGGTTATCGAGTTGCTGCTGAAACATGGGGTTGGCGTTAAAAAGAAGCCGCAAACCCTGATCGAGATCGATGAAAGCTACTTCGCTGGTGACGATCCAGAAACACAAATTCAAGAAGTACAGTAACCCCTATGTCTATCAGCAGCACTATCAAATCAATCCAAGACATCATGCGCAAGGATGTCGGCGTCGATGGAGACGCCCAGCGGATCGGCCAGCTTGTCTGGATGTTCTTCCTCAAGATCTACGACGACAAGGAAACTGAGTACGAACTGCTCAATGACGACTACCGTTCGCCAATTCCCGAGGCACTACGCTGGCGTAACTGGGCAGCGAACGCCGAGGGCATGACCGGCGACGATCTGCTCGAATTTGTCAATAATCGGCTTTTCCCGACCCTGAAGAACCTACAACCGGTCGGTAGCGACAAGCGCGGCTATGTGATTCGTGGTGTCTTTGAGGATGCCTACAACTACATGAAGTCCGGTCACTTGATGCGGCAGGTCATCAACAAGATCGTCGAGGGCGTCGACTTCAACAAGGCACAGGACCGCCACCTGTTTGGAGACCTCTATGAGCAAATCCTGCGCGACCTGCAAAACGCCGGGAACGCTGGCGAGTACTACACCCCGCGCCCGGTAACTCAGTTCATGGTCGACATGGTGGCCCCGCAACTCGGCGAGAAAATTTTGGACCCGGCTTGCGGTACTGGTGGCTTCCTGACCTGCGCCATCGAATATGTGCGCAAGCAGCACGTGAAGACCGTCGAACAGGAGCAGTTGCTGCAGGAATCGATCTATGGCGTCGAGAAGAAGCCGCTGCCGCACCTTCTTTGCACCACTAACATGATCCTGCACGGCATCGATGTACCGACCAACGTCCGCCACGACAACACGCTTGCTCGCCCGCTGCGCGACTATAGTCCGCGTGACCGGGTCAATGTGATCGTCACCAATCCGCCTTTCGGCGGCATGGAAGAAGATGGCATCGAAAATAACTTCCCGGCCAACTTCCGTACCCGCGAAACTGCCGACTTGTTTTTGGTACTAATCATGCACCTACTCAAGGACGGCGGCCGCGCTGCAGTGGTTCTGCCTGATGGCACGCTGTTCGGCGAGGGCATCAAGACGCGGATCAAGGAACTGTTGTTGGAGACCTGCGACCTGCACACCGTTGTGCGCCTACCCAATGGCGTCTTTAACCCCTACACCGGGATCAAGACCAATCTGCTTTTTTTCACCAAAGGTACGCCAACCACTGAAACTTGGTTCTACGAACACCCCTATCCCGCCGGCTACAAGAGCTATTCCAAGACTAAGCCGATGCGCATAGAGGAATTTGAGGTAGAAAAGGCCTGGTGGGGGAATCGGGTTGAAAACGAATTCGCATGGAAGGTCAGCGCAGACGACATTAAGGCACGCAATTACAACCTTGATATCAAGAACCCGCACAACCCCGATCAGATCAGCCACGACCCCGACGAACTGCTGGCCGACTACGCTCAGTTGCAGCAGCGCATTACAGCTACCCGCAACCAATTGAAGGCCGCGCTGACTGAAGCGCTGGAGGGTAGGGCGTGAGCGTGGTATTAAGCGAACATCTTCCATTGCTGGCCTCGGCATCGGATGGGATTCAGAAGCTGAGAGGGTTGATTCTGGAACTCGCGGTGCGCGGCAAGCTGGTGCCGCAAGACCCTGCTGATGAACCAGCGAGCAAATTGCTCGAGCAGATTGCGCAAGAAAAGGCTCGTCTAGAAACCGAAGGTACGTGTAAAAAATCGAAAGTGAAACCGACCGTCAGTGAGAATGAGCGACCATTCCATTTGCCAGACAACTGGAGATGGGTTCGCCTTGGTCATTTCTGTTTATTAGAGATGGGCCAGAGTCCGTCGTCGGAGCATTACAACCAATTGGGCGATGGAATTCCTTTCTTTCAAGGCAAAGCTGACTTTGGCGCAAAATATCCGACTGCCAGGTATTGGTGTACTGAACCAACAAAATACGCTGACAATGGTGATGTATTGCTGTCTGTAAGGGCACCTGTAGGCCCTACAAACGTTGCACAATACCGATGCTGTATTGGACGAGGGTTAGCGGCATTGAGGCCCTTGGGAGGGGTTCCCACTGAATACCTCCTGCTGGTGGTTCAGGCTCGGCGAACGGCTCTTGAAATGTTGGCAACCGGGACCACTTTCGTGGCTGTTTCAAAAAGTGACATCGAACCGTTCCTAGTTCCCGTTCCGCCCCTCGCCGAACAACACCGTATCGTCGCCAAAGTCGCTGAACTGATGGCGCTTTGTGACCGGTTGGAGGCTGAGCAGGCAGATGCGGCTAGCGCCCATGCCCGGCTAGTAGAGACCCTGCTCGGCACGCTTATTCAAAACACCAATGCGTCCGACTTCGCCACCAACTGGCAACGCCTTGCCGAACACTTCAACACCCTATTTGCCACCGAAGCCAGCATCGAAGTGCTCAAGCAGACCATACTGCAACTGGCAGTGATGGGCAAACTTGTGCCGCAAGACCCAAACGACGAACCGGCGAGCGAACTGCTCAAGCAAATTAAGCAAGAGCGGGCTCGATTGGAGGCAGAAGGCGTTTTCAAACAATCGAAGCCCTTGCCGCCAGTGGGTGAGAAGGAGCAACCGTTTGTGCTGCCTGACGGTTGGGAGTGGGTGAAAGTCGGGTCAATTGCTGTGATTCGCGGCGGGAAACGTCTTCCCGCAGGACACAATTATTCGCCAGTCCCAACTGAGCATATTTATATTCAGGTAACCAACATGAAGAACGGAACGATTCTTCGTGATGACTTGAAATACATAGACGAAGTCACATACGCCGAGATTGCCCGATACACGATTAGCACCGACGATCTTTATGTGACGATCGCCGGAACAATTGGGCAAGTGGGGTGCGTTCCACAATCCTTTGATGGGATGAATTTGACTGAAAATGCGGCGAAGCTCTCTTTCAGTCATCTTGATCGACTTGGATTAAGAATGATCCTTTCCTCGCCCTACGTGAAAATCCAGTTTCTTGACAAAGCTAATCAACAAGCGCAACCCAAATTGGCGTTGCGAAACATTGCCGATACGGTGATAGCGCTACCTCCAAAAGATGAACAGCAGCGAATCGTCGCAAAAGTCGATGAACTGATGGCCCTTTGTGACCACCTGAAGGCTGACCTAGTTACCGCCCAACAGATGCAAGCCGCCCTGGCCGACACTCTGATCGAATCGGCGCTGGAAGCAGCTTGGTAGGGTTTGACTTAGATCTAACCAGAAAACCTAGCGTTATCCATACTCAGTTTGAAACCACTTTGTAGACTTTCGTAATTAATAAAACCAAGCGACCGCTTCGACCGAATTTTGGTCGAAACTACATGGTGTGCACATAAGCACTCACCCGCGCCTTTTAATATGGTTACTTCCGTATATGGTGGCGCTAACTTACTTCAGTGCCGCGGCCTTTTAGAAAACTGTCCATTGAGTCATGAACAACTTGCAGATGTTTAACCCTAACCTATCTACCCAACGCTGCTTTGGTTGGCTACCTGAATCGAATTGAATCCTTGGTGCCCCCAATCGTGATTACCGACAACTTCCCATATGAAGATCGAGAAATTTCCGATGATGAATTTGATGTCCTACGCACAGAAAGCGCACCGCGGGCTAACCCATCAATCCATCAGGCCTGCTCGAAAAGCCGCACAGGCCGGTCATCTTCACGGTTAGGCCTCTCAAATGCATACTGAGCGGTTTCGCCACCTTCGCAAAGATGCGCTGAGTGGCATTTTGGATAAAGACGCCGTAAGCAGCGTCTGGCGCAAGATCGTCCGGAACCAGCTCAGAAATCTGGATATCAAGGACCTCTTCGATCATTACGACTTCAACTTCAACATCGAAGATCGAGCTATCGCCATCCGGAATGACATCCTGAACGGAACCTACAAACCAGTCGCTCCGCTCATCTACCGCATCGAGAAGAAGTTCGGCGTCTGCAGACACATGGTAATCCCGAGTCCAGCAGACGCCCTCATATTGCAAGTGCTTGTCGAAAGCGTTGCGGATCAAATCATTGCCAAGCAGCCATCTGCCAACGCGTTTTACTCGCGCGACAAGCACAACGTAAAGAAGCCACATGAGGGGATGGAGTACGGCGTCCCATTCAAGGAGCAATGGAAGCAGCTTCAGAAGACCATCTACAAGTTCAATGAAGAGAAGGAGTTACTAGTAGTAACTGACCTATCGAACTACTACGACTCCATCTCTCTTCCTGAACTGAGAAAGGTTTTTCTATCTCACGTCAAAACTAATGAGGTGATCGTTGACCTACTCTTTCAGATCATTGAAGGAGTGTCGTGGACACCGGACTACCTTCCATACTCAGGAAAAGGACTTCCAACGGCCAATATAGAGGCGATTAGGCTGCTCGCCCACTCGTTTTTGTTTGAGATCGACGAGGTACTTCAGAAGAAGACCAAGGACTCATTCGCGAGATGGATGGACGACATAACAATAGGTGTAGATTCCCGAAAAGAGGCAATATCAACAATCAGCGCTGTGTCAGATATGCTGAAGAGCAGAGGGCTCGCACTGAATCTGTCGAAAACTGCAATTCTGGATACCAAGGATGCCGAGCACGACTTCTTGATCACGAAAAACTTGGAGCTCGATGATTTCGCCAATATCGACCCCGATAGTGATCCAAAGAAGAAGATAGAAAAGTTGCTTTGGCGACGGTTCAAAGAGCACTTTGCAGATCAGACGCCAAAGCACTGGGACAAAGTCGCAAAAAGGTACATCACTGCCTTCAGCAGGCTTGTTGAC
>NZ_LUJK01000077.1 GCF_001601825.1 Limnobacter sp. CACIAM 66H1 | reverse complement strand
CGGTTTGGCCATTGCCATCGGTGGTTTGGTTGATGATGCGGTGGTGGACGTGGAAAACATTCTTCGCCGTTTGAAAGAGCAACGGGCCAGGCACCCCGGTGCCTCATTCGACCTGATCGCACTGGTTCGAAAAGCATCGCTGGAAGTGCGAACCGGCATTGTGTACGCCACGGCCATTATTGTGCTGGTGTTTATTCCGCTGTTTGCGTTGCCGGGTATTGAAGGCAAGCTGTTTGTGCCTTTGGGCATTGCGTTCATTGTGTCCACGCTGGCCTCGCTGATTGTGTCGGTCACAGTAACGCCGGTGTTGTCGTATTACTTGCTGCCGCGCATCAAGAACCTGGACCATGGCGACACCAAGGTACTGGCATGGTTGAAGGCCAGGTATCAGCAAAGCCTGATGCCCGTTTTAAACAAGCCGAAGGCTGCCATTGCGGCCGGTGTGGTGGCAGTGTTGATTGCGGGTGTTTCAGTGCCGTTTTTTGCCAAAACATTTTTGCCACCGTTCAACGAGGGTACCTTGTTGATCGGTATGCGCTTGAATCCGGGCGTTACTTTGGAAGAATCGTCAAAGCTGGCTTCGCAGGCCGAATTGCTGCTTCAGGGTGTTCCGGAAATTACCCATGTGGGTCGGCGTAGCGGCAGGGCTGAACTGGACGAGCATGCCGAGGGTGTGCATGTGTCTGAACTGGATTTGGGTTTGATTCCCGCAAGTGAAATGACACGCCCCATGGCCGAAGTTCAGGCAGATATTCGGGCAAGGCTGAAGAACCTGCCGGCAGCCGTTGCGCTTGGGCAGCCCATTTCACACCGAATTGATCACATGCTCTCGGGCGTGCGTTCACAAATTGCCATCAAGGTGTTTGGTGAGGATCTCGACACCCTTCGGGGCACCGCAGAGCAACTGCGTGCGCAGTTGGCCCGCATTGATGGTCTGGTTGATCTTGAAGTTGAGAAACAGGTGTTGGCTCCGGAAATCAAGGTGCGGATCAATTACGACGCCGCTTCCCGGTACGGCGTGTCGTCCTCCGATATTCTGCATTCACTTCAGGCTCTGGTGGAAGGCGAGAAAATTACCCAGGTGGTGGAAGGCAACCGGCGTTTTGCTTTGGTGTTGAAGCTGGCTGAAGCGGATCGAGGCCCGCAGCAACTTGAACGGTTGCTGATTCCAACGCCCCAGGGTGCAGTGCCTTTGTCGGTGCTGGCGCAGGTCGAGGACGGCGATGGCCCCAACCAGATCAGCCGTGACGATGGCAAGCGCCGAATCGTGATTTCTGCCAATGCCCAAGGCCGGGCCTTGTCGGAAGTGGTGGCCGATATTCGCAACACAGTAGATGGCCTTGAATTGCCTGAGGGCTATTTCATTACCCTGGGTGGGCAGTTTGAAGCGCAGGAAGAGGCCACACGGCTGGTGGGTTTTCTGTCCATTATTTCGCTCACTTTGATGTTCGCTGTGTTGTACAGCCGTTACCAGTCAGTGCGGCTGTCGGCCATTATCATGGGTAATATTCCGCTGGCCATGGTGGGCGCTGTACTGGGCCTGTGGCTGTCGGGTCAGCCGCTGTCGGTGGCGGCCCTGATCGGCTTCATTACGCTGGCTGGAATTTCCGTGCGCAACGGGATTTTGAAAGTCAGCCACTACATCAACCTGATGCGGTTTGAGCATGAGCAATTTTCACAGTCCATGATTCTTCGAGGCTCTATGGAACGCCTGAGCCCTGTGTTGATGACTGCCCTGGTTACCGCGTTTGCCTTGGCCCCTTTGCTGTTTGAAGCTGAGCGCCCCGGCACCGAAATTTTGCATCCTGTGGCGGTGGTTATTTTCAGCGGGCTGATCAGCTCGACCTTATTGGACACTTTTTTAACCCCTGCACTGTTCTGGGTTTTTGGGCGCAAGGATGCTGAAAAACTGATGGAACAGGCCGACGCGCAAGCGTTGTAATTTTTTTAGTTTGAACAAGGAGAATGAACATGAAATCAATCAAATTGCTGTGGTGCGCACTGGCACTGGGTCTTGGTTTGAATACCGTATCGGCAATTGCGCAAGGAAAAGACATACACAGCACCGAGCCCAAATACGGCGGTATCGTCTCTGAAAGCAATCACATGGAGTTTGAGTTGGTGGTAAAGCCTGAGGGCACTTCGCTGTACGCCATGGATCATGGCGAGCCGGTGGACTTCAGCAAAGCCTCTGGCAAGGTGATTTTGTTGAACGATGGGCAAAA
This sequence comes from Limnobacter sp. CACIAM 66H1, assembly GCF_001601825.1. GTDB lineage: Bacteria > Pseudomonadota > Gammaproteobacteria > Burkholderiales > Burkholderiaceae_B > Limnobacter. The sequence continues at coordinate 7,553 of NZ_LUJK01000077.1, read as the reverse complement.
GAAAGAGATTGTATTAACCGGCAATTCCACCGTGCTTCAAGGCGAGGGTGTTGAACTGAAAACCCCGGCTTACACGGCACTGGCCACGGTGGAGTTTGCAAACAAGAAGAAAACCACTGTGCGTTTTAAAACAAAGTGAACATGGAGTTGCTGAAACTCTCTGCCTTGTTCGCGGCCACTGCGGTGTCTGAAATTCTGGGTTGTTACCTGCCATGGCTTGTTCTAAAACAAGACAAAACGCCATGGCTCTGGATTCCGGCAGTGGGATTTCTTGTGTTGTTTGCGTGGTTGCTTACTTTGCACCCGTCAGCCGCTGGCCGAACGTATGCAGCTTACGGTGGCATGTACATCACCGTTGCCTTGCTTTGGTTGTACTGGGTTGAGGGTGTTGGCTTGACACGGTGGGATGTGGCTGGGGCCTTGCTTGCACTTGCAGGCATGGCAACCATCATGCTTCAGCCCAGGGTTTAGGTGTTCACGCACTGTGAAACATCCACCCGCGCTTTCAAGCGGGTGACCAGCAAAAACAACCCACCCAGCTTGCGGTGTATGAACAGGCAGTCGATGGGCGGGGCGTGCCAGAATTGGCGGTCTTCGCCGAGCTCAAAGCCTTTGTCGCGAATTCGCGCGGCCAGGTCGGTGTTGCCAAAATCAAAACAACCCTTGGTGCAAAAAGGCTCGCAGGCCAAATCCATCAAGTCAAGTACCAACTCCCTGTGGTGGGTTTGCGTGCTTGAATCGAAATAGCCAATGCGGGTCGCGGCCTTTTCCATCAGGCTGCGGCTGCCTGCCTGTGCAGCTTTCATCACGTCCACATAACCGTCCACCAGTTCTTTATCAAAACTGCGGGTGGCACCAAAATCAAGTAATACCACTTTGCCTGTTTTGGGGTTGTAGCGGTAGTTCGCAAAATTAGGGTCAGTTTGCATCAAGCGCATGCCCAACAATTCTTTGAACAACAACTGGAACATGGTGGTGGCAATTTTGTCGCGAACCGGTTGGGTGGCATGGGCCATTTGTTCAATCGGCATACCTTCCACATAGCGCATGGCCAATATGCCCTGCGTGGTCAGGTCGGTGTTCACCGTGGGAATTTCGAACCGTTCGTCTTCGCCCAATGCTTCGGTGTATTTGGCGATGTACTCGGCTTCCCTCAGGTAATCCGCCTCCTCATGCAGTTGTTTTTTGGCTTCTGCCAGCAATGCAGCCAAATCAAAAGTTTTGGGCACCAAGCCAGTGAAACGCAAAATGGTGGCCACATTGTCAATGTCGCTGTCGATGCTGTCGCGCACACCGGGGTACTGAATTTTAATGGCCAGTTTTTGACCATCCAGTGAAATGGCTTCGTGCACCTGCCCGATGGATGCGGCTGCAATCGGTGTCAGGTTGAATTCGCGTACTCTCTCGCGCCAGTTCTCACCCCATTCTTTTTCGAGCACGGCCAGCAATTGTTTGCGCGGCATGTGCTTGGCGTCTTGCCGAAGTTTGGCCATGATTTCCGCCAGTTGCGGTGGCAGCATGTCGCCCGCGTCCATCGACACCAATTGCCCCAGTTTCATGGCCGCCCCGCGCAGTTGGGCCAATTGATCGGCCACGCGAAGGGCGTTTTTGGGGGTCAGCAACAGACTGCTCAGTTTGGGGCGTTTGCCTTGTGCCAATTGTTTTGTGCCGTTTTTAACCACTGAGCCCGCCACGGTGGTGGCCAGGGCGCCAAACCGGCTCAAACGTGCAAAGCGCCCCGAAGGCACAGCCGATTCGTTTGAGTTGTTGATCGCAGGGGGTTTCTTGCTGGACGACATGAAGAGTACTGCTTTGAGGCAAAGATGAACCTCATCTTAAAACAAAAGGCGCCTGTGCGGGGAATCACAGGCACCTTTGAAAACCGGTGAATTAACCGGTGTTCTTCAATCAGCTGGCATCGCCTTCAGTCAGGTCAACACCATTGATTTTGCTCAGTACTTCGGCGCGGGTTGTATTTGACAGTTGAACCTCAGCGGTCTCGCTGGCGTCACCTGCGATCGGGCTGAATTCGCCGGTTTGTACTGCCTTCTGATATTCATTCAACACAGCTTGGCGTGTAGCTTGGTTACGCTGACTTTCGGCTGCCACTACGTGGCTGGTGCCATCGCCTTGCTGAGTTGCTGGGTTGGCCATGACCACGGCTGGTACAGATGCTGAAATGGCCAATACGGAGGTGGCGATCAATTGACGTGCGTTCATGGTAAATCTCCTTTTGAGGTACTTCACTAAGTTTTGCCGTTGCGTTATTGCGTTGGCATGAGTCGTACTTTACGCAGCCTCGAATTACCAAGTGCCCACAGGCACATTACAAATTTGTAATTTAAAAATATCGGCCCAGCTTCTATACTGCGTGTTGTGTTTACTTGGCCGCAGCGGTGCAGTTTCGATGAAAATTCTGGTGATTGAAGACGAAAAAAAACTGGCCAGCTACCTTCAGAAAGGGTTGAGCTCGGAAGGCTTTGTGGTGGATGTTGCCCACAACGGCATTGACGGTTTGCACCTGGCCACCGAGGGCCATTACGAACTCATTATCCTAGATGGCATGTTGCCCGACCTGGATGGCTTGGGCGTTTTGGCCGCCTTGCGTCAAACCATGAACATCCCCGTGCTCATGCTGACCGCCCGCTCTATGGTGGAAGACCGTGTGAAGGGCTTGCAGGCGGGTGCCGATGATTACCTGACCAAACCCTTTGCATTCTCCGAGTTGGTAGCTCGTGTGCACGCGCTGGCACGTCGTGCGCAAGGCCAACCCAGTGCCACTGCCGACAGCAGCCACCTCGGCCTGGCGGATCTTGAACTGGACGCCGTAAAGCGCCAGGCCAAGCGGGCTGGGCAAGACTTGCGTTTGACCGCCAAAGAATTCAGCCTGTTGTGGTTGCTGTTGCGCCGAAAAGGCGAGGTGCTTTCTCGCACCGAGTTGGCAGAACTGGTGTGGGACATGCACTTTGACAGCGAAACGAATGTGGTGGATGTGGCGGTGCGCCGCTTGCGCAGCAAAATGGACGAACCTTTTGACCAGCCTTTGTTGCACACCGTGCGTGGCATGGGCTATGTGCTGGAACAACGCGCGGTGGTTGAGCAGGCCAATGAGCAGGCCGTAGGGGACCTTCCATCGTGAGGCGTTCAATAGCAAGGCGATCTTCATTGCAAATGTCGATACTCAGTATTCTGGGCGTGGGCATTATCGCCATCATCAGTTACCAAGCCATTTGCATGTGGCAAGACATGCGGCACCAGGACACACTCAGCCGCGCAGCTTCCAGTGTTGAACAGGTGTTGGGCCGTAACAGCGAGCTTTTGCCCACTGAAATGTGGAGCCGGGTGGATGAATTGCTGTTAAGCCTTGGCAATGTGCGTGCAAAAGTGCACGGAGAAAACGGGCAAGTGCTATATGGCCCGCAGTTGTTGTTAAGCCAGGTGAAGCACAAAGTAAGCTACATGCACCCCTTGAACGGACTGGGCGGCAGCATGCCCATGCGAGATCTAGAATTGGCCATGGATGTGTCTGAAGACAAACGTTTTTTGAAGTTCATTGCTTTGCTGTTTACGGCGGTTACAGTGGTTTGGGGATTTTTCATCATGCTGTTGAGCGGCACACTGGCCCGGTTTGAATTGAAACCCCTGAACAAGTTTGGTCGAAAAATTGCGGACTTTGATCCTTCAGATGTCAACGCCAGAATCAAAAGCGACCATGAACCCGAAGAGCTTTACCCGGTTATTGAGCAGTTCAACAAGTTGATGGGCAAGGTAGGGCAGTATCAGGAACAGTTGCGATCGTTTAACTCCAATGTGGCACACGAGTTGAACACGCCTTTGTCCAGCCTTACCGTAAGCCACGAGTTGTTGTTGCGCGAGAAGAACCCCGATCCCGAGCATTTGAAAGAAGCCTTGCACAGCCACCTTGAAGAACTGCAACGCATGAACCGCATTATTCAAAGCATGCTGTTTTTGTCGCATGCCAGCCAGGGACAGTACAACGATTTTCGCTGGGTTGAAAAGTTGAGTGAACCAGTGATGACGGTGATGGACTACATGGAGGCCATGCTGGAGGAAAAGCATTTGCACTTTGAATTGCACGGCGATGCTTCAGCACGCATTGATTCCGAATTGGTCAAGCGGGCTTTGTCCAACCTGGTGTCCAATGCGATTCGGTATGCCGAAGAGGGCAGCACCATTCACATTCACATTGAACCTGCGCATGCGAGTGGCTTGGTCAACGTTACCGTGAGCAACAAAGGCGTGTGTATTCCCCAGCGTAGCGTGCCTCATTTGTTTGAGCCTTTCTACCGGGTAGATCAATCGCGCAATGAAAGTGGGCATAACCATGGTCTGGGCTTGGCGATTGTGGCTGCCATTGCCCGTTTGCATGGGGGTGAACCCTTTGCCCAGTGCGATGGGGAATGGGTACGCATCGGGTTCTCAGTGAAACAATAACGAGCTGGATCAAGTCGCCTGGAGGCAACGCTAAGGGTAAATCAGTGGCATCGGTGTACAATTTCGCTACCAAATAAAAGCCGTCTTTGCCGGCTGCATTGATCAGGAACAACACCATGTGGCGCAATATTTTCAATCCGCAAAACCGTTGGGTCGCAGGTGTTTCTGCGTTCCTTATGCTTTTGGCCAACGGCAGTTTTACAAGCCGCTTGGTGCAAGCCTATCCCCTCTCCGATGGCAATGTGTTGTTTGTTGCATCCGTATTTTTGTTGTTTACCCTGGCCACCACTTTGTTGTTGGTATGGTTGTGCCATGGGCGAGCAGCGCCTTGGGTGTTGGCTCTTTATTTGATTGCTTCAAGCATGGCGGCGTATTTCATGTCGACCTACGGCACGGTGATTGACCAAACCATGCTGGAAAACACCTTGCAAACCAATGCGGCCGAGGCAGGCGACCTGTTTTCGATTTCCATGCTGTTGTACTTGTTGGTTCTGGGTGTGTTACCTGCCTGGTACGTGCTGCGGCGCATGCCCAGGGCAAAGGGCCTTGCAACAGAACTTCGCGCCAAGGCATTGTTCAGTGTGTGTTTGCTGGCAGGCATGGTGTTGTTGATTGTGCCTTTTACCTCCCAATACGCTTCATTTTTCCGTGAACACAAAAGCCTGCGCTTTTACGCCAACCCCACGTATTTCACCTACTCGGCCATTCGCTTGGCCAGCAGCAAAATCAAAGGCAGTGCTGGCCCCGTGGTGGTGCAGGCAGTTGCGCCAGACGCCGCATTGCATGATGAACCCCCGCTGCACCCCAAAGAACTGATTGTTTTGGTGGTGGGCGAAACGGCGCGTGCCGACCGGTTTGCACTGAATGGTTACACCAAGCCCACCAACCCCATGTTGGGCAAAGAAGATGTGGTTTCTCTGGGCAATGTTACTTCCTGCGGTACATCAACCGCCGTGTCGGTGCCCTGCATGTTTTCACTGGCTGGGCGCGATGGCTTCGATGGTGATAAGGTCAATCAATTCGAGAACGTGCTGGATGTGCTGAAACGCCAAGGCGTTGAAATTTTGTGGCGCGACAACAATTCCGATTCCAAAGGCGTTGCCCTTCGTTTGCCCTACGAGAATTTTCGCGACCCGGCCATCAACCCGGTTTGCGATTCTGAATGCCGAGACACCGGCATGCTGGTTGGGCTTGAAGACCACATACGCAAACACCCCGGCAAAGACCTGTTGATTGTGCTGCATCAAATGGGCAACCATGGCCCCGCTTACTATAAACGCTACCCGCCAGAGTTTGAGCGGTTTACTCCGGTGTGCAAAACCAATGAGTTGTCAAAATGCACCGACGAAGAAATCAACAACGCCTACGACAATGCAATTTTGTACACAGATCATTTTTTGGCGCAAACCATTGCTTTGCTGAAAAAATTCGATTCAAGCCATGAAACTGCCATGCTGTACGTGAGCGACCACGGCGAGTCCCTGGGTGAAAAAGGCATGTATCTGCATGGTGCGCCGTATGTGTTTTCGCCCAGGGAACAAACCCATGTGGCTTCGGTGTTGTGGTTTGGAAAAAACTTTGACTACCGTACTGACGACTTGAGGCTGGTCAAGGATTATCCCTTCACGCACGACGACTTGTTCTGCGCACTTATGTTGACTTTCGAGGTTGAAAGTGGCGTTTGCACGCAGCGCACCAATGCTTTGAAAGCTCATTTTGAGCAGCAAGGGCAAACAAGGTAACACCCCAGCAAAGCCATGTTGTGGCTAGTACATGGCTTACAAAATGGGCACCCTTGGCAATTTGCACGCCGCCAGCCAGCCCACCCATCAACAGCACCGCGATGGTCATTGTGCTGCGGTGTTGCCTCAACCACGGCATTGGGCTGTACAACAACACAATCCACATGAATGCGGTGGATGCGTGCCCGCTGGGAAAGCATTTTCCGGGTCCCGGGTTCGCAACAACACGGGTGTTTTGAAACAACCGGAAATAATCGGCTGTTCCGCCGTACAGCTTCAAATTCCAAGGGCAACTGTGCACGGACTGGGCCTTCAGTACGCTGACCACCAGTGCGGTCAGCAAGCTGACCAGCAGAATAAAAACAATTGCTCCCCCATATTTCAGCCTGAAAGGTTTTAAGCACAACAGAAAACCAAAACCCAGCCAAATGCCAGCCGCAAGCCAACGCAAACCATCGTGTAGAAGAAGGCCAAGCCACTGGTTTTGTTTCAATGGAAAATTCGCTGCCTGCGGATCAAAAAATACATTCGAAATGGCCTGGTCCCAGCCCGTGTAGCGGTTAAGAAAAACAATGAACAGACCTAGCAGTGCCCAGACTGCCCAGTGGTGAATTCGGGTTGGGTTTTCAAACAGCAAATTGATCTCCTGGCCCTGAGAGGGTAGCCACACTACACCGGGTTGATGCGATAAGAGCAGTTTAACCGGCTCGCTGGGGCCGAGAAAGAGGGATTCCGGGAAGTTTCAAAAACTCATCGATGCAGAAACGCATCTAATGTTGCGCTAAGTTTGCATGGGCAAAGTAGGAACTGTCACAAGCAAACTTGTTTGATTGATTGACTTTCAACTACGGGGTGAAATTATGAAACAGAGAAAATTGTTTACCGCCCTGATTGTAACCGCAAGCGCGATTGCCGGGGGAAGCCTCGCATATGCCAGCAACAACCCGGCAGACCTGGGCGCTTCATGGTGAGCCGGTGTAGCTGTGTTCTCCACTTGCATCGCTACACGGTGTAGCCTCAAGCTGAATGGTGGTGTGGTGCAAGTCAAACCGGTTTGCTAGCATGGTGCGAATTTGTTGAAGCAAATCAGTCCAATCCACCTCCCGGTGCTGGCATACCACATGAACTGACAAGCTGGACTTGCCGCTGGAAATGGACCACACATGCAAATCATGAATGCTGTCCACGCCACAGTGGCTCGACAGTGCCTGCTTGATCTCGTCAATGTTCAAATGTTCCGGTGTGCCCTCCAGCAAAATATGTGTGCTTTGTTTTAACAGGGCCCACGCACGTGGCAGCACCCAAAGCCCGATGCCCACGGCAATTACGGAGTCGATCCAGCCCCAACCCGTCCAT
>NZ_LUJK01000076.1 GCF_001601825.1 Limnobacter sp. CACIAM 66H1 | reverse complement strand
ATCCCCTGTGTGCCTTGCCAATTTACACCGGTTCAGGCCAGCGCATTGTGTTGGGCGATGTTGCCAAAATCAGCATCACCGATGGGCCACCCATGTTACGCAGTGAAAACTCCCGATTGGCGGGCTATGTGTACATCGACATTCGCGGTCGCGACCTTCAATCAGCTGTGCTTGATATGCAGCGTGTGGTCGCCGAGCAGGTGGAACTGCCTGCGGGCTATTCCATTTCATGGTCAGGGCAGTTTGAATATCTGGAGCGTGCAACGGCCAAGTTGAAGCTGGTGGTGCCATTTACCCTGCTGATTATTTTTGTGTTGTTGTACATGACATTCAAAGTAGTGGATGAAGCTTTGCTGATTATGGCAACGCTGCCATTTGCATTGGTTGGCGGCGCATGGCTGTTGTGGCTTCTTGAGTTCAATTTGTCAGTGGCGGGAGCTGTGGGCTTCATTGCACTGGCGGGGGTGGCTGCAGAATTTGGCGTCATCATGCTGCTGTACCTGAATCAAAGCTGGGCAAGTCGGGTGAAGCGTGGCCTGATAGGCGAGGATGATCTACTGGATGCAATTCGCGAAGGTGCAGTGCTGCGTGTTCGACCCAAAGCAATGACTGTGCTTACCATTCTTGCGGGCCTGATACCTATTATGTGGGGTACAGGTACGGGAAGTGAGGTCATGCAACGGATTGCCGCACCCATGGTAGGTGGTATGGTCAGTGCACCGTTGTTGTCCATGTTTGTCATTCCAGCGGTGTTTTTGCTGATCCGGCGTGGACAAACCCGCAACCCGGCGTGAATTGGGTGTGTGCTATGTAAACCCAGACCGAAGTGTGACGTTGAGAAAGGTGCAGCTTGATTGTCTATATCCCAACCTCACTCACAGAAGGTCAACCAGCCATGTTCAACAAAAGCAGCAGGTCGCGCTCCCTGTCGTTCGATTCAAATCGACGGCAGGGCTCGTTTCTGGGCAAAGTCAGTAAATTTCTTTTTGTAGTGTTCAGCCTCATGGTCGCTACCGCACTCACTTTGTTTGGTGTGTCTTCCTGCCAGGAAAAAGCGGCGGCCCAGCAGGTACTGTCGTACACATCGAAAAACAATTGCGAATTCCGGTTTGAGGGCGTCGGCCACACCCTGATCGAAAATCACTGCGGCAACAGTGCCGGAGTGTATTTCATGACGCCACAGGGCTTGCACACTGCGCCGTTGATCGATCCCGAAGTCAGCACTCTGGTGAGCCAGCACGGTTGTGAAGCCCCCAACAGCTGTGTATTTAATCTGGAAATGAAGACCCGTGCCATCAGTGGCCAGTTTGATTACACCATCAATGGCAAGCAGGGTTTTTACAGTTTTGAATGGCCTCGGGACGAGCAACCTCGCTTGGTAGAAAGCAGCAGTGCATCCAATAAGTCTTGATGCCTTTCTGCGTTCACCATGTTTTTTAAGCTTCAATTCAGGTGAATCGGGTACAGTACTTTCATCATGAAAGTCCGTGCCCTCACTTTTCCTTTTCTTCTGCTCTGCCTGGCTTTGGTTTTACCGCCCTTTGCACACGCAGATGACGACAAACGTATTCGCCAGCTTCAACGCAGTGGCGAAATTCTCTCGCTTGAGCAAATTTTCGATCGTGCCCGAAAGGTCAAGCCTGGGCGTGTGGTCGATGTCGATCTCGACAAAGACGATGGACGTTACATCTATGAAATAGAATTGCTTGAGAGCAGTGGCAAAGTGTGGGAAATGGAGTTCGATGCCCGCACCGGCGAACTGCTGCAACTTGAACAGGACGATTAAGCGCCATGCGACTGCTTTTGGTAGAGGATGACCCGGTACTGGGTGCGCAGTTGCACAAGCAACTGGGCAAGGCAGGCTATGCGGCGGATTGGGTACAAGATGGCATTGAGGCCGAAGTGCAGGGTTGTATTGAACCTTATGATTTGGTGGTACTCGACTTGGGCCTGCCCGGCAAACCGGGTTTGGATGTGTTGAGAACCTGGCGTAAGCAAGGTCTGAAATTGCCGGTCATTGTGCTGACTGCGCGGGGAACCTGGCAGGAAAAAGTGGAAGGTTTCAATGCGGGCGCTGACGACTATGTGCCCAAGCCCTTTCAAACTGAAGAATTGCTGGCGCGCATTGGTGCCGTACTCAAGCGTGCTGTGGGCAACGCGCCCGAGTCTTTGAAAGCCAAAGGTTTGCTGCTGGATGAGGCCTTGCAGACGGTTCAGGTAAATGATGAAGAACCCCAACAACTCACTGCCACAGAATTTCGCTTGCTGCGCTATTTCATGTTGCACCCCGGGCAGCCTTTGAGCAAAACAAGGTTGACCGAGCATGTGTATGAATACGATGCCGACAAGGACAGCAATGTGATGGAGGTGTATGTGAACCGCTTGCGCAAGAAAATTGGCGCACAGTGGATACAAACCCGAAAAGGGCAAGGCTATATATTTGGCGAGCCTGCACCATGAATTCACTGCGCAACCGCTTGTCGTTCGGTTTGATTGTCAGTCTCATGGTGCTGCTGCTGGCACAGTGGTGGCTTTCCTCCAGGGCCATTGAAAACCTGCTGGAGAAACAATTGCTAGACCAGCTACAGCTTGACAGTGAAGCCTTGCTGGCCGGTGTCGAATTTGATGCCGCGGGTGCTTTGGCCCTCAGTACCAGCGGTTTGGTTCCCGCGTATCAACAGCCTTATTCCGGCACTTACTTTGCCTTGCAACACCAAGCGGAAGTTCGCTATTCACGTTCGCTTTGGGATGCCGATTTCACACTGCCAACACCGGGCGGACCGCAGGCATTGATCACTCGTCAATCCGGACCCGATGACCAATACCTCTTGGTGCATGCGCGCACTTACGAGAAAGACAGGCAACTGTTCACCATTGCGATCGCGCGCGACATCACCCCATTGCGCAATAACCTGAAGCAATATCAGCTGGCCAACGCGGGTTTCTCAGCGCTTTTTTTGCTGGCACTTGTGTTGATTCAGCGCTTGATCGTGATTAACACCTTAAAGCCCCTCAATGCAGTGCAAGCAGCCTTGGCCCGTTTGCAACAAGGCGAAATCAGGCAGCTTGAATTTCAGGGCCCCGATGAAATCAAACCCTTGGTTGATGAGTTGAATCGTTTGCTCACTGCGATTGATCAGCGCTTGAAACGATCCCGCGAGGGCATGGGCAATTTGGCCCATGCCTTGAAAACCCGACTCGCCCGGCTCTCACAACTCAGCGATGAATCAGACCGTCGCCAATTCATCCAAGAGGTTCACACATTGACTGCAGAGGTGGCCCGTTTGATTGATCGGGAAACAGCCCGCGTGCGGGTGGTGGGGGATTTGCGTCCAGGCCAGCGCATTGATTTGCTTGAAATACTGAAAGCCTTGGCGAGCAGTTGCAAGGCACTTTACCGCGACAAGGCTTTGCATTTTGACATTCAGGTTCCCCAAGGTACTACGCTGCTGGGCGATCGTGAAGATTTGTTCGAGCTGTTTGGCAATTTAATCGACAATGCATCGAAGTGGGCCAACAACCAAGTCATCATCTCACTTCAAGGCACCACCCTTGAAATTCGTGACGATGGTCCGGGTTGCCCCGCCGACTCGCTGGCTGAAATCACCCAGCGAGGTTTTCGGGCCGATGAAAACACACCGGGCAGCGGTTTGGGCTTGGCGATTGCGCAAGACATTGCAGGTACTTATGGTGCAGTGCTTGAATTCGCAAACAAGGCGCCAGGGCTTGCGGTGCGTATCACCTTCAAGCCCGGCACACTGATTTAGAACCAGTCTTTGTCAACCTTCAACACTTTGCCGGTTTTCGCATCCACGTCCACTTCCACTTCGCGGCCATCGGCATTGACCACCTCCACTTCCCACTTCCAGCCTTTGGCATAGTCGCGGTCATCCAGCTCCAGTTCGGTTACCACGCCCGGGGCTTCTTTCAGTGCAATCTCACGGGCCTGTTCAGCGCTGATCAAACCAAAAGCTTTAACAATCTCAGTGTCTCGCGTTGCATTTGATCGGTCATCATCGGCATGCGATGCCTTGGGCATTGCCATCAGCGTGGCAGTTAGCAAAATCAAGGCAAGGGCAGACAAAGTTGGGGTAGGGCGACGAATCATGTTGTTTCTCCTGTGTGGGTTCAATGTGTTCCCAGTTTAGGAAAGCAAGATGAATTGAAGCTGAAAAAACAGACCGGGATTGTTCTATCGAATTTGTGTTCGCAACAGTGCCTGAATTTCGGATATTTTCGGTGGTTTGGCCAACACTGCATCAATGTGTGGTATCACAGTTGTTTGCGCATCCAGTTGTTTGCCCCACCCGGTCAACAAGGTCACAGGGCACTCTTTGTTGATGTTTTTCAGAGCCTCTGCCACTTGGCGACCATCCATGCCAGGCATGCCCAGGTCTGTAATGACTGCGTCAAAGGGCGTGCCGTCATTCATCGCCTTTGAAAAGAGCTCAATGCCAGCCGATCCTGAGTTCGCAACTTGAACCCGATGCCCACAGGCTGTCAGTCCATCTCGAAGCGCATTCAACACTTTACTGTCGTCATCAATCAGCAAGACATGATAGGTATTCGAGGGCTTGTCTGATGGCTCTTCAAGGGCCACTGCCTGTTTTTGACGACAGGCGGAAGGCAGCAATATTCGGACTGACGTGCCTTGTTGTTCCACGCTGTTAATTTCGATGGAACCATGCATGCGCTTCACGATGCCGTACACCATGGCCAATCCCAAGCCGGTACCACGTTCGCCTTTGGTGGTGTAGAAAGGTTCCAGGCATCGTCGCCGAGTTTCCTCGCTCATCCCCATGCCTGTGTCTCGAATTTCAATCACAATCTGGTCATGATCATTTTTCTTTTCAAGTCGAGTTGCCAGCGTAATTGTTCCACCGTTTGGCATGGCATCCACGGCATTAAAAATCAGATTGATCAGCGCCTCTCGCAATTCAGATTCGGCTGCATCAATTTCCGGAACGTTGCTGTCATGCTCCACGTTAAAGTCAATCGATATCCCGTTGCGCAGTGGGATGTCGTGCCATCTTGCTCTGGTCAATTCCATCGCTTGCTCGCACACCGTCACCAAATTGACGCGAGTCAGTTCAGTGCCTTCCTCTCGTCGTCTTGAAAACTGTCCCATCCGGTCTACGGTTCTTGCCACGTCATCAATCGCCAATTGAATCGTTTTCAATTGCTTGATGCCGCGTTCACTCAAATTGGTTTCCGATCCCAGCAAGGCATCTGTGTACAAGGCCACCGGAGAAATCGCATTGTTGATGTCATGTGCAATGCCACCGGCCATTTCTGCCAAGGCCCTTAACCGCTCCTGCTGAAGCACCAACTGTTGGGTTCGTTGCAAATTCTGGTAAGCCTCTTGGAGTTCCTGCAGCAACTCGGTTTGTGCAAGGGCCAATGCAACATGCTCTGCAAGTTGTCTCAAGAAATCCAGTTCGTCATCAGAAAAAGAGTTCAGGCCTTTTCGGGCCGTGGTGATAATACCCAGTACTTTTTTGTCTTTCATCAAAGGGGCAATCACCATGCTGTCGAGTCCAGCCAACTCATGCATGCCTTCACCTGTCAGGCACATGCTTCCACCCAAGTCGGGCTGATAAACAAATTCGCCTTGAAGCGCACGGTCCAGGTGCACCCCTCTGGCTGGAATGCTTTCATGCAGGAAAAATCCGATCTTGTTGGCTTGTTCTTCGGTGGCTTGGCCAAATGACCTGAATGAAATGGTTTGGTCTTGCTCTGTATAGGATGCAGTCAAGCAAAAGTCAGCAGGCAGCTCCACTTCAATGCTGTTGGTCACGACTTGGTAAATACTGTCCAGGTCATGCCGATTGCCGATCGCGCGGGTGATTTCGTTGAGCAGATTCATGCGCGCCAATTGCGCAGTGCTGCGGCGTTCAGATTGACGGATGTAGGTCATCTCGGTCATGCCACCGATCATTCGAATGCCAGTGCCATGTTCATCCCGAATGATGTAGCCTCTGTCGAGGACATCCAGCCAATGCCCGTCTGCATGTGCGAAGCGATATTCCTCCTGCCAATTCTCAACGTCCGAATTGATCGCTGCAAATATACTTTTGACTGCGCGCTCACGGTCATCGGGGTGTATGCGGTTAATCCACGAGTCGTTGTTGGGTTCTATCTTGTTGCGATCAAATCCAAACAGTTTTTCAAATCCTTCATTCCACCAAATTTCATCTGAAACAATGTTCCAGTCCCAAATGCAATCGCGTGATGCGCTGGCGAGCAAACGGAATCGTTCAGACCCCTCTTTCAAAGCGGCTTCAGCCTGTTTTCTCTCGGTGATGTCACGTTCAATTGCCACCCAATGGGTGTACCAGCCCGTCTCATCTGCCACAGGAACGATTTCAAGTTCCAGCCAGAACATTTCGCCACTCTTGGTGTAGTTGATCAGCTCTTCACGAACTGGCTTCCAGTCCTTTAAAGCATTGCGAATTCGGTCCAAGGCATCGCGTTGAGTTCGCTCGCCTTGCAAAATCCGGGGTGTTTTTCCAATCGCCTCTTCCCGTGAGTAACCAGTACGTCTGACGAAAGCTTCATTGACATAGAGTATTTTTGGACCATCTCCATCAACAGGTTCGGCCTCGGTGATCAGCACGATGTCGTTCAGCCGTTCTACGCAGGTCTCCAGCAACTTCAATCGCTCCGCATTTCGGACTCGCTCTTCTGCAAACAACAGATTCTCAAAGGCAAAAGACAAATTCTTGGCCACGGTTTTCAGCAACTGGCGCACTTCATTGTTGAAAAAGTGAATACCCGCACCAAACAACACCAGGCTGGCGCGCAGTTTGCCCTGCGCATGAATGGGCAGTATGGCGAAGGACTCCAGGCCTTCTTCAATGGCTTGTTTGTGCCACATTTTGGCCTGAGGTTCTTCAGCCACGTTTTGGCAAATATGCATTTTCCCTGCACGCAGGCGATCGACCAGTTCATGATCGCGTGGCAGGGAGGTGGTCTTCATGATTTGTGACACAAACTCTTGCTGAGAACCATCGGCGGCTGTGACTTTCAGATCGCTCAAGTCTTTGCCAAATTGGCAAACCCAAGCCAGTGGCAGCCCACCCAACGAACAGAATACGCTGCACACTTCCTGCAGCAGTTTCTCCGGTTTGTCCAAGGTGGTTGTGATGTCGTTCACGCGTTGCTGCGCTTCCAGCAGGCGGTTCATGTGCATCAAGGTCAATACTGCCAACTTGGAATCGGTGATGTCCTGAAATGCGCCTTGCACCCGGACAATCTCGCCTTTCTCGTTGCGTACAGCTTCGCCCACCACGCGAGCCCATATTCGCCGGCCATTGTTGGAGCGCATTTCAGGCTCCAGCTCAAATGCGAGCCCCTCGGTTGAACAGCGTGCCAGCGCAGCCTCCACTATTTTCTTCCACTTGCCGTGGTAATGGCGCAGGGCATCGTCATAACTGTGGGGCAGTTGGCCTTTGGGAATCTCGAGAATGTCGAATATTTCCTCTGACCAGTAAAGTCTTGGGACCGGACCGAGTTCAATCGCCCAGACACCCAGTTTGGCAAGGCGTCCGCCAATGCGTTGCAAGGCTTCGTTTCGCTTAAGTTTGTCCTCTGCTCGGCGACGTTCCGTCACATCGCGTTGAATGGAGGCAAAATAGGGCACCTCGCCGTTTGAACCCAGCACCGGCACAATGTCCATTTCAAGCCAGTGG
Source organism: Limnobacter sp. CACIAM 66H1 (assembly GCF_001601825.1). GTDB lineage: Bacteria > Pseudomonadota > Gammaproteobacteria > Burkholderiales > Burkholderiaceae_B > Limnobacter. The sequence goes on along the minus strand of NZ_LUJK01000076.1, from coordinate 2,465 downwards.
GGTTTGCCGCTTTTGCCGTAATTAATCAGTTCAACGTGTACCGATTCCTTCTTCACAAGGGCGGCCCGAACCTTTTGCAGTTCGGTTTTGTCAGTTTCGGGCCCCTGCAACAAACGTGGGCTTTTCCCAAGCACCTCTTCCCGGTGGTAACCCGTTACTTTTTCGAACGCTGAGTTCACATACACAATCCGTGGACCCGGCGCATCAATCGGCGAGGCCTCTGTAATCATCACAATATCGTTGAGCCGTTCTATGCAGGCGCCCAACAATTCCGAGCGTTGTGGGTCAACCTTCTCGTCAGTTGCAATCGCCACATCCAGCTTTGGTCGCTCCGTGTCCGCTGTGGTTGCGGGTGGGCTCACACTGCTGCGGTGGAGGGGCAAGGTCAGAGTGAATACAGCCCCCTTGTCGGGAGCTGATTCCGCCTTGATGTGACCTGCGTGTCTCTCGATCACGCGTTTCACGTTGGCGAGCCCCATGCCATGACCTTCAAAGTCGTGGGCATTGTGCAGTCGGTGAAAGGGTTTGAAAAGTCCATCTGCCCGGTCTGGATCAAAGCCAGCGCCGTTGTCGATCACCTTGATTTCCACCACATCATTCAAAACGTTGGCTTCAACCGAGATTGTTGGCAGTTCGCGAATCTGGCTGAATTTCAGGGCGTTTGAAAACAGGTTGACGAAAACCTGTTCCAACAGGGACTCGTCACCTTCAATGTCGGGCAGCTTGGCGATACTCCAGTCGGCCTGCCGCAAACCTTCGCTTGATTCAACCGATGCCCGCGCTTTTTCGACCACCTCATTTAACACCACCTGGTTGAATTTCAATTCGCCCGAGCCAAGTCGTGCAAAGGCCAGCAAATCAGACACCAGTTGACCGCCGCGCGCGCTGGCTTCATTGATGCGCAGCAGGTAGCGCTGCTCCTGTTCGTCCAGTTTGCTGTGCGCCCGGCGCGTCAGGCTGCCGGCAAATCCCTGAATGATGTGACAAAGCGAATTCAGGTCGTGGGCGACCCGACCTGCGAAATGGTCCAGTTCATGGTTCATTTCCCGCAAGCGGGAATTGCTGCTGGAAAGATCTCGAATCAGCTGCGTGTTTTGCAGCTTGAGTTTGCGCACTTCAATGGCCCGGTTGACTACCGGCATCAACTCGCTGACCTTGAACGGTTTCAGAATGTAGTCCAGCACCCCCTGCTTCATGGCATCCACTGCAGTTTTTATACTGCCATGGCCAGTCATCAAGACCACACTTAAATCGGGGTCAAGTTGGCGCGCACGTTGTACCAGTTCAATGCCGTCCATGCCTGGAAGTCGCAGGTCGGTGAGCAGCACATCAAAGCTTTGGCTTTTCAGACACTCCAGGGCGCTGACTGGTTCAGAAAATCCTTCGACATCAAATCCCGAATCCTGCAGCAGTGAGCACAGTGCTTCAAGTTGGGGTTTCTCATCATCCACGACGATTAATCGGAACTGCTCGAGCATCTAAAACTCCGGTCGTCGGCTAGGTTTAGCAGATTCGCTGATTACAATGTCTCACAATTACTGGATTTCCTTGAATGAATCAATACCCCCTTTTGAGAAACGCTTCATTGGCGTTTCCATTCGTCCTGATCTGGACCAGCGCATTTCCCGCTGCAAAAATTGGTTTGATCGACAGCCCGCCACTGTTGTTTTTAACCTTGCGTTTTCTTGTGGCTGGTGCCTTGATGTTGGCCTGGGCGCACTGGCGTGGAACACTGCGCAAATTAACCCTTCAAGAGTTGTGCGTGTTGAGCGCATTGGGGTTGTTGAATCATGCCCTTTATTTGGGTTTGAGCTGGACCGGCATGGGCAGCTTGTCCTCAGGCTTGTCCACCATTCTTATTAGTGCAAACCCTATCGTGGTCGCCGTGCTGTCTTCTTTTTTGTTGCGCGAACCCCTCACTCGCCAAAAGGTACTTGGACTGGCATTGGGCTTCCTTGGGGTGGCCTTTATTGTTCGTAACCGCATTGGTTCCAGCACAGACACCCTGGAAGGTTTCCTGCTGGTGTTGGCTGCTTTGTTGACCTTGGCGTTTGGTACGGTGTTGTACAAAAAATGGCCAGTGCGCACCGATATTGTGACCGGAACCGGTTTTCAGATCATTCTGAGTGGTCTCTTGCTACTGCCTGTGGCCTTGCTCATGGAAGACTGGTCGGCGATGCATTGGACGCCATCATTTGCGGGAGCTTTTGCCTGGCTGGTGTTAGTGGTGTCGATCGCTGGTTATCAACTCTGGTTCAACCTGCTGGAGCGCGGCAGCGCCAGTGCTGCAAGCGTGTGGTTTTTTCTGACCCCGCCCTTGGGATTGCTGGCTGGAGCCTGGTTGCTGGATGAGCCACTGAACTGGGTTGATTTTATTGGCATTGTTCCTGTTGTACTAGGCATTGTCCTGGTGACCCGGGCGCGTTAGAACAACCCTAAAAAAAGGCGAACCGCGCGGGCTCGCC
>NZ_LUJK01000075.1 GCF_001601825.1 Limnobacter sp. CACIAM 66H1 | reverse complement strand
TTTTGCAAGGCACGCGCCACTTTTTGCGAATTGGGCAATGAATGCGCCGGGTTGGTACACGCCACCCACACGGCTTTTATTTTGCCTTGTTCCAGTTGATCAAACATTTCAACTGCACTGGCACCCGGTGTTGCACTGATTTGCTTCACGCCCCAGAACTTCGCCACCTCTGCAACATGGGCGGGGTTGTTCAATTCGCGGTGCGCGGGCAACAAAGTGGACAAGCCGCCGACCTCGCGACCACCCATGGCGTTGGGTTGCCCCGTCAGCGAAAACGGGCCAGAACCTTCTTTGCCAATTTGCCCTGTGGCCAAATGCAGGGCAATCAGCGCGGTATTTTTATCAGTCCCCGTGGTGGCCTGGTTCAACCCTTGGCAATACAGGGAGAGTGTCCTGTTGCTTTGGGCGAACCAGGTGGCAGCCAATACAATGTCTGCCTCGGGAACTCCACACACGCTGGCAGCCAGCTTGGGGGTGTAATCGACCACCCCCTTGGCCACGGCATCAAAGCCCTCTGTGTGTTTGTTGATGTAGGCCATGTCAAGCCAACCGTTTTGCATCATCACGTGCAACATGGCGTTGAACAACATCACGTCGGTGCCTGGCTGAATTTTCAGATGCAAATCAGCCATCAGCGCGGTGTCGGTTGCGCGGGGGTCAACCACAATCAGTTTGTGACCGGGGTTGGCAGCCCGCGCGGCTTCAAGCCTGCGGTAAGCCACTGGGTGCGCATACGCCATGTTGGAACCGGCAATGAACACGCAATCAGCTAAGGTCAAATCATCGTAATTGCAGGGCGGTGCGTCTGCACCCAGCGTGCGTTTGTAACCGCTCACGGCGCTGCTCATGCACAAGCGTGAATTGGTGTCGATGTTGTTGGTGCCGATCAAACCCTTGGCGAGTTTATTGAACACATAATAATCTTCAGTCAGCAGTTGCCCGCTGATGTAAAAGCCGACGCTGTCGGGTCCATACGTGGCAATCAACCTTGCAAATTCGCGTGCGGTGAAATCAAGCGCGGTGTTCCAGTCAGTGGGCGCCACTCGCTGGTCGCGCTGAATGCGCAGCAAAGGCTGATTGGCCCGCACTTGCCCGTACACATTTGCGGTTGCAGTTTCAGCCAGTTTGCTGCCCTTACTGCACAATTTACCCAGGTTGGCCGGGTGCGTTTCATCGCCCTTTACGTCAATGATTTTCCCGCCTTGCGTGCGCACCACGACACCACAACCCACACCACAATAGGGACAGGTTGTTTTGGTGCTTTGAATGGATTGCAGCAGTTCGGTCATTGAGCAGTAATTCCGAAAAATTAAATACCGTGGTTTTTCACTTCACTGGCTTTCAAATGCACGCGGCCATCAACCACCTGCACCGTGAATTTGGCGGTGCAGCCTTCATCGGGTTCGCGTGCGCAGCCATCGGCCAAACCAATTTGCCAATTGTGCAGAGGACAAGTGACCGTGGTGCCATGAACGATGCCCTGGCTCAAGGGGCCTTTTTTGTGTGGACATTCATCCAGCAAGGCAAACACCTGTTCTTCGCTGTTACGAAATATTGCAATGTCTTGCCCGGTGGGGCGGCGCACGATGCGTGACCCCAATACAGGGATGTCTTCCACGGCGCAAATGTCGATCCATTCCATTTGAATTTCCTTTCGTTCCTTAAGTAGTGAAGCCGACATTAGACCACCTCCGCCAGTTTGATTGGAATGAACTGGCGCAAATCAACCTGTGCTTCCTTGGGCTTGTGCCACGGGTCTTCCTCAATGGCCAGCGCGGCCTGAAGTTCAGCCCACAAGGCCTTGCGATTGGCAACATCGTCAATCACTTTGGCTTTTACATGATCAAGACCGACACGTTCCAGGTAATGCACCGTGCGCTCGAGGTACCAACCTTCTTTTCGGTACAACTGCAGGAAAGCACCGCTCACAGCCATCACTTCATCAGAGGTTTTAACGCGACACAGAAACTGGGCCACTTCGGTTTTAATGCCGCCGTTGCCACCCACATAAATTTCCCAGCCAGAATCCACGCCGATGACGCCCACATCTTTGATGCCACTCTCTGCGCAGTTTCGCGGGCAGCCCGACACGGCCAGTTTCACTTTGTGGGGCGCGTACATTTTGAACAAACCGCGTTCAAGGTCTTTGCCCATTTGCGTGCTGTCTTGCGTGCCAAAGCGGCACCATTCGCTGCCCACACAGGTTTTTACGGTGCGCAAACCCTTGGCATAAGCGTGACCGCTAGGCATGTCCAGGTCTTTCCACACATTCTGCAAATCTTCTTTTTTGACACCCAGCAAATCGATGCGCTGACCACCTGTTACCTTCACGGTGGGAATGTTGTACTTGTCGACCACATCGGCGATGCGGCGCAGTTCCGCCGCAGTGGTTTCCCCACCCCACATGCGTGGCACCACCGAATAGGTTTTGTCTTTCTGAATGTTGGCGTGCGCGCGTTCATTGATGAAACGGCTTTGCGGATCGTCCACCGCCTCGCCAGGCCACGAGCTGATCAGGTAATAATTCACGGCGGGGCGGCAAGTCGCGCAGCCATTGGGTGTGCGCCAGTTCATGGCAGCAAACACTTCTTCCTTGGTGGTGAAGTGGTGCTTGAAAATCGCATCGCGAACCACTTGATGCCCATGGTCAGTACAGCCACACATGGGTTTTGTTTTCGGCGTGGCAGAGTAATCAGCGCCCGCCGTGCTCATCAAAATTTGCTCGCACAAACCAGTGCACGAACCACAGCTCGCACTGGCCTTGGTGTGCTTGCGCACTTCTTCAATGGTGAACAAACCTTTGGTTTTAATGGCCTGCACAATGGTGCCTTTACACACGCCATTACAGCCACACACCTCATCGCTGTCTGCCATTTTGCTGGCTTGGCTTTGCCCTTCGTGACCTGTATCGCCGATATTGTTCTGGCCGAACATCAGCTTGTCCCGGATTTCCTTGATGGCTTTGCCTTCACGCATCAACTTGAAATACCAGGAGCCGTCGACTGTGTCACCGTAAAGGCAGGCGCCCACCAGTTTGTCTTCCTTGATCACCAGTTTTTTGTAAACTCCACCAATGGGGTCGGAGAGCAGCAATTCCTCAAATCCTTCTCCACCCATGAAGTTGCCCGCGGAGAACAGATCAACACCCGTGACCTTCAGCTTGGTTGAAGTAACTGAACCCTCGTAACGGCCAATGCCGAACTGCGCCAAGTGGTTGGCGCACACTTTGGCCTGTTCAAACAAAGGTGCAACCAAACCGTAAGCAACACCACGGTGGCTGGCACATTCGCCCACGGAGTAAATTTTTGGATCGGTGATGGTTTGCATGGTGTCGTTGACCACTACACCGCGGTTGCAGTGCAATCCACTGCTGGCAGCCAGCTTGTCGTTCGGACGAATACCCACGGCCATCACAACCAGGTCGGCATCGTGTACCTCCCCGTCGGCAAATTCAATCTTGGCGACTCGACCGTCAGGCCCCGCATGCAGTGCCTTGGTATTTTTAGCCAGCAAAAATTTCAGGCCTTTGGTTTCAAGACTTTTCTGCAACAGGCCTGCCGCAGTGGGGTCAAGTTGGCGTTCCATTAACCAGGTGGGCAAATGCACCACACTCACGTCCATGCCCTGAATGGCCAAACCATTGGCGGCTTCCAAGCCCAACAAACCGCCACCGATCACGACGGCTTTTTTGTAGTGCTTGGCGGCGTCCAACATGGCCTCGGTATCGGCAATATCACGGTAACCGATTACGCCAGGCAAGGTTGAACCCGGCACAGGGAGAATGAAAGAGTTGGATCCTGTGGCCAATAGAAGGCGATCATAAGCTGCACTAGTGCCGTCTGCACATTTCACCAAGCGCTTTACACGATCGATTTCGGTGACCTCACGCCCCACGTGCAGTGTGATGTTGTTGCTGGTATACCAGTCCCAGTCATTGAGCACGATTTCATCGAATTTCTGCTCTCCAGCCAATACAGGCGAAAGCATGATCCGGTTGTAGTTGGGATGTGGCTCGGCGCCAAACACGGTGATTTCATACAATTCAGGGGCGAGCTTGATCAACTCCTCGACCACCCGGATACCGGCCATGCCGTTACCAATTACCACCAGCTTCTGTTTTTTGACGGACATCAGCATACTATTAATCCCAATTTACCCAAAAAAAAACGGCCCCCGGCTGCACGAAGCAGCACGGACGCCGTTGTCCAACTCCTTTGGTCGCTTTCACAACCGCGGGAGACCTGTCAATCCACCTGCAGATCGCCGCCGTTGACGACCTACGACCTTGCTAATGCAAGGGACGTGCCAGCCAATTCAGTGTGGTTTTGCACCACAAAGAGGCTGATTCCGGTGAAATGGAGAAGTATTGAATGGAAGGGCTGGCACCCAACTAGTGCAGCGCACCATTCTGTGTAGAACGGTGCGCCTTTTTGATCACAAACTACAAAAACCCGTCGGGTCTTGCACTGCGTTGGGCAAAGCCACACTCGCGCTGACTGTGACAGGTACAGGCAGGCGATTGAAACTGGTCACAAACACTGGACTGAACCCCTGGATGGTCAAGGTCAGTGAATCGCCCTCTTTCAGTTGCACTGAAATGCCTGGCAACTCAATGGACTTTTCTCCATAACCTTTCAAAGGCGTAACTTGATCATGCAACACAGTTTGGGTGCCGTCGGCACGCTTCAAACCCAGCCCCAAGTACACAATGGGCGCCTCTGGCGAGGCCGGTCCAACTGGCTCTACTTTCACGGTGGCTTGGGGAGTTCCAACAAAACAGCCTTTTACATTGGCGTTGTTCAAGTCCACGAAGATGGGCTGCGCCAATTGTGCCGCCTGGGTTGAAGTAAGCCCTGAAGGGATTCCAGTGATGCCAGTCATGACCTGAGTAGGCATGGTGAAAGCAGAGGCTGCGCGAACACCTTCGAGTTTGGGACGACTGGATGAATTCGACTTCACTTCGACGGCTGTGGGGTCGTTCCGGCTGTCCTCGAGCACCGCGGTGATTTCCGGCAAAGGTAGGGGTGCAAAACCCAGATAACTCTCGGAGCGGGCCTGCTGTGCCCCAACCAGGTGTTGGGCGAGGAACTGAAACATCATGTTCTTCAAGGGAATGACACAGCGGCCGGTATCCGCATCCCAGTTGGCGGCTGGGCAGGCATTGCGCGTGGTTTTCAGCCAGATGAGACTTTCATTGAATGCATACTTTGCACCTGTGCCAGCAAGGGCTGCTGCAGGATCTTGTTGAATACCCAAAGCGTTCAGCAAGTGACCATATTTCACAAAGAGCAGTTTTGCATTCGCATTCACTTTTCGATAGCACTCGAAATTCCAGATTGCATCGTTCAGGTTGAACAATACATCCGTGGCACCCTGAATAAAGAAAGCGGGCACATCGGTTTTCAGTGTCATGCCACGGGGCAGATTTGCAGCAAGGTCACAATAAGACACTGAACCCTGGGAACCCAAACGCTTGACGATTTCCTCCGACACCACACCGGTGGTGTTGGCCTGTAAAAGACCCTCAAAAAGAAATGGATCAAAACGACCGCGATTGCTCTGCAAACCGCCGGCAACCAAGCCATTGAGATAGGTCGTTTTGGGCACACCTGCAGGGTTCAGGCTGTAACGCAGGTCGTACCAGGTGCCATTGGGCACCATGGCATCAATTCGGGAATCTAGGCCACTGCCGATTAACTGAAATGCACCGCCATAGCTTCGCCCGATGGTGCCAATGACAGGATCGAGTTTGCCGGCCTTGCTCCGATGCCCAAGGTTGGGCAAGTTGGCCTCAGCCCAGTCCAGAATGGTTTTTAGGTCCTTGCCTTCGAAATCAGGATCAAGAATGGTGACATTGCCGCCAGTATCACCGTGCCCACGTTGATCGTAGGAGATGATGTACCAGCCCGCTCTCGCCGTGGTTTTGTCTTTTTCGTTGTAGGCCACCTGCAGGGTGTCTACCCCTATTTCAGAAGTTTGAGTGGCTTCATCGAAATCAAGCGTTGCAGAACGGTTGCCACCAAACCCGTGGGAGTGCAGTAACAAAGGCGCTGCCTCACCAGCGGCAAGTTCCGGAAAATACACGGTCATGGCCAACTCGGTGCCATCGAATGCAGTCAAGGTGACTTGCTCAACACGCGCATCGTGCCCAACTGCGGTAGCCTGACTTTTCACTTGAAGAGGGGTCTGGTTTTCAGAGGGCGTTACAGAAGAACCCCCTCCAGCAGGTGCAACCACACCGGGCTCAGACTCGGATAGACAGCCAGCAAGCCCGATCAGCAAACACGACAGTGCGAACACTCTGAACGGGTCTTTCAACATGAACTGTCTCCGAAATGTCATTTGTTGTGTTGCTCTTACCTGCTTCAGTTCTCTTTCAGATTCAAATAGTTAGCAAAACGTATTGACCCGCTGCGATTAATCCGTGCGGCACTGCGCTAAAATAAGGGCTTGACGACGTTCTGGCCTTCCAAATTGATCCCTGCTGCAATTCCCCCGAAAATCGTGCTTGGTTTTGAAAGCTCGTGTGACGAAACCGGTGTGGCGCTTTGCACCACTGACGGTCGTATCCTGGGACAGGCGTTGTATTCGCAAATCGCCATGCACAAGGATTACGGTGGAGTAGTTCCCGAACTGGCCTCCCGTGATCACATTCGCCGCTTGATTCCTTTGATGGAAGATACTTTTTCTCAGGCAGGTATTTCGATGTCCGAGGTAGACGCCATTGCGGTGACCACTGGCCCCGGTTTGCCTGGCGCATTGATGGCTGGCTGTGCCTTTGCCTATAGCCTGGCGATGGGCTTGGACTTGCCTGTAATCCCGATACACCACCTGGAAGGACATTTGCTGTCACCCTTGCTTTCTTCAAACCCACCTGCATTTCCTTTCACAGCCCTTTTGGTCAGCGGTGGGCATACCCAATTGATGGGTGTGGAAAGCCTTGGGCGCTATACCCTGCTTGGGGAAACACTGGACGATGCCGCAGGCGAGGCTTTTGACAAAACAGCAAAAATGATTGGTCTGCCCTACCCGGGCGGTCCGGCCTTGTCGAAACTGGCGGAGAGTGGGAACCCGGAGCGATTCAAGCTCCCGCGGCCGATGCTGCACAGCGGGGACTTCATGTTCAGTTTTTCTGGCCTGAAAACAGCCGTACTGACCACCGCCATGAAATTGGCAGGGGTCAGCCAACCCTCAGAGACCATGTTGATCTCTGCTGAAGACAAAGCGGACTTGGCGGCCAGCTTTCAGGCCGCTATTGTTGAAACCCTGGTGAAGAAAGCCTTGGCAGCATGCCTACAGCAAGATCACAAACGCTTAGTGGTGGCCGGAGGCGTGGGAGCCAACAAACTGCTGCGTGAGCAATTGGTGAAGGCGGCCAGCAAACGCGGCATTGAGGTGTATTTCCCGGAACTAAGCCTGTGCACCGACAACGGTGCCATGATCGCATTTGCCGGCGCCATGCAACTGGCTGAAAACCCGGCACTGCTGGATACTCGCAATTACGGGATGGTCACGCGACCAAGGTGCGAGCTCGCAGCTCGCTAAATGGTGGTATTGGCCCAGTTGGCGTGGGTTCCGATCTCTCGTCTGCCGGTTAACTGCCCGATCGGCTTGGGTTCCGATCTCTTGTCGTTCTTGATCGCCCACTCGGCTTGGGTTCCGCTCTCTCGCCAGAAAACCTGTATTTCCCTTTTTGATATTCACCCTGACTCACCTCGCTCGGCAAAAGGGCGGACCGAGTCTCGGTGCCGGCCCATGGCCGACCGTGGCGGGTGAATTCAAACGGGCAGGTTTTCTTGAAGGCGAGGCGATCGAAACACCGCCGCCGATTGGGCCCCAAACACAGCCGTGAGTCGCTCGGAGGTGGAGAGGCGCTGCACGGAAGTGCGGAGAGCTGAACTTGAAGGGTCGCACGATGACCAGTCAGAAAACTTGCCGGCTTGGCGCACCGAGGCTAACGATCGCGCCCTGGCGCGAAAGCCAAGACCCGACCGTTACTTTTGGAGGGCTTGGCTTAGTGCAGACTCAAGACGACAAGCCGAAATGCCAAGTTTTCGGGCAGCGGTGACCCTTCAAGTTCAGCTCTTAAATCACTAGTTCAGTGCGAACCATGTAACCCACGCCGAGTTCACAAAACAACCCCAATCACAAATCAGTTTTGACTTACAGGCAAAACTGCTTCGGGCAAGCACCAATTACCATATCACCTCGAAAAAGGTATTCTTAAAAGCTGTCAAAGAGGTACCCCCTATGAATGCGCCCACCGAAGACTTTGTACTGAATGCTGCCCAACGCGCAGAGGTCATCGCAGGACTGAACCAGATTCTGCCCGCCCACGCCGTGTTGCACGAAGTTGAAGACACCAAGCCTTACGAATGCGATGGTTTAAGCCTGTTTCGCCAGTTGCCCATGGTAGTGGCACTGCCTGAAACCGAAGACCAGGTGATTCAAATCCTGAAACTGGCCAATCGACTGAACGTACCCGTGGTGGCCAGAGGTGCCGGCACAGGTTTGTCCGGCGGCGCGCAACCCCACAAACACGGTATTTTGTTGGGGATGGCAAAATTCAACAAAATCTTGAAAGTGGATGTGCAATCCCGCAGTGCCGTGGTGCAGCCCGGTGTTCGCAACTTGGCCATTTCCGAAGCCGTCGCCCAACACCAGCTGTACTACGCGCCCGACCCCTCTAGCCAAATTGCCTGCACGATTGGCGGCAATGTGGCCGAAAACAGCGGCGGCGTACATTGCCTGAAGTATGGCCTCACGGTACACAATGTGCTGAAGGTGCGCGCGATTACCATTGAAGGCGAAATCGTTGAGTTCGGCTCCGAAGCACCCGATGCGCCTGGCCTCGAGTTAATGAATTTGGTGATTGGCTCAGAAGGCATGCTGGCTGTGGTTACTGAGGTCACCGTAAAACTGGTGCCCAAACCCGCACTGGCACAGGTCATTATGGCCAGCTTCGACGATGTCGCCAACGCAGGCAATGCGGTGGCTGCCGTGATTGCTGCCGGCATTATCCCAGCGGGGCTGGAGATGATGGACAAACGCGCCAGCCAAATGGTGGAGCCTTTTGTAAAAGCCGGTTACGACACTGAAGCGGAAGCCATTTTGTTGCTTGAAAGCGATGGCACCCCGGAAGAAGTGGCCGAGGAAATTGCTGAAATGACACGCGTGCTGAATGGCTGTGGAGCAACAGCCATCAAGGTGTCGCAAAGCGAAGCTGAACGCCTGAAATTTTGGGCTGGCCGCAAAAACGCATTTCCAGCGGCGGGCCGAGTATCGCCCGATTATTACTGTATGGACGGCACCATTCCCCGCCGCCGTTTGGCCGATGTACTCAATGCCATCACCGAGATGGAGAAAAAGTACGACATGCGGTGTGCCAACGTATTTCATGCGGGCGACGGCAATTTGCACCCCCTGATTTTGTTTGATGCCAACAAGCCTGAGGAAATCAAACGCGCGGAGGATTTCGGTGCCGAAATTCTGGAACTGTGCGTGGAGGTCGGCGGCACTGTAACCGGCGAGCACGGCGTGGGCATCGAGAAAATCAACCAGATGTGTGTGCAGTTTTCGCGCGCTGAACTGGACGCATTCTTTGCGGTGAAAAAAGCCTTCGACGAACCTGGTTTGCTCAACCCTGGCAAAGCCATTCCAACCCTGCACCGCTGTGCCGAATACGGCCGCATGCATGTGCACGGTGGGCAAGTGCCTTTCGCTGACCTGCCCCGCTTTTAAAAGAACGAGACCATGAGCGACTTTATCGACGACCTGTGCAAACGGGTAGAACTGGCTGCACGCAACAACACACAACTTCGTCCAGTGGGCGGTGGCACCAAGAATTTCTACGGCGGCCCCCTTCAAGGTGAAGAAGTGGACATGCGCCAATGGGCAGGCATTGTGGAATACGAACCCACGGAACTGGTCATCACCGTGAAACCAGGCACACTGTTGGCTGAGGTGGAAGCCGCACTGGCTGCGCAAAAACAGGAATTGGCATTTGAACCCCCACGATTGGGAACAGGCGGTACTGTCGGCGGTGCAATTGCCAGTGGCCTGGCTGGCCCGGCCCGTTTAAGCCGGGGCGGCGTGAAAGATTATGTGTTGGGCTGCACATTGCTGGATGGCAAAGGCCAGCTTTTGCACTTCGGCGGCGTGGTCATGAAAAACGTGGCGGGTTACGACGTGGCACGAGTGATTCCCGGCAGCATGGGCACACTTGGCATTGCAACTGAGTTGTCAATCAAGGTCATGCCTGTTGCTCCTGCGGAAGCCACGCTGCAGTTCGAGATGGATGTCAACAAGGCCATTTCGCAAAGCAATGAATGGCTGTCCAAA
>NZ_LUJK01000074.1 GCF_001601825.1 Limnobacter sp. CACIAM 66H1 | reverse complement strand
TTCTGGGTGAATATGTTGTTGCTGGTGCTGGGCTTCTTCCTGCCACCTGTGGCCATTATCCTGATGATCACGCCAGTTATTTTGCCGCCCATTCTGGCTGCGGGTTTCGACCCAATCTGGTTCGGCATTATTTTGACCTTGAACATGGAACTGGGCTTGATTACGCCGCCCGTGGGCTTGAACCTGTTCGTGATCAACGGCATTGCGCCTGACATCAAGTTCGGTGAAATTTTCCGCGGCATCGTTCCGTTCATTCTGATTATTGCAGGCTACATTGCCTTCCTGTCAGTGTTTCCGGAAGTGGTGATGTTCTTGCCCGATATGTTCTACGACTACTAAGCAGGACCAAAACAATGAGCATGACCAACACAACATGGCGCCAAGGGCAACAATCCAAGGCCGCCCGGTTGGGCCGCGCTTCACACCTTGTCGGTGGAAGTTCCGGCAAGGTGGTAAACGCTGAGCAAACAGTGGCTTTGCTGGAAAGTGTGATTGAACCCGGTGACCGTGTGTGCCTGGAGGGCAACAACCAGAAGCAGGCGGATTTTTTGGCGCAATGTTTGGCCAAAGTGAACCCGCAACAGGTGCATGATTTGCACTTGTTGCAATCGGTGGTGGCTTTGCCTGAACACACGGCTTTGTTCGACAAAGGCATTGCCAAAGAAATCGACTTCTCGTTCTCTGGCCCGCAAGGTGCGCGACTGGCCAACCTGGTTGCGGCCGGCAAAATCAAGATCAATGCGATTCACACTTACCTTGAATTGTTTGGTCGGTACTTTGTCGATTTAACGCCCAATGTGGCCTTGATCGCTGCAGAGGCTGCCGATGCACAGGGCAATTTGTACACCGGCCCGAATACTGAGGACACGCCAGCCATTGTGGAAGCGGCGGCATTCAAAAACGGCATTGTGATTGTGCAAGTCAATGAAATACGCGACACACTGCCCCGTGTAGATGTGCCTGCGGACTGGGTCGATTTTGTCATTCACGCGCCGCGCCCGAACTACATTGAGCCACTGTTCACGCGCGACCCCGCACAAATCTCGGAAATTCAAGTGCTAATGGCCATGATGGTGATCAAGGGCATTTACGCCGAGTACGGCGTAAAGCGATTGAATCACGGCATTGGCTTTGATACCGCTGCCATTGAATTACTGCTGCCCACCTATGGCGAACAATTGGGATTGAAAGGAAAAATTTGTACCAACTGGGCGCTGAACCCTCACCCCGCATTAATACCCGCCATTGAAGCCGGTTTTGTGCAAAGTGTGCACAGCTTCGGCAGTGAGCTGGGCATGGAAAAATACATTGCGGCGAGGCCCGATGTGTTCTTCACTGGCAACGATGGCAGCATGCGCAGCAACCGCGCATTCTGCCAGGCAGCAGGTCATTACGCCTGTGATTTGTTCATTGGTTCTACGCTGCAAATTGACACCTATGGCAACAGCAGCACGGCCACCAAGGGTCGAATTGCCGGTTTCGGTGGCGCACCCAATATGGGGGCGGATGCACGTGGCCGCCGGCATGAAAGCGAAGCCTGGGTGAAAGCAGGCCGTGAAGCGCAAGCCAACCCCAAGCACATGCCACGTGGCCGCAAGCTGGTGGTGCAAATGGTGGAAACATTCCGAGAGCACATGGCCCCTGCATTTGTGGAACGACTGGATGCGTGGGACCTGGCCGACAGCATGGGATTGAACAACCCGCCGGTGATGATTTTCGGGGATGATGTCACCCACATCGTGACTGAAGAGGGCATTGCGAATTTGCTGCTGTGCCGTGGTGAAGGAGAGCGCGAGCAGGCCATTCGCGGTGTGGCGGGCTACACCGAAGTGGGCATGGCCCGCGACAAAAAGAAGGTGGAAGAACTGCGTGCGCGTGGTGTGATCAAACGCGCCGAAGACCTGGGCATCGCCCGGCGTGATGCAACGCGCGATTTACTCGCCGCGAAAACCGTGAAAGATTTGGTACGTGCTTCGGGGGGCTTGTATAACCCGCCCAGCCGTTTCCGCAACTGGTAAGGGGTTGTCATCATGAGTATGGAACAACTGAAATACAACTTGCCCAGCAAGGTTCAGCCAACACAACGCGATGCGGTGTTGGTGGGTGTCACTGCCAGTGGCAACTGCGAAGTGCTTCTGGAGAAAGGCGAAGATACCGCGCATTGTGCAGTGGACATTCAAACCTCGGCGCGTGGTTTCGGCCCCATTTGGCAAGCTGTGCTGAATGATTTTGCAGAACGCAAAAACGCAGGTGGTTTGAAAATTGAAATACACGATGTGGGCGCAACACCTGCTGTGGTCAGTCTGCGCCTGGACCAAGCCATTGAGGCATGGGAGAACCAACATGGCCAATAGTTTTCTGGAGGCCAGTGCGCGCGAGCGTGTGCAGGCCGTGTGCGACGCCGGTAGTTTTCAGGAAATCCTGAAGCCGTCGGATCGCATCACCAGCCCGCACATGGCGCTGCTTGAACAACCGGTTGCATTTGATGATGGCGTGGTCATTGGGCGAGCCACTTTGGGTGGCGCACCTGTGCTGGTGGCCGCCCAGGAAGGTGAGTTTCTGGGCGGTGCCATTGGCGAAGTGCATGGCGCAAAAATTACCGCGCTGATTGCCAAAGCTGTGAAAGAAAAGCCCCGCGCAGTGCTGCTCATTTTTGAAAGTGGCGGTGTGCGTTTGCACGAGGCCAATGCCGGGCTAATTGCCGTGTCGGAAATTATGCGTGCCGTGTGCGCAGCCCGTGCGCAAGGTATTCAGTTCATCGGTTTGATTGGTGGTGCAGCCGGTTGTTTTGGTGGCACAGGCTTGATTGCCCGTTGTTGCGATGTACTCATCATGTCCGAAGAGGGTCGCCTGGCCATGTCGGGCCCGGAGGTGATTGAAACGGTGTACGGCGTGGAAGAATTCGATTCACGTGACCGTGCCCTGGTGTGGCGTGTGAGTGGGGGCAAGCATCGTTACGTGATGGGCGACATTCAGGCTTTGGTGGCCGATGAAGTAGAAGCCTTCAGACAGGCAGCCTTGCAAGCGCTGGATTCGGGCAGGGTGAGTTTTGATCTGGAGAATCTGGAAGCCGAGCACGCCATGTTGACGCAAAGGCTTGAGCAATTTGGTGACTGCCGCGATGCCAAAGAAATTTGGCAACGCCTGGGGCTGCCCAGTGCTGAAGAATTGGCACTGATGCCAGCGGATGAGTTTGTGAAAACCACGGCAGATGCCCGCAACGTGGCAAGGGGTGCGCAATGAACCGGGATCAAGTATTGAACGCCTTGTTTGCCGATGGCTGGAAAGCCGAGTACATGGAGGCCGATCATTTCTATGGCCGAGCAACTGTCGGCAACCAGCAGGTGACTGTGATTGGCACTGCCGAGAAAGCCGAAGTGGGTGCAGACATGGCCTTGACCATGGCAAGGGTTGTTATTCAAACCATCAAGCAGCACCCAGATGAACCAATTGTATTTTTGCTGGACACGCAGGGCCAACGCCTTCGCCGCCGGGATGAACTCATGGGCTTGAATGGCTACATGGCACACCTGGCCAAAGCAGTGGAGCTGGCACGCCAGCATGGCCATGTGATTGTGAGTGTGGTGTATGGCGAGGCAGTCAGCGGTGGTTACATCAGCACCGGCATGATGGCCGATGCCTGCTATGCCCTGGCCGATGCGGAAATCAAGGTCATGAATTTGCCGGCCATGTCACGCATCACCAAAATTCCTTTGGATCATTTGCAAGCGCTGGCCCAGCAGTCCCCAGTGTTTTCACCCGGTGTGGAAAATTATTTGCGCATGGGTCATCTGGACGCTGTGTGGCAAGGCGATTATGCAGCGCAACTGGCTGCCTCCATCGCAAGTTTGCAGGCCAAATCGCGCGAGGACATTGGTAAAGATCTTCGCATTGAACGTGGCGTTGAACGCGGCGGCAGAGCAGCAGCCGGTGTGGTGCTTGAGCGTGTTTTAGCCAATCGATGACAAGCTGCTGAGCAACCCATGATCACATTCAATCGCCACGACCTGGTGTGGTTAAAACTGGATGCGGTAAGGCATGCCGAGTATGCCGGGCCTGCACCCTTGGAGCCCATCAGCGCATTGTCGCTGTTGCACCGCTGGGTGTTGAGCGGCTACCCGCTGATCGTGGCCCGTCAAGATGAGGTTCTCCCGAATTGCCTGCGGGTGGGCTTGGCCGAGCCGCCGTCTTGGGGCAAAAGGCGCTTGTCTTTCATCGTGAACAGTCAAGGCATTGAAAAGCACCAGCAGGGGCCAAACCTGGCCAGTGTGTTGCCAAGCTTGCCACAGCCTTGGCAAGCGGGGGCCAACGCTTTGCTGGGTTTCCTCGATCATCATTTTATCGCGGCGCATGCTTATGGTTCTGGCGCCATTCAGGCGCTGACCGGCTTGCCTTGCCTCACGGAAAGTTCCGATCTGGATGTGCTGTTCAAACCAGTGAGTTGGCTTGAAGCTGAAAAGCTGTGTCTTTTTCTCGACGCCCTCCAAACTGAATACCCCGAGTTTAAAGTCGATGGCGAAGTGCTCAACCCCAGTGGTCAGGCTGTGCAGTGGCGTGAATTGCATCGAAGCTTTTCCGATTCCAATTCGCAGTTGCTGGTGAAAACAAATCGTGACGTGAAACTTGTTGGCTTGTCTGGGTATCAGCAGGGCTTTCAATGCCCGGTTGGGAGCGCTGCATGAAAGAACTGGTCGCACGAATTGATGCAGCAGCCTGCCAAGCCCTTCGACAGGAAGTGGACCTGGAGTACAAGCCCGGCCTAGTGTGCCCTAGCAACAATGGCAGCCATGCCGACATGAATGCCACAACGTTCTACCGCAGCATTGACGCTTTGCAGGGGTACTTCGGAAACTGTTTTGCCGCTGGCCTTGAGGGCGCAGAATTCAGAACACTGCAGGCGCATGGCCTGGTCGCCGAGAAAGCCATGTTCAAGGCCACTGAAGGTGTAAACACCCACAAAGGCGCCATTTTCCTGATGGGGTTGTTGGCGGGTGCAGCGGGTGCCCAGTTTCGTGAACACGGGTGTTTCGACCCGATCAGCCTGGGCAGGTTGGTGGCGGCCAAATGGGGCGTGAATATATTGTTGGCAGGGGTGCAAGACCAGGTTCAACGCCTTGACTCACCCACGCATGGTCGCCGTGTGAAAGATGCCTTTGGTTTGCCCGGCGCGCGCGAGCAGGCAGCCGAAGGTTTTCCGGTGCTGTTCTGGACCACGGTGCCACAACTTCGCTGGGCATTGTCTGAAGGGCTTTCGCAAGAGCAAGCGCAGTTACATGCCTTGGTGTGCACCATTGGCAAGCTGCCTGACACCAACCTTGCCCATCGCGGCGGTTTGAAAGGTTTGCAATGGGCCCAGGGCAGAGTGGACCAGTTTCTGGCCGAGGGCGGCGTGTTTGCGCCCGGCTGGAAAAGCAGGGCACAGCACCTGTGTGCGCAATTTGAATCGCAGTGGTTAAGCCCGGGAGGCAGCGCTGATTTGTTGTCTGCCTCGCTGTTTGTGCAAGCCTTGGTGCAAGTCAATTCCGAGCTGCCCAACTTCATGGTTGCACGCTCATGACTTTGTGCATTTTGTGCCCGGGGCAGGGTAGCCAAACCGTCGACATGTTGCCACGTTTGCTGGCCGAGCCTTTGATTGCTCCACACTTGGAACCTTTGTTGGATGCCATGCCTTTTGATGCCATGGTGGTGTCGCAGAATTCCGAATTGTGTTTTGCCAACGCACATGCCCAGCCCTTGATTGTGGCCGCAGGCGCAGCAGTTGCGCAGGCCCTGAAAGCACTCGGTATTCAAATTGATCTAAGCGCGGGTTACAGCATTGGTGAGCTGACTGCCCACACGGTGGTCGGCAGTTTGCAGGCGTTGGACGGAGTGGGTTTGGCGGTGAAGCGTGCGCAGTGCATGGACCAGGCGGCACCCGCAGCCCACGGCATGATGGCCGTGAAAGGTGTGCGTCTTGAAAAGCTGCAAGCCATTGCACTTGAGCACGGCTTGGCTGTGGCGATTGTGAATGATGAACAGCATGCCGTACTCGCTGGCCCCACGGCGGTGATGAAGTCGATTTGCAAAGGCATGGAACGCGAACTGGGCGCGCATGTGGTGCACTTGAATGTGCAAGTGCCTTCGCACACCGCGTGGTTAAGGGATGCAAGTGCGCAATTCAAGAATGCACTGGATGCGGCCAGTTGGCGCAGATTCGATTGCCCGGTGCTCAGCGCGCTGGACGGAAGCCCTGTAGAGAATCGCAATGGCGCAATCGATTGCCTTGCGCGTCAAATTTCTGAACCCCTTCAGTGGGCGCGTACTTTGGACTTGGCTTCTGAAATGGGCGCCACGGTTTACTTCGAAGTGGGCCCTGGCAATACGCTGACCCGCATGGTGCGTGAGCGATTTCCGAATGTGAAAGCGCGTTCCTTGTCCGAGTTTCAAACCTTTGAAGGCGCATTGAATTGGTTGAGCTGAACGCAGCACTGTTTGCTGAAATTTTTACGGTGCAGGCAGTTGCTGCGTACATTGCAATCGGCATTGTTGCCGGTTTTCTTGCGGGCCTCTTGGGCGTGGGTGGGGGCAGTGTGCTGGTGCCTGCATTGGTGTGGGCCTTCAAACTGGCCGCATTGCCCGGGCAGTGGAACTTCCGTTTGGCCCTCGGCACTTCCATGGCCACCATCCTGTTTACCTCGGTGTCCAGCGTGCGTTCGCACCACCTCCACGGCGCAGTGCGCTGGGATGTCGTTAAAAATTTCATTCCCGGTATTTTGTTGGGTACCTTGTTCGGTACCTTCCTTGCGCGGCATGTGTCCACCACTTTCCTGATCGTGTTCTTCGCGCTCTTCATGGGCTTGGCCTCGTTTCAAATGTTCTTCGAATACAAGCCTAAACCGGGGCGTGTACTGCCCGGGCGCAACGGGCAAATGGGTGTAGCCACCTTTATTGGTACTGCGTCGTCGCTGGTGGCTGTGGGTGGCGGTGCACTCACCGTGCCGTTTTTGGTGTGGTGCAATGTGTCGATTAAAAATGCCATTGGCACCGCATCGGCCATGGGTTTTCCAATTGCCTTGGGCGGAACCATCGGCTTCATATTCAATGGCTGGACTGCACCGGGCCTGCCGACAGGAAGCCTTGGTTTTGTTTATGTACCCGCTTTGCTGTTCACGGTAGTCGCCAGCGTGTTGCTTGCACCCTGGGGCGCACAAGCTGCGCACATTCTGCCGGCGCCCTTGCTTCGAAAAGTGTTTGCTGTGGTGGTGTTTGCCATTGCAGTCAACATGATGCGGGGTGTGTTTTAGGCACCTTTGTAAACGCACGTGCGTTTGCCCACGTTAGCTTTAGTTGATGAAACAAAGCAGTACGAGGCAATACCCATGAAAAAAACCGGTTTGTTGATGTGTGGATTGGTCGCGCTTTGCGTGCAGCCTGCGGCTTTTGCACAAACTGATTCTGCGCAAAAAGGTTTACCCGCCCTGATTCAGGTGGCCACTGCCAACACCTTGGTGCTTGAGACCAAAGCCAGCGGAACCATTGAATACCAGTGCAGCAAAGAGAAAGACCCGCTGACCACTTACAAGTGGACCATGGTTGGCCCGAAAGCCGAACTGACCGACGAAGGTGGTGAGACAGTGGGCGATTACTCGGGTCCGCCCGCCCGTTGGAGCCACAAAGACGGCTCGTTTGTCACCGGCTCACAAGTGGCTGTGTCGCCCAACGGTAGCAAAAACATTCCCCTTCAACTGGTGAAAGCCGATGTGGCCGGCGGGCAGGGCGCCTTGACTGGAGTCAGTTATGTGCAGCGTGTGAACACACAGGGTGGGGTAGCGCCAGCCAAAAAGTGCTCGGCCGACAATGATGGTGAAAAAGCCGAGGTAAGTTACAAGGCGGAGTACCGGTTCTGGAAGGCGAATTGATTAATTGCTTAATCAGACATTTGCTAGTCGAAGCTTGCCCACACGGCGTAGATCCACATTCTTCCGTGCTATCCACAAATCGTGAGCGTCTTGCATGGCGAGCCAACTTTCGGGTGATCGCCCGATCGCCATGGAGAGCCGAAGCGCCATTTCCGGTGTTACCCGGCTGCTTCCGTTGAGAATACGGCTGAGTGTAGAGGGTGCTTCGTCCAGATTCTCTGCAAGTTCTCGCCCACTGATTCCATGTGGCTCAAGGTAAACGCCAGTGATGAATTCACCAGGCTTCGAGTGTCTCCAAAGCGGTGTTGAGCCGATTTAATGTAACTCCGCTTTATTGAGTCGCTCTTAAACGCTTTGCTATGTGCTTAATCTTCTGCGATTGAACTGAAACGTTCAAAAAGCGCTTCAGCTTTGCAAAAACCGTGAGTTAGAGGATAAGCCTGGTTCTCTTTGTTAATGTAAAAGAGGGTGGGAAACCCACTAACTTGAAGATGACGTGTAATTGCCAAATGTTTTTGAAACTCAAGTTCAGTTTCTTTGGCGTGAAGGACAGTTAAAAACTGCTCCTCGCACAACCCTGTGGTGCCGGCGCAATCAATCAGCGTTTCATCTAAAGACGGGTTCCTGGCCTCACGGTAATAAGCAGATTGAATTGCTTTTGCCATATTTGGTGAGCTTCTGGCAGCTAACTTCTCAGCTGCTATCACTGCTCTACAGGCTTGGTATGTTGAACGATAAGGTGTGTTCCGTTCCCAATAACTGTGATTAAACGTTACTTGAGAAACCTTTTCTATTTGATGCCAATAGGAAGAAATAGCCTCTTTCAGGTTTTCGCTCATGGGTTCTTTCGTATCAGGCGCTAACCCGCCCATTATCCAGTTCACCTCTGCTGAAGGATGCTGTTCTAGAAACCGATCCAACTCCGGCTGAAACCCATAACACCAGGCACACATAGGGTCCATTACGTATAAAAATCGCATACTCACTTCGTTTACTCCGAAGAACGGCTTACTGGGGCATAACGCCAGTCGTAACCGGCGAATTTGTAGTGAGCGTAGCGATCGAAAAATGCGTTCGCGTTCAGGGCATTGTTATGTGTTTTTCGCACTACGCGCCCTTATTTTTTCTAAAGTGTCAACTAAATAAGGTGGGTAACCGCCGGAAAAATACTCATAAATCAAAGGATTGCTGGCAAAGAAGTGAGAGGACAACTCTGTCCAAGTTTCGACTGACACACTGCCATTTAACTTAAATGATTTGAGTGATTTTGGCTTTATCTTTATTTTTTCTTTAACATTGTGTCTAAAGTTTGAATCCCGTCTGACAAGGTACTCCTCGGGGGTATGGTACTGCGTTGCGCCATCAAAATGCCTGAATTCAGATTTTATTAGGTCGTACTCGGCGTGAACGTATCGAACTGGATGAAACGTTCCGCCGTTCATCTGAATGATGTTCTTTGGACCTTTAAATTCGAGAGCTTGGAATGACTTAATGTCCCCTTTTGTGCTCCAGCAGATATCCAATGCATAAGCGTCATTGAAAAAGAAATCCAAGTGGTGAGCATCTAAATCAGAAGGTGGGCGTAGGTGGCTTACACCATCTGCAATTTCTGAAATATCCTCGTTAAAAGGTGAGCCAAACCAAGTATCTTCCTCCATGTAGCATGAATTATCCACATTAATCCGAACTCGGTTTTGATCAAGACTTAAATAAGCATCTATACCTTCCATATCTAGACTCCAAAATTTCTCGACAAATCTTGGAGCCCAGTTATTCACGCTATGCATACCCCTGCGAAATACAGGGCTTGCCATTGCCATAAAACTCTGAGAGTAAAAATAGCCAGAATTGAACTTGTTGATCCTGAATTTTGTAGACAGTTCGCTCCAAGAGTAAAGCCCCTCTTTATCTTTTTGTAAAGACGGCATCAATTCAGACAGGATATTGGGGTGTTCGCAAACGACGCCTATTGTTGGTGTGAAGGAGATGGATTCGGTATCAATAAAGACATCAATGGATTGACAGTACTGCACAAACTCTTCAATGATTGTTTCGTACTTAGACAGCATCATTTGATTTTCGCGCTCGAGTTCCTGCCTGTAATTCTCAAGGTACTCTTCTTCTTCGCTTTTTCTCATTTCGGCCATTGTTGCTTGCTCATTCCTTTTACACATAACACCTAAGTTAAGCCGCGCCGCGCAGTGGAGCAACCCATATGGCAAGCTGTACCTGCCATATGGGTTGTGGAACGAAGCGGTGTCGGCTTGAACGCATTGTTAGACGTGAACCGCCTGAGCCGCAACAATACTCTGGAAATCAGATTCACGGAGAACTCGGATTTGCTGTCCTTGGCCAATCAATTCCTCTGCCTTGAGATGCTTGGAACTCTTCGTCTTGCCAGCGAGCTTGGAGATGTCCTGGTCACCGACGATTAGTAGCGTTGTCCTCTTTGTGACCGAAGCGCCAACATCGCATCCGGCGCGAGCAGCCAAGTCTGCCGCTTCACGGCGTGGGATAGTGAGCGATCCTGTGAACACTGCGACATTGCCAAAGAGCGGCCCCTCACTGTTGCCGTCGCGTGTTATGGGCTGATCGAATGTCGGATCGATGGGGCGCTGGACACGAGCAAACCAATCCTCAAGGGTGAAGCCAGCGTGGGCGCTGGCCCTGCAGAGCACTTCACCGGCAGCACGAGCATCTTCTAGTGCGTCGTGGTGATTGAAGCTGATACCTAGGAACTTAGCGACGTTGTGCAGCCCATAGCCCCTTGCCCCGAACTGGTCTGGCCATGCGCGACGAACCACTCTGGCGGTGTCCAGCCAACGGCAGTCGAGTTGAGCAAGCCCATGTCGTTCGCAGGCAAGGCTCGTAGCTGCGCGATCGAACGGCGTATGGCACGCGACTATTGAGCCATCCAAGAGGCTACGTAACGTGTCAGCGATGCCCGGCCACGTTGGCGCGCCCATTACGGCTTGCTCATCGATCCCGTGGATCGATACGTTGAAGCCATCAAACTCATCTTCAGGATCAACGAGGCTCGACCACGAGTCGACGTGCTGTCCGTCGCGGAAGATTGCGACGCCGATCTGGCAGATGCTGGAAAGATCAGCATTGGCAGTCTCTACGTCGATTGCTGCAAATTGCATTGCAACCTCCATTCACGGC
>NZ_LUJK01000073.1 GCF_001601825.1 Limnobacter sp. CACIAM 66H1 | reverse complement strand
TTCAACCTGATCCCGTTTAATCCATTCCCGGAGTCTGGTTTGCTCAAGTCAACCAGCCCGGCCATCAAAGCGTTTGTGGATATTCTTGGCACAGCTGGGGTAGTAACCACAGTTCGCAAAACCCGGGGGGATGACATTGATGCCGCCTGTGGGCAATTGGCTGGAGAAGTTCGGGATCGGACGAAAGTCAAAGAGCGACTGGTAAGCACAGTGTCCCTGGAAGAACTGAGGGGTTCCTCCAAACGCAGGGACTAGGCGAACACCCTGCATGCTTTGTCATACAATTAACGCATGATGATGTGTGTTGTAGCAGTAAGGGTGTATTGATTAAATTACAAAAATGATATTTTAGTCGCCAAACTTGTGGCGCTTTCTCAAAAAACTCCTCAACACATTGAATTTTCATAGAAATCGCTTGAATCTACCGGCTTGCTTCGATTATGCTGCAAAGGTGGTGGCGGTAAAGAACTACAATTATTAATCGGGGCCGTTTGTGCCTGCCGACGCTTGGAAAGACCAAATGAATGAAAATCGTGCCATGAGCAAAACTGAATCATCAGATGCCAGTGCAGGTCAGGATGTAAAACCGGAGCAAATCAGCAGCTCTGCCTCCGAAAAGCACCCCAATTTGACTCTGCTTGAGTCGGGGCAAAACCCCGGTGAAATTTTACGCGCAGCGCGCGAAAAAGCGGGCTATTCCTTGAGTGACATCAGTGCTCAAACCAAAATCAACGAACGTCAGCTTGAGGCCATTGAAAGTGGTGATGTTGGGCGCCTACCGCCCGAGACCTTTGCAAAGGCTTTCATTAAAAGTTATTGCAAAGCCCTGAAGATGGACCCTGCACCGGTCATCATGTCCTTCGGGTTTTCCGAGGCCAGTGCCCAGGTCAAAGCCGCTCGTTCTGGCCAGGCCGAAAGTGGGCGATCCGAGCCGCTTGAGCCAAAAATGCCCAACAGTTCCAAGCGCTTGTCCACACTGAATTTTGATCGTAAAACAGGCAAGAAGTCATTGAGCTACGGCATTGTGCTGGCAGCAGTGGTGGTCATGGCCGTATTTTACATTCCCGTGTTCATGTCGAGTCAAACCACCGAAGTGGGTGATGCAGAGGTGATCGAACCCAACGAGGCGCCTGTGGCCACTGCACCAGGTTCCGAGAGTGCTGTGTCAGCGGATGGTTCTTTGCCTTTGGGCCTGGAAGCCCCAGCTGCTGCCGGTGATACGGCTGTGTTCCCGGCACTTCAGCAACCTGCTGCGCCTCAGGGTGAATCTGCACCCCCCGCGACCGCAGCACCAAACGCAACCGGTGCGGCCAGCACAACAGCCGCTGAACCTGATGCTGCAGCGCCAGCGGCAGCCCCCTTGGCCACCAATGTTGAAAGCGTGTTGCGGTTTAACTTCCAAGAGCAGTCCTGGGTGACCGTTCGCGACGCGAATGACAAGGTGCTGATTTCCCAACTGAATGACGGCGGCAGCAATCTGGAGGTCAAGGGGCAGGCTCCCTTCAAGTTGATCGTCGGTAACGCCAAGGCTGTGAGTGTGTCCAGCAACGGTAAGCCGGTTGACCTCACGTCGTCCATTCGTGGAGAAGTGGCTCGAATCACTGTCCAGTAAATTCTTTAAGGGGGCTATATCGGCCCCCTCATTTCAGCAACCCGTCCATCTCGCCAGAAGTTCATCGTGATTCCAAATACCCCCTTGAAGCGACACAAAACTCATCAAGTGGATGTCCGCTGGAAAGACCATGTTGTGTCCATCGGTGGCGGCGCCCCTGTTTTGGTGCAGTCGATGACCAACACCGACACGGCCGACGCACTGAACACAGCATTGCAAATCAAGGCTCTCTATCTTGCTGGCAGCGAGATGGTTCGAATTACGGTGAACAACGATGCTTCTGCAGAAGCCGTGCCTTACATTCGCGAGCAGCTGGACAAAATGCGAATCCCTGTGCCATTGGTGGGAGATTTTCATTACAACGGGCACTTGTTGCTCCAAAAATACCCGGATTGCGCAAAGGCCTTGTCGAAGTACCGAATCAATCCGGGCAATGTCGGTTCAGCCCGTTCGCGCGATGATAACTTTGCGGCGATGATTTCAATTGCTGCAGAACATGACAAGCCCGTCCGTATCGGCGTGAACTGGGGAAGCCTAGACCAAAACCTGCTGGCTCGCATGATGGATGAGAACGGCAAGAAAGCCGATCCGCTGCCAGCACAGCAACTGATGTACCAGGCATTGATTGAATCTGCCGTTAGCAGCGCGCACAAAGCGGTCGAGCTTGGTTTGCCAGCCAACAAAATTGTGTTGTCCTGCAAGGTGAGTCAGGTTCAAGACCTGATTGCGGTTTATCGGGAACTGGCGGGGCGAAGCGAATTTCCCTTGCATTTGGGTTTGACCGAAGCTGGCATGGGCACGAAAGGTATCGTGGCATCTACTGCTGCATTGTCGGTGCTGTTGCAAGAAGGCATTGGTGACACCATTCGTGTGTCGCTTACCCCCGAGCCCAATGGTGATCGGTGCAAGGAAGTGGTCGTTGGGCAAGAAATTTTGCAATCTTTGGGCTTGCGTGCCTTTACACCGCAGGTCATCGCCTGCCCGGGGTGTGGCCGAACCACCAGTACAGTGTTTCAGGAACTGGCCGATCAAATTCAAACCTATCTGCGCGATCAAATGCCGATCTGGAAAAACCAGTATGTGGGTGTTGAGGAAATGAAAGTGGCTGTAATGGGTTGCGTGGTCAATGGTCCGGGTGAAAGCAAGCACGCTGACATCGGCATTTCGCTGCCGGGCACCGGTGAGGCGCCCTCGGCACCCGTATTTTTGGATGGCAAGCGTACGGTGACACTGAAAGGCGAGAATATTGCTCAGGAATTTCAGGCAATTGTGCAGCGTTATGTGGAGCAAAGGTACGCTGGCGGCAACAAGTAGCCCAAGAATAGGCGACAATACCGGGTTGAGAAATTAAGTTGAATGCGTCAATGAGTCATCCTGAGTCGCCGGAACAATCCAAATCCAAAAAGCAACCCCGACTGCAATCCGTCAAGGGTATGAACGATGTATTGCCCGTGGAGGGCATTCATTGGGAAAATCTCGAGGTCATGCTTCGAGAGTGGTTGACCTCATACGGTTACCGTTTGATCAAAACTCCGGTACTGGAGCCCACATCGCTATTTCGCCGTGGTATTGGTGAGGTCACTGACATTGTCGAAAAAGAGATGTTCAGTTTCGTGGATCGCTTGAATGGTGACGAACTCACTTTGCGGCCGGAGTTTACCGCTGGTATTGCGCGCGCCACCATCCAACACAACCTGACTTATGCCGCGCCTCAGCGGGTGTACTCCATGGGGCCTGTGTTTCGCCACGAGCGCCCCCCAGCGCGGGCGTTACAGGCAGTTTCATCAGCTCGATGTGGAAGCACTGGGTTTTGCCGGACCCGATATTGATGCGGAGTTGATTGTGATGCTCTCGCGCCTGTGGCGTGAAATGGGCCTTGAAGATGTGCGTCTCGAAATCAACTGCCTCGGTGAAGCACCCGAAAGGCTGGCACACAGACAGGCACTGATTACGTATTTTGAAGCACACGCCGAGCTGCTGGATGAGGATGCCAAGCGCCGTTTGCATAGCAACCCTTTGCGGATTCTGGATACGAAAAACCCCACCATGCAAGACATGGTCAATGGCGCACCGCGTTTGTCGGAATTTTTGGGAACGGAATCCCTAGCACATTATCAGGGCGTCAAACGCCTGCTTGACGATGCGGGCGTGCGTTACATTGAAAACCCGCGTCTGGTTCGTGGTCTGGATTACTACAACCTCACTGTGTTCGAGTGGATTACTGATGCCTTGGGTACGCAGGGCACTATTTGTGGCGGTGGTCGCTACGATGGCTTGATTGAAATTCTGGGTGGCAAGCCCACGCCAGCCATCGGATTTGCAATTGGCCTGGAACGTTTGCTCGAGTTGTACCTCGAAGTAAATCAGCCCGATGACACGGCTGACCTGGATGTGTACGTGGTACATCAAGGTGAAGGAACGGCTCGCCGCGCTTTTACTTTGGCTGAAGAGTTGCGCGATGCGGGGTTTGCCGTGGTGCTTCATGCCGGTGGTGGCGGTTTTAAAAACCAAATGAAGCGCGCAGATGTCAGCGGTGCTGCCGTGGCGGTTATTCTGGGCGAAAACGAATTAAATGCGGGCACTGCGGCAGTCAAACTGCTGCGTGGTGAAAGCAAGCAGCAGGAATTCAAACAAGAGGGATTGGCCGAAGCCATTTTCGGTCTGCTTTACGGAGAAGGAGAGGAGTCTTGAGTCGATACAGCCTTGAAGAACAAGAACAACTGGCCAGTTTGAAGGCATTCTGGTCCAAATACGGCAGTTTTATTCTGACCGTGTTGATTCTTGTGTTCGGTGCCTTTGCCTTGAACAATGGTTGGAAATGGTGGCAGGCACGCCAGTCCACGGAAGCGGTTGTTGTCTACGAACGCTTGGAGGCTGCAACTCGCGAAGGAAACATCGAACTCGTGGGAGAAATCCAGAAAACTTTGTTGGAGGAGCATGCTGGCTCACCCTATGCACAACGCGGGGCGTTGATTGCTGCCAAGGCATTTTTTGACGAGGGCAAGCTGGATGAAGCGAAAGCCTCGTTGAAGTGGGCTTCTGAGGAAGCGACGCTGGATGAGTATGTGGCAACTGCCCGTTTGATGTTGGCGGGCATTTTGATTGAGCAATCTGAGTTTGATGCGGCCAAGGCCGCTTTAAGCGAGAACTACCCCGGATTTGAAGGCCTGTTCCACGATCGGCTGGGTGATTTGGCCCTGGCACAAAAGGATGCGGCAACGGCACGCAAGGAATACGAGCTGGCCCTCTCTACCATTCAAGCTGACAGTCCGTGGAAGCAGGTCATCGAGCGCAAAATCAGTGCCTTGCCCAAGTTGGAGGCCAAACAATGAGACGTCCAATGAAGCACGCGGTTAAAATTTCTTCTCTTGTTGCCACCCTGGCCTTGTTGGGCGGCTGCGCAGCCATCGGCTCGACCATCAGCAGCTTGAACCCTTTCGGCAGCAATGCTTTAAAGCCGGCTGAACTTCAGCCGTTTACACCCCAGTTGAAAATCGCCAACGCCTGGTCTGTGGATGTTGGCGACTCTGAACAAGGCAGTTTTACGCCTGTTTTACTCGACTCTACGGTGTATGCAGCGTCCGAAGAGGGCCAGTTGGTGGCCGTTGACAGGGCCACGGGCAAAACAAAGTGGAAAGTAAAAGTAGGTGCCAAGCTGAAAGCGGGTGTGGCCGCTACGCTTGACACGATTGCAGTGATCGACGTCAACAACAATCTGGTTGCGTTTGATGCCAACGGCAAACAAAAATGGCAAACCGGCGTAGGTGCTGATGTCAGTAGCGTGCCTGTGGGTGCCGCAGGCACTATTCTGGTCCGTGGTATCGACTTCTCCGTGATTGCCTACTCTGCATCGAACGGTGCGCAACGCTGGAAGTACACCCGCCAGTTGCCCCCGCTGACTCTAAGGGTCAATACTCCAGTCGATGTCAACAATGCCCGTGTTTATGCCGGTTTTCCAGGTGGTCGCCTGGTGGCTCTTGATTTGAGTGCTGGCACCGTTGTGTGGGAGGGCACATTGGCGACTCCAAGTGGAACCACAGAAATTGAGCGCATTACCGACGTAACCGGTACTCCGATATATAACTTCCGGGAAGTGTGTGCTGCTGCATTCCAAGGCAAGGTGGGTTGCCTGGACTCAGTCAGTGCCCGTCCAATCTGGACCACAGACTTTTCTGCGCCCAGTGGTGCCTCTGTTGACGATCGTTACATGATTGCCCCCAATGAGCTGGGCGATTTGTTTGCGTTTTCCCGCAGCGGCGGCAAGCAGGTTTGGAAAATCGAAAACTTCCAGCGTCGCCAGCCCACCACACCGACCGTGATTGGTCGCGCTGTCGCAGTGGGTGACTTCGAGGGTTATGTTCATTTCATTGATCGAGACACCGGCAAAACCATTGCGCGAACAAGAGTGGGTTCTACCTCTTTTGCCAGCCAGCCTGTGCCTGCTGAAACCGATGCCCTCATTGTGCAATCGCGTGGTGGCAGTGTGGCCCTGATATCCGTCCAGTAAAGTAAAACATGAAACCTGTCATTGCCCTGGTTGGGCGCCCAAACGTGGGCAAGTCCACATTGTTCAATCGTTTGACCCGAACAAGAGACGCCCTGGTGGCCAACCAGCCCGGCTTAACACGCGATCGCCACTACGGTGTAGGGCGTATTGGCCCTAGAGAATACCTGGTGGTGGACACTGGCGGGCTTGAACCCGTGGCCAAAGATGGTATTTACGCCGAAATGGCCAAGCAAAGCCGGCAGGCCATCGTGGAAGCAGACCTGGTGCTGTTTCTTGTGGATGGCCGACAGGGCGTCACCCCGCATGACCATGTGATTGCTGCCGAACTGCGCAAAGCGAAGCGGGAAGTGATTCTCGTGGTCAACAAGACCGAGGGGTACACCCACTCCATGGCTGCGGCTGATTTCTTCGAGTTGGGCCTTGGCGAGCCAGAAACCATCTCAGCCAGTCATGGTGATGGTGTGCGCCAGTTGATGGACATGGCTTGCGAAAAGTTGCCTGTATTGCCCGAAGACGAGGAGGGTGGTCGTCGTATCAAGGTGGCCATTGCCGGGCGCCCCAATGTCGGCAAATCCACCATGGTAAATACTTTGTTGGGTGAAGAGCGCGTAATTGCCTTCGACATGCCGGGCACCACCCGGGATAGCATTTACATAGATTTTGAGCGCAACGACAAGCCTTATACCTTGATTGACACAGCCGGTTTGCGCAAGCGCGGCAAGGTATTTGAGTCAGTTGAAAAGTTTTCAGTGATTAAAACCCTGCAAGCCATTGAAGACGCCAACGTAGTGATTCTGATGCTGGATGCCCAGCAGGACATTTCCGATCAAGACGCTTCTATTGCTGGCTTCATTGTTGAAGCAGGGCGTTCGCTGGTGTTGGCCGTGAACAAATGGGACAGCCTGGACGATTACCGCAAGGAACGAATCAAGGCCGAGGTAGGGCGCAAGCTGACTTTCCTGAATTACGCCAAGTTTCATTATGTGTCCGCGACAAAGCCTTTTGGGATTGCGGCCATGATGAAATCAGTCGACGAGGCCCACGCGGCGGCTTTCGCCAAGTTGTCAACGCCCAAACTGACGCGCCTGATTCAGGAGTGTGTCGAGCACCAGCAACCCCCGCGCAAAGGTATCTTCAGGCCCAAATTGCGCTACGCACACCAGGGCGGGCAGAACCCGCCTATTGTGATTGTTCATGGCACCGCGCTAGATGCCATTCCCGACAATTACAAGCGTTATCTGGAGACTCGAATCCGTGAGCGTTTCAAGCTGGACGGGACTCCGCTTCGGGTTGAGTTCCGAAGCAACGTGAACCCGTTTGACAAGAAAGATTAACGCGAAGAATCAACGCGAAAATCAGAACGGAATTTTGCGGGTCAGGATGTCCTTGTACATCACCCAGTCACCCATGAAGCTGTAAAGCGGATATTTGAATGTGGCTGGGCGGTTCTTCTCGAAAAAGAAGTGGCCCACCCAAGCGAATGCATACCCCACCAACAGACCATACAGCAGCCAGATTGGCTGTCCCGTTGTGAGCAATTTAAACAGGCAAACCAGTGCAATTGTGGAGCCCACAAAGTGCAGTCTTCTGCAGGTCAAATTGTTGTGTTCCGCCAGGTAAAAAGGATAAAAATCGGCAAAGGTTTGAAATCTGTTTCCGGTTTTTGGCATGCCCATGTCTCCGTTTGTTTATTTTTAATCGTTGTAGTTTACATCTCCTGCCGCTTCAGGCCTGTATTTGCCCAGAAATTTGGACTTGAAAGCTGTGGCATTTCGGGTAGGATGAATAAAACGACCATAAGAATATTTTAGGAGGTTTGTGATGCAAGTTAAAGAAGTCCTGCGTGTAAAAGGCAACACGCTATTCACTGTCACCCCTGATACTCACTTGTCCGACTGCGTGGTTACGATGGCCGATCATGACGTGGGCTCACTGGTGGTGATGGACAAAGGGGCGCTCGCCGGCATCGTCACCTTCCGCGAAGTGATTCGTGTTCTGGCCAAGCGGCAAAAAGAGCATCGCACCGGTCCCACACCTCCCGTGGCTGAAATTGTGGTTCGCGAGGTCATGAACACAGAACCCACCGTAGCCACTCTGGATATGGAGGTGGATAGCCTTCGCAAACTGATGCTTGAGAATCACCAGCGCTATCTGCCGGTGATGGATGGAAACACCCTGTGCGGTGTGATTTCATTTCACGACGTGGCCAAGGCGGTTCTCGAGGAACAAGGGTTTGAGAACAAAATGCTGAAGGGCTACATTCGCGATTGGCCGATGGAAGAAAGCAGCAATTGAGTCGAAAACCAATGCAGTACAGGTGGTATCAAATTGAAGAAAAGAGTTGCGATCATAGGTGCGGGCGTGTCGGGGCTGGCCTGCGCACGCGAATTGGTTGAGCAGGGTCACGAGGTTACCTTGTATGAGAAAAGTCGTGGCCCGGGGGGGCGCATGCCCACTCGTTGGCTGAATCGAGACATTGATCCGCCTTTGGGCTTTGATCATGGGACCCAGTATTTTCAGGTTTCCTCCCCTGCGTTTGTTGAGTTGATCGATCAGGCCTACAAGGCGGGTGCCGTCGCACCTTGGGCTGGTTCTGTGGTTAATTTGGGGTACGGGCTTTCGTCCCCCCATGCAAGTACCACCACGCGGTGGGTGGGAACTCCTGGAATGGCGAGTTTGGCGCGTTTCATGTCCCGGGGACTCGACATTCGACTGCAATGCAGGGTGGCTGGTGTTGTTCGCACTGACGGTGTTTACCAGGTAACCTTGCACCTGGCTGATGGCACCGTGCGGGTAGAATCTGGCTTTGACGCGGTGATCAGTGCTGTGCCGGCCGAGCAGGTGGTGTCGTTGTTTGATGAGGTTCACATGCCTTTGGCCCAATTGGCTGTGGCAGTGGAATCCAATGTCACCTGGTCTGTCATGCTCACGCCTCGCGAGATTGTTAAAGTGGACTTTGACGGGGCCTTCGTGGTCGACAGTCCACTGGGGTGGATTTGTAGGGATTCCTCCAAACCTGGCAGGGCTGCGGGTGATCGTTGGATCTTGCAGGCCACGGCCGATTGGTCTCGACTACACCAGGATTACGCGGCAGAGGAAGTTGGTAAAATGCTGCTGGATGTGTTTTGCAATGTGACTGGCCAGTTGATCGAAGAGCCTTTGACGGTCACCGCGCATCGCTGGTTGTATTCGTTACCCAGCAACCCGGTGGGTCTGCCTTGTTATTTCAGCGAGGAACACATGTTGGGTGCTTGCGGGGATTGGCTCAATGGTGCGCGGGTGGAAGACGCATTTTTGAGTGGCCACACACTGGGGCATCAGCTGTCGAACGCCTTCAGTAGCACTTTGATTCAGTAGCAACTCAGTGGCAACTGAGCGCAAATAAGTTGCAATTGAGAAGTTGCAATTCAGTAAGCTCAACACCCGCGCCGTTCTGGTGCGGGATATTCCGATAAAATAATGTTTTGCTTATTCGAGTGAACACGCATGTCCGGAAGCAGCTTGGGTCGCCTTTTTGTGGTCAGTAATTTTGGGGAAAGCCATGGGCCCGCCATTGGTTGTGTGGTTGATGGTTGCCCACCTGGTTTGCCACTGACTGAGGCGGATTTGCAGGCCGACCTGGATCGACGCAAGCCAGGAACCTCCCGCCACGTGACACAGCGTCAGGAAGCAGATCAGGTTGAAATTCTTTCCGGCGTTTTTGAAGGTGTGACAACGGGGGCCCCAATCGGCTTGTTGATTCGCAATCAAGATCAGCGCAGCAAAGACTACGGCAATATCATGGACACGTTTCGCCCTGGTCATGCTGATTACACCTACTGGCACAAATACGGTATTCGTGATTATCGCGGGGGTGGACGTTCGTCGGCCCGCATGACCGCGCCCATGGTGGCTGCGGGTGCTATCGCGAAAAAATGGTTGGCCAGCAAGCTGGGTATCCAGATCCGTGGTTGCATGACTCAGATCGGCGAAGTGGAAATCCCGTTTTCCACTTGGGACGATGTGCACACCAATCCTTTTTTCGCGCCGAACAATGAAAAGGTTGCCGAGCTTGAGGCCTACATGGATGCGCTGAGAAAGTCCGGCGATTCCTGTGGTGCCGGCTTGCGTGTGCAGGCCACTGGGGTGCCGGTGGGTTTGGGTTCGCCTTTGTATGACAAGCTGGATGCGGATATTGCCCACGCCATGATGAGCATTAACGCGGTGAAGGGTGTTGAGATTGGCGCAGGTTTTGCCTGCATCGCGCAAAAGGGTTCGGTTCACGGTGATGAGATGACCCCTGAGGGCTTTGGGTCTAACCACGCAGGCGGTATTCTCGGCGGTATTTCAACGGGGCAGAATATTGAGGTTCGCATGGCGATCAAACCGACGTCCAGCATTCGTTTGCCCAGGAAGTCGATTGACAAAGCGGGCAATCCGATTGATGTGGAAACCTATGGTCGCCACGATCCTTGTGTTGGAATACGCGCAACGCCGATTGCAGAGGCCATGCTGGCTTTAGTCATTATGGATCACCTCCTGATGCACCGCGCGCAGTGTGCAGATGTTCAGGTGGACACCCCCCAAATTCCATCCGGCATTTCCAATTATTAAGTCGTCAACCAAAAAGCGGGCAGGCATTTGCAACTGGGCTGGTTAGCGCTTTTTTACGCAGCGTATTTCGCATTTGTTGGCTTGTATTCGCCGTTTTTAGGGCCTTACCTGAAATCGATTGGACATAGCCTGGATGTGATCGCCCTGGCATTGGGTATGATGCAGTTGATGCGAATTGTCGGCCCCTTTGCCTGGGGTTGGCTGGCTGACCACACTGGCAACCGGGTTCGCTGGATCAGATTGGGTACTTTTGCCGGTTTTTGTTTCGCAGCATTGGCATTTTGGTACCAGCAGACACCTTCTTACCTCATTGTTCTTGTGTTGTTGTTGAACCTGAGTATTTCGGGTTTGGTGCCCATGTCCGATTCATATGCCATGGAGCGTTGTGCTGGTTGCACGGGCCAGTACGGCCAGGTTCGTCTGTATGGCTCGCTGGGCTTTGTGTTGGCCGTGTTGGTTTTCGGAGCAGTGGCTGATCGCTTCGGTTTTGCCTCCTATCCGTTTTGGGCTTGTGCCATG
>NZ_LUJK01000072.1 GCF_001601825.1 Limnobacter sp. CACIAM 66H1 | reverse complement strand
CACCAAGGCACCTACAATGCTGTACACCAACAACAACATGGTTTTTTGCGCTTGCTCAACCACAATATTGGTAGCTGCTTCAATACCACTGTTACCGGCAGCCAGAATAAACTTGGCGTCTGCGGAATCATTCTCCGCAGCGAACGCCTGTACCTTGGCAACCACTCGCTCCAGCGTCTCGGCCTTGTGATCCGACAGGAATAGAATCACCGGCGTCATGGAACATTCGGCATTGTACAAACTGGTCGGGATGTTTTTATGTGCGCCATTTGAAATAAAACGGTCGCGGGAAATCGCAAGCCACTTCGGATTACCACCATTAAAACCGGCAATGATGTTCTTCATGATCGTAAACAGCGAAACCGTACCCTCCACGCCTTCCAGGTTCTCCATCTCCCACTGGAATCGATCCACCACAGAAGCAACAGGGTAAGCACCGCATTCGCCGGCTGGTGTCTCCACCATGACCACGAATACATCTGAACTGGTTGAATAATTCTCGACCAAAAATTTCACGTCCTGGTTGTAGCGAGAATCAGGGCGAAGCTCGGGTGCTCCTGGATCCAGGTCACCAATCTTGATGCCCGCAGACGCGTACAGACCACCCACCAAGATCAGCGCAGCGGCAGCACTCACAGCATAAGCCACCTTCTTCTCAGTCAAACGCGACAGCAAATGCGACACCGTGTGCTTGCTGGCCTCTTGTTTTGCCACCTGCCGCAAACCACGTTCAGTCACATCGGTATAACTCATCAACACTGGCAACAGGAACATCTTGGTGAAGATAATGACCGCAACGCCGATGGAGGCGCTGATCGCCAGTTCACGGATTACCCCGATTTCAATCACCAACAAGGTCGAGAATCCGACTGCATCGGCCAACAAGGCTACCGAACCGGGAATGAACAACAAGTGAAAGGTGGCCTTCGATGCATCAATCTTACTCGCACCATGAAAGCGCTCTGAAGCCATGGTTCTTACGTTCTGGATCGCATGGCTGACCCCGATCGCGAAAGTCAGGAATGGTACAAGAATTGAATAAGGATCAAGGCCAAAACCCAACAAACTCACTGCGCCCAAGTGCCAGATCACCGCCAGCGAACAACAGAAAATGGTTGCAGCCGTGCTTTTCCAGCACCGTGAATACCACAACAACAGGATCACCGTGAGCACAAAAGTAATTGCGAAAAAACCGGCAATGTCCTTTGATCCATCGATCAGGTCACCCACGACTTTTGCGAAACCAGTGATATGAATCGAAATGTCATCACTTTGATATTTGTCGCGCACTACTTCTTCGATTTGAGCAGACAATTTGCCGTAACTTAACTTCTCTCCAGTGTCAGGATCGACCTCCAGCAAAGGGGCAAGAATGATGGCGGAGCGTTGATCGTTGGAGACCAGCGAACCAATACGTCCCGAGCGCTCTACGTTTGCTTTTACTGCCTCAATCTGCTCCGGGGTTCCAGAAAAGCCCTGACCGATTACCGGCCCCATACGCAGGCCTTCCTCAGTCACTTGACGCCACATCACATTGGGCGTCCAGATCGAACTCAAATTACCTCGGTCTACACCCGGAATGTAAAACACCTCATCGGTAATTAAACGCAACTTTTCAAGAAACTCCGCTTCGTAAATGGTGCCGTTCTTGTTGTGAACTGCGATACGGAGCACATTGCCCAAAGGGCGAAGTTCATTCTCGTAATTCAGATAATTCGCAATGAATGGATGCGTCACTGGCACCATCTTCTGAAAAGAGGCGTCAGGCTTCAACTGCACTGCGTGATACGCAAAGAACACCGACAACACTGCGAACACCGCAATTACAAGCTTTCGGTGACCAAACAAAATCGACTCGAAAAACCGTTCGACCTTACCCAATTCTTCTTGATTACTCATGACAGTTCTTCCAGTTAGCGTGGCAGCGCAAGGGTTCTGGGGCCGTTTTGACCGCTCAATACCAAGGTGTTGTTCACAAGGGCCATGCCAGTCACTGGCTTGCCCTCAGCAGCACTCACCATTTTCAGCGTGGTGCCTGATTCATCCGTACTCACCAAACGGCCTTTCTGATCCACAAACAATGCAGCACGGCCAATTGTCAGCCCCTGCACAAAACTCTCTTTGCTTGGGCTTTTCAATTGCCACCAGGCGGTTGCTCCGGCTCCAAGGCGATAGACGTTGCCACCGAATCCATACGCAAAAACAATGGGCTGACCTTCGTCATTGCGAGTCACTACAGTGCCGTAAAAGTGACCGTTGTAACCGGTATCAGAGCGCTTCCAGCTTGCGCCAAAGTCGTTGGAAATATAGACACGACCTGCTTCACCTGCAATCAACATCAAACCTGTTTCATCGCCATACAAACCGTTGTAGTGACGGAAATCAGGGTTGTCCAAACGGTTGGCAATCAGGGTCCAGGTGGTTCCGCCATCGTTTGTTTCAAAAATCTGTCCATAACTGCCCACAACCCAACCTGTATTGGCATCTTTGAACCAAACATCCAGCATCGGACGGGCTGGACCAAATCGTGCGCCAGCCTCAGCATCTTCAAAAGCGAAAGTTGCCGCTTCCAGTTCGGCACTTAACTTGTCTTGCTCGGTCGGACTTGCCGCGTCAAAACGACTTTGCATGTCGTCCATTTTTTTCTTCGCTGCTGCGACCACTTGCTCGTTGGCTTTATTGCCATCGAAGACCTTCACCCAACTGGCACCAGCATCAGTCGACTTCAACACCACCCCATCATGTCCAACCACAAAAGCCAGCGTGTCATTGACGTAAGCCACCCCGGTCAAATTCACGGATACCGGTACTTTGGCCTGCGTCCACAATTTGCCTTCATTGTCTTTGACGCCCTGCGCAGGATCTCCCGCTGCAAAATCACGTTTAAGAATGATGCCCCGCTCCCCAACCATCAGCACATTGCTGCCTTGGGAAGTCACATTCAATGACAAGGCTTTTGCAGCCTTAGGTGCCTGAATCGCTGGTAAATCCAGAGGATCCTTGAAAGCAAAACTCAGTTGACTTGCGCACAGCCCAAAGGCCAAAAAAGTTGCACGCAACAGTGGCTTGTTCATGCCATCTCCAATTTAAAAAACCCAGAGAATGCAGTTCTCTGGGTCAGGGAAAGTTCAGGTGGTACGCATTCAACACAACAACGGGCGTCGAACGCATACCCAATCATCATCTGCCCATGCGACGCAAGGCAGCAGTCGAAAAGTCTGCTGTGGTGTACTTTTTGCCGAACTCCACGGGTTTCTCTTCATTGGTCAGTGCATTGACGAGGTATCGACGAGCTTGCAGGTCATAGATCACTTCGCCAGCTGGGCCAAATGCAGGCGCATCGTACAACTGCACACCGTACACTTCGCGCACACGCCACAAACCACCACGTGCATCATATTGGTCTGCGTGCAATACAGCCCATGAATCCTCATCGATAAAGAACACACGCTTGGAATAAATGTGGCGTGCGCCAGGCTTTAGCGTGGCTTCAACCACCCACACACGGTGCAACTCGTAGCGCAAGTGATCGGGGTTTACATGGTTTGGCTTGATAATATCGCTGTACTTCAGGGCCTTACTGGTCAACTTGTAGTTGTTGTAAGCCACATACATTTCTTTTTTGCCAATCAGTTTCCAGTTATAACGGTCAGGCGAACCGTTGAAACCGTTAAAGTCGTCGTTGGTGCGCAAACCGTCCGCACCAATACCGGGGGAGTCATACGCCAGTTCAGGTGCGCGAATCACTCGACGCTGCCCAGGGTTGTACTGCCAAGCCAAGCGTGGTTCCTGAACCTGATTCAACGGCTCATGCACCAAAGCTACTTCACCAGCCGCGTTTGCGGGCGCTGTGGTCTGGTTCAAGTAATAAAAAATTCGATTGGGTTCCGGATCCGCCATGAAAGACGCATATGCGATGGTTTCCGTACGCTTACCGACGGTAAAACTTCCGTTTGTCTGAACAGGAAAGTCGGCCGAATGTCGTGTAATTGAACCACCCAAATCACGCATGATGTGGTTCCAGATTACCTGAATACCCTCAGTGGGGATCGGGAAAGGAACATTGGACTTCTTCAGGTTCAAGATCCCATTACCACCCTCAGCCAACTTGATACCCGCGGCCTCTTCCTTGGCAAACTTGTACACATCTGCGCGGTATGCCGCAGTGCGCTGAGTTGGGTACACATTGATTTTGTAAGTGGGGTAACGCTTCATCATTTCCATTTGACCAGGGGCCAACTTGTCCTTGTGCTGATCCATGTTTGCAGCACTAATGGTCAAGGTAGGCTTCTCCGAAGCGAACGGATCCAGATAGCCTTTCGCGGGATCAAAGCCAGCTGGCGGCTTTGAAATACCGCCATTCCAGGCAGGAATGGTTCCAGCCGCATTGCCAGCCTTCTCGGCGCCAATCGGGGTTAATGTGGTTCCCAATTTCGAATAGTCTGCAGATTGAGCCTGCACTGTCAAACCAGTTCCAAGCAGTGCCAGGGATACAGCCAACCGCCTAATCTTGATCAATTTCATTTCAATACTCTCCTAAAAACAACTCTTGAATGGCTCACCCTCTGATTCCACCTTTTACAGGTTGGCGCCCACTACCAAAGACAGGAAGTCACGGTCTTTGAATGGATCGAAATAAGCCTTGTCATTAAACATGCTGTAGTTCATTTCAGCAAAATATCGCGCAGACTGGATCTCGGCCCGAACGCCAACACCCAGATTCATGCGGTCCTCCAGGAAAACACCGTCAGCTGAATAACCTTTGAAGTCATGCGAGAAAAAAATACGAGGAGCCAAAGTCACTCCGAACAATGCATCGGGGTAGGTTGCAACCGACAACACACGATAACCGAACGCGGTCTCTGTCGCGTAACCATCGACTACACAGTTTTGTGGATTGGGATTCACACCAGCATTACAGTCACCACCGTTGTATGTTGCATGGGCGCCCGCACCAAATGCAGGTGAGCGCCCGAATCGCTCGCTGGTAAACGGATCTCCAATCCCGCGCCACATTTGGGCACCCACTTCAGCCACCAGAGCAACCTGGCTGGCACCCAATCGGCGGGGGAAGAGCTTGATCGTAGACACCTGAGCCTGAATCTTATCCAGAGGCTTGGATCCTGACAAAATGGACCCCTCGGGGAAAGCTGTGTTGTCACCATACCTGGCGAGCGGACCATCTCCTGTGGCGCCCCCTTTCAACAGGTCTGCGGTGTTATAGGCAGCTGGAAAATTTTTAGTAAAGCTGACTTCACCAAACACTGAGTAACCGAAGAATTCTGTCGCCGCCGACACGCCAGCCACTTGAATATTCTCAGCACCATAGTCAAAGAAGTAAGAAAGCGGATTTACAACGCTCTGACCGCCCGCCTCTAGTCCGTTGAAAATAGAACCTTCAAAGTTTGACGGAGTTTTCTTCAAAGACAAATTCGGAATGCGTTGGTGGTAATTGACGACATACGCCCCAAACTCCGTGCCAATTTCGCCAGCGTAATAGCGAGCCGCCAACCCTATTTGGCCACTGTCCTTTGGACGGCGGTCAGCAAGCTGAGCCATTCTAAAGTTCAAATTACCCAAATCCGCAGGGAGTCCAGTAATCCCGCCTAACAAACCAGTTAACGCGCTTAGACCAGATGTAGTTGAAGTATCAAATGGCACCCCACCAACAGTGACAGTGCCACCACCCTCAAAGCTCTGGCGATCGTCATATCCCGTAAAATCAATGTCACCAAGCGGGGTACTCAAGATACCAGGGTTGATGGGGGCTCCTTGGGAATTACAGTTCAACAGGTCAGCTTGAGAAAATAAAGTGCCACACCCGTCCACCACAACCTTCTCATGGTTGAGTTGTACAAATGTCTCAAGTGACAATTCTTCCGTTGCCTGCAAATTCGCGGAAATCTGAGGAATCGGCAGAAAAACTTCTTTTAACTGTGCGCCTGGTCGCCGAAGCGCAGCGGAGTCGAAGTTCGAATATTGATTGACACCACCCAACACGAACAATGCCTCACCCCAGGTAACCACTTGGTTGCCAATTTTTGCTGTCAACGGTTTACCCAGAGGCTCAAAATCACCTACCAAATAGGCATCTAGAAACTGAGCGTCTTCAAACTTGGAGCCTTTGTCAAAGCCATTGTCATTTAAAGGCTCATTGGGCCGAAATCCATTGTTGGAAGATCCGTGAGGGACCTTGTTACTGCGGTTGTGAAAATCGGAATACGCTTTCGCCCGAACAAAGAGCCCGAAATTGTCCTTCTTGAGTTCCAACTCACCCACTGCTTTCGCCGCAGAACTGAAAACATCGCCCTTGTTGTAATTCAGGTTACCGTCGTCAACGGTCCCGCTCGATGCCTTGCCACCATTTCCGATGAATACCAAAGACTCGTCTGCGTCTTTAGTCCGCATGGAAGCACCCACGGTAACCTCCATCGCCCAACGGCCCTCGATACCAGCCGGGCCTTCGAACGAACCCGCCGCAGCGGACAATCCGTGCATGGAAATTAGCGCGGACATAACAGCAAACTTTAATGTCGAATTCTTGGGCAGAAAACCGGCCATGTATGTCTCCTCAGGGCCTTTTTGGCCTCTTGAATAGATAGTGCGATAACTAATCTAATGTGTGTAATAGTTACCCCTCATACTAAGACACACTCCATTTAGATTCACAAATCGAACAATACCCACAAGAAATAGAAAATCGCCTGCAGAAATCCATGTAACTTGTGAGTAAATTTCGATTACCACTGTGCGCCCAAGTTTGAATTTGCGCAAGAAACAGATTGCCCCAACAAGCCGTAGGAACCACACTGACAAAGTGAATAACCATTCAGAACATCGCCGTGACACAATTTGAAAACCATCATCAATACCAACTCGTTGCAAAGGCAATTCAGATTTTGGAACGGCACGCAAACAGTTTTGCGGGATCGGACGGCAACCTGGAGCCGAAGTTGGAAACGCTGGCCAGCCACCTGAACACCTCTGCATTTCACTTACAGCGTGTCTTCACTGAATGGGCCGGAATCAGCCCAAAACAGTTTTTCCATTGCCTGCAAAAAGACCATGCCCGCAAATTAATTTCATCGGGTAAAAGCGTGCTTCAAACCACGTCAGAACTTGGCCTCTCAAGCGGCAGCAAACTCCACCACCTCATGCTGAAATTCGAAGCACTGACTCCAGGCGAAATCAAAAACGGAGGACTGAACCAAGTCCTCACAATTGGGCAAGCACCCTGCCCGTTCGGTCAAGTATTTGTTTGCCTCACAAGCAAAGGTATTAATAGCCTGGAGTTCGAATCCAACGGATTGACTTATGACTTGTGGAAACGCGAAATCTCGGATTTGTATCCCAATGCGATTTTGAATGAGTCATGTTTAACCGTTAGACCGCTGATCGACACAATTTTTAACGTCTCGAGTCGTCAAACCCATGAACTCACGTTGTGTTTGCGTGGCACACCATTCCAACTCCAGGTCTGGCAAGCCTTGATCCACTTGCCTATTGGACAGCTTGCCAGTTATCAACAAATTGCAAGCTACATCGGCAAGCCAATGGCAAGCCGCGCTGTGGGAAGTGCGATTGCCAAAAATCCTGTGGCGTTTCTGATACCTTGTCACCGCGTCATACAAGCCACCGGTGAATTGGGCCAATACCGCTGGCAAAGCGAACGCAAAAAAGCGTTACACCTGTGGGAGCAGGGTCAAAAAGCAGCAGCCATTAACGTCGTTTGAGCAAACCATCTTCAATCATTTGGGAAAAATGGTCGCACAAGGTTTCAATCAACGGCCTGTACTTCACACCCAACAGATTGACCGACCGGCTGTTGTCGAAATGCAAGTGATAACCCACATTCTTCTGAATAAACTCCCGGCTCACCCCCGCTGCAATTGGTGCAACCAGCTTCACCAAAAACTTGGGCAACTGCCTGGTAGGCAGCGGGTAATTTGGAAATCGAGCACGCAGAATTGTCGCCATTTGTAACAAACTAGCAGTGTGTGCACTCAAAATATGTCGCCCTTCGGCATCTGGATTAAAACCAGCCAACACATGTGCCTTCGCGACTTCGCGAACATCAACAATCCCAAACTCCAACATCGGAACACCGGTACGTTGCCTGCCACTGCCGAGATCGCGCATCACATCAATACTGGTTGACTGGGTTTGAGTAGTTAATGACGGACCCATCACCAAACTCGGGTTGATCGTTACCAAGTCCCAGCGCGACTGGTCTTTGCAAATATCCCAAGCCGCACGTTCAGCCATCACTTTTGAGTAAGAATAGGGTTGGTGATGCTCACTGCTGGTGTTGTTCCATAACTGCTCAGTGAAAACTCCACCCGGCGCATTCAAAATTTCAACCGCATCCCCATAGATGGACGCGACAGAACTAGTCAGTACCACCCTGCGAACTGTTGAAACCTCATTACAAGATCTCAACACATTCTCAGTTCCTTCCACAGCAGGGCGAATCAAGGCCTCATGCGGATCAGTGATCCCCTTGATCACAAAAGGAGAGGCTGTATGAATC
The DNA here is from genome assembly GCF_001601825.1 of Limnobacter sp. CACIAM 66H1. Classification (GTDB taxonomy): domain Bacteria; phylum Pseudomonadota; class Gammaproteobacteria; order Burkholderiales; family Burkholderiaceae_B; genus Limnobacter. Next base: position 2,806 of record NZ_LUJK01000072.1, on the reverse strand, counting down.
ACCAACTCACATCCTTCGATCGCCGCCTTGAAACTTCCCGGGCGAATCAGATCAGCGTCAAACAGCTTCAGTTCACCTTTCGCGCCATCCGCCAGCTTCCAAAGATGGGCAACCGAGCGAGTCTTGTTCGAGTCGCGCACCGTAGCATGAACCGTTAATCCCTGATCCAGCAAATCCTTAACAATCCAGCTGGCGATATACCCTGAAGCCCCAGTAACACAGACTGGCTTGTTCTTGTTGATTGCGACCATCGTCATCATCCTGCAGGTAAATTCTGTTTAATATAAGGTATCACTCATGACTTGCACCCTTCGTGCGTAATGTAGCACCCCATGAACAAATCAACATCACACTTCCTGCGCGCCCTCAAAGTTATTCCGCTAATCCTGCTGGGCGGTTGTTCAGCCCTCCAGGTGGTCAACTCGGTTTCGAAAATTTACACTGCGGAGGTCAAGGAAAACATCGCATTCGGCGTTCACCCAAAGCTCAAATACGACCTCTACTTGCCAGACAATGCGAATGAGGAATTCAGCAACACACCAGTGATCGTGTTCTTTTACGGTGGCAGCTGGAACCGAGGCGACAAATCAGAATATGAGTTTGTAGGGCGACGGCTTGCCTCCATGGGTTATATCACTGCGGTGCCTAACTACCGCCTGTACCCTGAAGTCAAATATCCCGATTTTCTGGAAGATGGGGCTCAAAGCCTGGCCCATCTCAAAAAAGAACTTCAAAAACCCGAATATAAAAGTCTGAATCCAGCTCAACAATATGTGTTGATGGGCCACAGCGCGGGAGCCTACAATGCCGCCATGCTCGCTCTCGACCCACGCTGGTTGAATGCTGTCGGTCTTGAACACCGAACCACAGTCAAGGGGCTGATTGGGTTGGCTGGTGCCTACAATATCTATCCCATCAAAGACACTGATGTTCAACCAGTGTTTGATCATCCCAATTACCCACCCCAATCCCAACCGATAGACTACGCCAACAAAAGCAACGTTCCTTCCCTACTTCTCGCCCCCCAAAGCGACACCTTGGTTAGCATTGAGCGAAATACCCATGCACTACAGAATGCACTGGCGTCTGCCGGCAATCTCTCAAAAATGGAAAAGATTGATGGAACTGACCATGTCACTCTGATTGGTACACTTTCTCCCCTGCTGTTCTTCAAAGGCAGCACGGTCAAACCAATTGATGAATTTGTTCGAGAACTGCATCAACAAAATCAACAACGTTCCGCCAAGGTAGTGCAGGGCTAGAGAGTCGGCCCTAAAAACTCAATTGACCTGAGCTTTTGCTTGGAATGATACTTGTGAGTTACACAAATACTTACAACAACGAGACAAGCCAAATTTATGTTTAAAAAAACAAACACCGTTTCGGTTCCGAGAAACCTTGGATCTGTGACTCAAATCGACTCCAAAGCAGAAACAAGCCCCTATGACGTCAGCATGACGCGCGACAATGTAGAGGCTATCTGGAATAGCGTTGAGAGTTTTTACAGAACGGGTCTGCAGCCTGGAATGACCATGGTTATTCGCCGGCAAGGCGAAATCGTTCTTAAACGTTCGATTGGACACGCTCGGGGCAACCCTCCACCCAATCATCCAGACCAAGATGTTGATCAGGTTTTGATGACACCCGATACACCGATTTGTCTGTTTTCTGCCTCCAAAGCTATTACAGCCATGCTCGTTCACAAACTAAGCGAACAAGGCAAGCTTGAACTCAACGATACAGTCGGACAGTACATTCCCGAATTCGCGTGCAACGGGAAAGAAAACATCACCATTGCACAAGTCTTGTCTCATCGTGCGGGCGTTCCTCAGATACCAATGAGCAACCCTCACCCTTCGCTACTTTTCAAATGGGACAGTGTCATAGACCTGATTAACTCAGGCTATACCAACCGTGGAGATGGCAGCCAACAGGCATACCACGCCATCGTTGGTGGATATATCCTGGGCGAACTGGTCAAAAGAATAACGGGCAAATCGGTGGAATCTGCCTTGCAGGAAATGATTGCGAAACCCTTGGGTGCCAAATACCTCACCTACGGTCTTCAAAAAAAGCACCAGGGGCTGGCAGCATTCAACTACAGCACAGGTGCAACACCTGTTTTCCCAATCAACGTTCTGGCCAAACGGGCACTGAATATTGAATTTGAAAAAATAGCAACCATATCCAATAGCTCAGGCTTTATGGATGCAAGTATTCCAGCGGGAAACATATACGGAACTGCCGATGAAGTCAGTCGGTTTTATCAAATGATGCTGGATGGTGGCATTTACAATGGCCATCAAATGTTCGAAGAAAATACAATCAAACTGGCCACTCGGCCCGCTGGTCCCTTGACGATTGATCAAACACTGATGATCCCAATCCGGTTTTCCCCAGGATTTATGCTCGGAGAAAACGTCTTCTCTTTGTTTGGAATCAAAGCCAGAAAGGCCTACGGTCATCTTGGACTGATCAACATCGTTACATGGGCAGACCCTTCCCGTGATATCTCTGTCGCATTTTTAAACACAGGTAAATCACTTGACCCACGCTCACTTCCCTCACTCGGCAAAGTCTTGGTTTCGGTCAGTTCAAACTGCAGTGTTCTTAAATAGTCAATTTTTAAACTGCTCATGTGCGATTTGACTACGAAAGGCCACTGACTCACTGCCAGCATCCGAACAGCGTTGAAGAACAAGTGAGAAGCTCAAGGTAACTCGATGAAACGAAATAACCAGCTCAAATCAATGAGCTGGTTTTTTTATCTTGAACGACACACCACAGTGACGCGATCAAGTGAATG
>NZ_LUJK01000071.1 GCF_001601825.1 Limnobacter sp. CACIAM 66H1 | reverse complement strand
TTTGCAGGTACTTACTACTGGCTGCCCAAGTGGTCTGGCCGCATGTACAGCGAAACATTGGGCAAGTGGCACTTCTGGTCATCCTTGATCAGCTTCAACGTCACTTTCTTCCCAATGCACTTCCTGGGCTTGGCCGGTATGCCACGTCGTTATGCCGATTACGCCACACAGTTCACTGACTTCCATGCCATTGCCACTGTGGGTGCGTTCTGGTTCGGTTTGTCGCAGTTGATCTTCCTGTGGTGCGTACTGCGTGCATGGATGTTCCAGAAGGGCGAGGCAGCGCCTGCCAAGCCATGGGAAGGTGCTGAAGGTCTGGAGTGGACAGTTCCATCACCAGCACCGTTCCACACCTTTGAAGATCCACCCACAGTGAAGTAATTCACCCAAGGGTTTAACAATGGGGGTTTGGTTGTTGCCAACCCCCCGTTGTGTAAAGCGGCTTTGCTCTTGTCTGTTACTCAAGGCTCCTTTACACAACGAATCGGTTCAGCAAGGAAGTAAGCGTGACCCCTGAAGAAAAAGAGAAAGCGAAACAGAACAAGCGCACTGGTTTGATTTTGCTGTCGGTGGCTGCCGTGTTTTTTATCGGCATTCTGATTCGCAAGGTGATGGAACCCAGCATCTTGAATTTGATGAACTAGGTTTTAATGAATTTGCAGTGGAGGTAAAGCAGCATGGCCAACGGAAATAGTCAAAAAACAAGCGGTTTGCACAAGCAGATGGTTGTGTGCCTTGTCGTGATTGTTGTGGCCATGTTTGCCTTCGGTTACGCATTGGTACCCATTTACAAGGCCATTTGTGAAATCACCGGGATTAACGTGCTCACACCGCAAACCAAGAATGCGGAAGAAATCGTGAAGAATACCCAAGTGGACAAAAGCCGAAGCATTGAAGTGATCTTTGACGCCAATGAGCGAGGCAAATTTCAGTTCAAGCCCGAGACGAATCGAATGATGGTTCATCCAGGTGAGCTGGTGACCATGAATTATGTGGTGTACAACAACCTGCAGAACGACACTGCAGGTCAGGCCATACCCAGTTATTTGCCCAGCAAGGCAGCTGAGCATTTCACCAAGCTGGAATGTTTCTGCTTTAAACAGCAGCCATTCAAGGCAGGTGAAACAAAAGAGTTTCCGGTGGTGTTTGTGATCAACCCCAAGTTGCCACAAGATGTACACACCATCACATTGAGTTATACGTTTTTTGAAGTGGCCGGCGCTACAGCCATGGCGGCTGAATAGTGTCCAAAGACATCAAAGAAGCCGCGTCACGCAAAGCGAGCACCGCCACCTTTTTGCAAACGCTGTCAGCGGTGTTGTGGTCATTTTTCGGGGTCCGAAAGGGTAAAAACCATTCGGAGGACATGCAGAAGTTAAATCCGGTCCACGTCATTATTGTGGGTCTGTTGGCAGCCGCTGGTTTTGTGATCGGGCTGCTGGTATTGGTAAATTTTGTGGTGAGTTCCGCTTAAGCCGTACGAAACTCGCTGTTGCAGTATTGAAGCATCTAAATTAAAGAAATAGGAGAAACCACCATGCGTGCGAATGCACCATATTACTTTGTGCCCGGCTTGTCCCAGTGGCCTGTGCTTGGCGCAGTGGCCATGTTCTTTTTTGTACTGGGCATGTCCCAGTGGGTAAACGGCGCTGCATCAGGCCCTTACCTGTTCGCACTCAGCATGGCAATTCTTATTTATGTGCTCACAGGCTGGTTCAAGCATGTGGTGGGCGAATCCGAAAGTGGTCAGTACAGTGCCAGGGTGGATGTCTCCTTCCGCTGGTCCATGGGCTGGTTCATTTTCTCCGAAGTCATGTTCTTTGCCGCATTTTTCGGTGCGCTGTTTTATGCTCGTCAAATCGCCATGCCCTGGCTTGGTGACATCGACAACAAGGCTTTCCTGTGGCCCGACTTCACAGCCAACTGGCCCAACACTGGCCCGGCTGGCACCATTGACGCATTCCAGACCATGGGCCCATGGCCAATTCCCACCATCAACACCGCGTTGTTGCTGACATCGGGCCTTACCCTGACCTGGGCGCACCACGCGCTGATCGCCAACAAGCGTTCACAGTTGATTTGGGGCTTGGCGTTGACCGTGTTGTTGGGCGCAATCTTCATGGGTTTCCAGGCCTATGAATACATTCACGCTTACCGCGATTTGAACCTGAAGTTAACATCAGGTATTTTCGGTTCAACCTTCTTCATGCTGACCGGTTTCCACGGTTTCCACGTGACTATCGGCGCCATCATGCTGTTCTTCATCATGATTCGCTGCATCAAGGGTCACTTCACGCCACAAAACCACTTCGCATTTGAAGCGGCAGCTTGGTATTGGCACTTCGTGGACGTCGTGTGGTTGGGCTTGTACGTGGTGGTTTACTGGCTGTAATTCGGGTATTTCCCGGCAGGCTGTAAAACACACAATTAAAAAAGCCACTGGAAAATTCCGGTGGCTTTTTTTTGGATATCGAGCTTACATTGAGCTTATCGAATGCCAGTTGACTCTATCCAGCCCATGTACCAGGCAAACAGAATCAGCAGGAACAGCGCGATGGACAAACCGATGCGCATGGTCAACGCGTTGACGGTTCGGCTGGATTTGCTTTTGTCCTTCATGAGAAAGAAAAAAGCCGAACCCAGGCTTAGCAGGATGCCCAGGAACGCCAGGCCAATGATGAACTTCATGGTGAACACCTTTCAAAAACTAACCGTGTACAGCACACAATTGGAAGTATGTCATGGTTAACGCAGTGAAAACACCGGGAAAGACAAAGCTGGCTTTCAGCGTCCTGCTGGGTGCCGGGCTGGTGTGGCTCACCTTCAGTTTGGGGCAATGGCAAACGGGGCGGGCTCACGAAAAACAATCCCTGTTTGATGCACAGGCCCGCGCATTGGCGGCCGAGGCTGTGTCTCCGGGCAGTCCACGGTTGGACTTGGACAATATGTCCTACCGAAAAATTGATTTGAGGGGTAGGTTCGAAGCCAAAGCCCTGATATACATAGACAATCGTCAAGTGAATGGGCGACCCGCCGTTCAGGTGGTGCAGGGTTTTCGGCCAGAGGGTGCCAGTTTTCTGATACCTGTCGATCGGGGGCTGTTGTTGAGAAACCCGGCCCAGCCACGGCTTGCACCGGAGATGCCCACCGAGGCCACGCAGGCTGGGGATTTGTTTGATTTAAAAGGAACAATTCTGCCGCGTTTTGCCCAGTCGGCTGAATTGCGGGGTATTGCCTTGGGCGAGGCCGACCGCATCACGAAGGCACAAAGCAATGGTTATGAGGTGTGGTCGAATTTCAGTGTGATTGAATTTGAAAAGCACGCTGGCGAGCCAGTCAGCAATTTTGTAGTAACCCAGCAGCCAGTTGCGCAAACAGCCGGGCAGCAAGCACCGGCCGGTAAAGTGGACGGTTTTTATCACCTCACGGTGCCGTTGCAAGAACAAGTGGCCAAGCACAGGGGATACGCCTTTCAATGGTTTACCATGTCGGCGGTGTTGGTTTTGCTGACTCTGTTTTTTTGTGTATCGAGAGTTTTACAAGGGAAATAAAACATGAATGCAGCCAGCGCACCCGCGAAGCTGAACAAGGGCCGAATGACCATATTGTTGGTGTTCCTCACTTGCGCCTTGCCCATTGTGGCGGCCTTCTATTTGTACTTCTTTGACAAGCCCGAAGGCACCAACAACTACGGCACCATTCTGGATCCGCAAGTGGATGTGTCCACCGAGGTATTTAAAAACATCAATGGCGATGATTTCACCATGCAGCAGGTGGCTGACAAGTGGGTGCTGATTCAGGTGATCAACAGTGATTGCGACGAGGTGTGTCAGAACACCATGTACTTCCAGCGTCAGGCCCGTGCTTCGAAAGGCAAAGAACAAGGTCGAATTGAACGTGTTGTGTTTGTCACCGATGATGGTCCCCTTGAAACACTGCTGCTGCGTCAGTTTCCCGACGTTCATTTCGTACGGGCAAGCGAAGACCAACTGAAAAGCTGGTTGCCGCTGGAGCAGGGCATTGTGGGCAACAAAGGCAGTGCCGACATTGGAACGGTTCGGGACCATGTGTTTGTGGCGGATCCACTCGGGCATGTCATGATGCGCTTTCCGCCAAATAACACCCTGCAGTTTGACAAGTTTCGCAAAGACATCAGCCGCCTGTTGTGGGCATCCAATATTGGTTAATTCGAGAGCAGCATCATGAGCAGTTACAAGCGTTTGGTCGCATTCACCACCGTACTTACCTTCCTGTTGATCATGTTGGGCGCTTTTGTGCGCTTGACCGACGCCGGTTTGGGTTGCCCGGATTGGCCTGGTTGCTATGGCAAGTTGACACCCACGCACGCCGCTGAGGAAATTGCGCAGGCCGTTGAAATTCAGGGCGGCACTCATGGCCCGGTGTCCATGCCAAAAGCATGGAAGGAAATGGTGCACCGCTATGTGGCCACGTTTCTGGGTTTGTTGATCATTGGCATTATGGTGATGGCCTGGAAAAAGCGTGCTGAATTGAAGCAATCTCCTGCGCTAGCCACCTGGCTGTTTTTTGCGGTGTGTTTGCAAGGTGCATTTGGTGCCTGGACGGTCACCATGCTGCTCAAGCCCGCGATTGTGACTGGTCACCTCATCGGCGGCATGACTATTCTTGGCATGTTGACCTGGCTATGGCTACGCCAAACCAGCCCTGCCCGCACGGTGGCGCCGCCCAGTGATTTGAGCGGATTGCGCCTGTTGGCGCGTGTGGGCTTTGTGGCTGTGGCTGTGCAAATTATCTTGGGCGGTTGGGTCAGCACCAACTATGCCGCGGTGGTGTGTACCGACTTCCCGACTTGTCAGGGCAGTTTCTGGCCGCACATGGAATTCAAGGATGCATTTCACATCATTCGGCACTTGGGTGAAACCCCTGAAGGCGAAGTTCTGAATGTGGCCTCACTCACCGCGATTCACTTTATTCACCGTATCGGGGCCTTGGTGGTTACTGGTATTTTGGGCTTCCTCGCTTTTGCACTTTGGCGCAACCCGGGCACCAAGCCATTGGCGATTAAACTGGTGGCCGTGCTGGCTTTGCAAATTGCCATGGGCATTGGTAACGTGGTGTTTCAATTGCCTTTGTGGTTGGCCGTGGCGCACAATGGGGGCGCAGCGCTGTTGCTGGTCACCCTGATCTTGGTAAACTATCGGGTTGCGGGCAATCGCCATCGAATTTCATAAGGCTCAACATGCCATCCGTTGAAAAAACAAAAGCCGTGGGTAGTTTTTCTCACGTGGCCAAACAGTACTGGACATTGACCAAGCCACGCGTGGTGGCCTTGATTGTGTTTTGCGCAGTTATTGGCATGTTTTTGGCAACACCCGATTTGCCCGATGCCCAGGTATTGATCGCGGGCACCTTGGGTATCTGGCTAGTGGCGGGTGCGGCTGCCGCATTCAATTGCCTGGTTGAACAGCAGATTGACGCGAAAATGGCGCGTACGCGCGCACGTCCCCTGCCCCGAGGCGAGCTGAATTCAGTCCAGACACTGGTTTTTTCCAGCATGGTGGGTGGCGTTGGTGTGTGGATTCTTTATGTGTTTGTGAATCCCTTAACCATGTGGCTGACACTGGCCACCTTCGTGGGTTACGCCATTATTTATACCCTTCTGTTAAAGCCCAATACGCCACAAAATATTGTGATTGGCGGTGCGTCGGGTGCCATGCCACCCGTACTGGGTTGGGCTGCGGTCACCAACGGTGTATCGGCTGAGGCTTTGGTGTTGTTCCTGATTATTTTTGTATGGACCCCGCCGCATTTTTGGGCGCTCGCTTTGTACCGCACGCAAGAGTATGCACGCGCTGGTCTGCCGATGTTGCCTGTTACCCATGGCGCTGCATTCACGCAGTTCCACGTGTTTTTGTACACCATCATGCTGGCGGCCACCACGCTGATTCCCTATGCCATGAAAATGAGCGGTCTCATTTACCTGGTCAGTGCCGTGGTATTGAATGCCATTTTCATCGGCTATGGTTACAAAATCTGGAAAAACTACAGCGATGCCCTGGCGAAAAAGGCATTCACGTATTCCATCGCCTATCTGGCGTTCTTGTTCGCGGCCTTATTGGTCGATCACTATGTCACGGTGTAAGCAGTATGCGCAGTGTATTGAAGCAAGTAAGAACATGGTTTTTGGTGGGCGCAGTGGCCTTGCTGGCCGCGTGTAACGCAGGCCCGGCCAGTTTTACCAACACGGACATCACCGGATCTTCACTGGTGGCCAATTTCAAGTTGAAAGACTTGTCGGGCACAGAGCGCACCATGGAAAGCTACCAAGGAAAGGTGGTGGCCATGTTCTTCGGCTACACCCATTGCCCGGATGTCTGCCCCATCACCATGCAACAGTGGAACGAGGTGAAAACCAAGCTGGGCGAGAAGGGCGACAACTTGCAGGTGCTGTTTGTGTCAGTTGACCCAGAGCGCGACACGCCCGAGTTGCTGAAAAAGTATGTGCCCCAGTTCAACCCTACCTTTGATGCACTTACCGCGGAATCTTCCGAAGAATTGAAGCCCCTGTTGGCTGGCTTGCGGGTGTACGCCGGCAAGGTGGAAGGCAGCTCGCCCGACAACTACCTGATGGACCATACCTCTGCAAGCTATGTGTTCGATCAACAGGGTCGTGCCCGCTTGCTGGTTCGCCACAACGCAGACTCTGCACCCGTGGTCAGCGATGTCGAGCAAATTCTCGACGGCAAGTAATTACTCTTTTCTGGCTGTGATTACACTGTAACTAAGTTGCGGCAAGTTCATGGCCATTTGTGCCATGAATTCGGCCAAGGTGCGTTTTTTGTCCTGCTGCGCCGTGTTTGCCTGTTTCGAGTGCACCGTGTCGCAATCAATGTTGAACACCACCTCCCATTCCACCAACAGCGGTTCACCTTCCGGGCCGTGATTGATTAATGCAATCACAGGTCTGCCTTCAAAAAGTTCGTTGCCAATAAGGTTCAGTGTGGCTTGTGGCGTGTTGCCTGCATACCAATCGGCAAGCAGTTCTGCTTTTCTTAAGCCCCTCAGCAAAGCGGCTGGCGTGGTGCCCATGCTCCCAATCAGCAAGTCGGGGCACTCGGCCCAGCGCATGATTTCCTGAATATAGGGATCGTTCAACGGATGCCCGTGTCTGTCTTTGGGCAAGTGGCTCCAGCCAATGTCATGGTGATGAAGAATGGTGCCCAGCGCACAAGGCCCACTGGCACGTGGTACGCCATCTGGTGCTGTAAAGGCGTAAAGGTTGGTTAAATCAAACTTGGACTTGCTCGGGAATGCTTTGGGTTTGTTGGCGCTGACAATTGTTTTCGCCTCGGAAAAATCGATTCCGAAGTGTGTGTTGTCGCTCATAAAAAATAGATCCTTTGCCGCCGCGTTCAACCCACATCTTATTCAGTGAATAAGCGTATTCGCGCCTTGCATAGTTTTATGCACGACTCAAACTCCGTTGTGCAGACCCAAGATACTCGCGATTATTCAGTGGGCAGGTTGGCCGTGTTGCTGCTGGCTTGCAAAGGTATGGGCAGGCTACCCACGGGGGATGGCGCGCCCAGGGTGGAGAGTAAACCGTCCAATGCATCGGTCACTGGGCCTAGCACGGCATCCAGTGGTCCCGGTGCCGGCTCTTCGGTTTCGGGTGGGGGTGCTGGTGGCGGATTGTTGTTGCCACCACCTGTGCCTGAATCGTTATTGCCTGATTCACTCGTGCCAGTGGTTTCAGTGGTGCTGGCGTTGTCCTCGTTGTCGCTGTATATGGCTGCGGTAGCACCCAAAAACACCACGCTTTCCAGCACCGGAAAACCGGTTGATTCACCGCTGCTACTCTGGGTACCAAACAGGCCAAACAGGTCCGGGGCGTCTTCAGTGGTACTTGCAGTTTTGCCGGTGGTTTGCTGACCGTCAAAGTACACGCCTTCGCCATACAGGTCTGTGGCGATCCACTGGGGCACCTGGTCCATATCAACCACTTCAAGGTTGAAGGTGGCCGCTGCACCATTCTCGATGATCAGCGCATCCTTCACGCCAGTGAACTCAATGACTGCCTTTGTGCCCGCATCGCTGAGAACGCGGTCACCCGGCAATAGAACCATGCCCGCCTGTGCAGGCAGGAAAAAGCCATCCCGAATCAACTGCACATTGCCGTTGACCTGGGTGATTTTTGCCTGTTGTTCTATAGACGTACTTGCTGCGTTCATGCGTGTTCAGCGAATTTAAGCGTAATTGTACGGGCCGCCCACTTCCAGCGCTTTTTTGAAGCTGGGCATGGCGTGAATGCGTTTGACGTAAGCTGCAATTTTAGGCATGCTGCTGACGCTTTCTGCCCGGCTCATGGTTGCTTCAAGCGGAAAGCTCATCATGAAATCAGCCCCGGTCATTTCGCTGCCGCAAAACCACTCATTCTTGGCCAGCACGCTTTCAATGTAAGCGAACTGCTTTTCAAGGTTGGGGTTGATGAAACTGCTTTTCACCTGCTTGGAAATACCGCGTGCAATTGGCAGCACAATTGGCTTGAGCAAAGCGGGTACAGGGGCATTTTCAATTTTATTGAACACCAAAGTCATGACCAGTGGGGGCATGGCTGTGCCCTCGGCAAAGTGCATCCAGTAGGTGTAGTCACGGTGAGCCTGGGTACCGGCGGCTGGGCGAAACTTACCGCCAGCCTTGTCGATCAGGTATTCCACAATGGCACCACTCTCAGCCACTGTAATGTCGCCATCCGTAATCACGGGCGATTTTCCCAAAGGGTGAATTTTCAGCAACTCCGGTGGGGCCAGGTAGGTTTTGGCGTCGCGGGCGTAGCGCTTTACTTTGTATGGCAGGCCAAGTTCTTCAAGCAGCCAGATAATGCGCTGCGAGCGTGAGTGTTCCAGGTGATGTACTTCAATCATGGTCGTAAAAAAGGGCTTGTTGCCAAGCCCTTAGTGTAGGTTAGTTTTCACCCAAAATGATTACAGCCTGGATTTTAAGCTTCACCGTGTTCGTATTTCAGCAAAGCGGTTTTCATCTTTTTCATGGCTTGGGTTTCAATTTGACGAACCCGCTCAGCCGACACACCCAGCTCTGCAGCCAGGTCGTGCAGGGTTTTGGCGTTGTCACCGGCCAACCAGCGGCTGGAAATAATGCGCTGGCTGCGCTCGTCCAGGCTGGCCAAGGCCATGTCCAGGCCTTCGCTGTGCAGGCGCTCCATGTTGACACCTTCAAGCACCTCGGTGGGCTCGGCGCCTTCAGCGGCCAAATAGCGTACGGGGTTGTAGCTGTTTTCTTCGCTGTCTACATCGACTACCGGGTCCAGGCTGAATTCATGGCCCGCCATGCGGCGCTCCATGTCGTACACATCCTCGGGACGCACATTCAATTCACTGGCCACTTCGTTGATTTGATCTGGCGACAGGGTCTGACCGTACTTCTTGAAGCTGTTCAAGTTGAAAAACAGCTTGCGGTGCGCCTTCGTGGTGATCATTTTCACCATGCGCCAGTTGCGAATGATGTACTCGTGGATTTCAGCCTTGATCCAATGCAGCGCAAAGCTGACCAGCCGCACGCCACGCGTGGGGTCGAATCGCTTCACGGCTTTCATCAGGCCAATATTGCCTTCCTGAATGAGATCGGCGTGGGGCAAGCCATAGCCCAAATACTGCCGTGCAACGGCAACCACCAGTCGCAGGTGGCTGAGCACCAAGCGGCGGGCTGCTTCGAGATCGTTGTCGCGTTGCAGGCGTTCGCCAAGCTCAACTTCTTCTTCAGGCGACAACATGGGAATTTGGTGTGTGGCTGAAATGTAGGCATCTAGGTTGCCAAGCGGGCCACGGGCCACCAGCGCCCATGGGTCGCGCACGGCAAGACTGCTGCCAGCGGCGCGGGTGTTAGCAAGGGTCAATGCAGTGGTCATGATTGCGGTGTTCTCCGAATAAATGAACCAATTTCCAGTTAATTTTAGCACTCTTCGCTTAGGAGTGCTAATGGGTCCGAAAGTTCCACTACAAACCCCTCTGCATTCAAAATTGTCGGCGTTCATGTCATTTGTCATTAAATTCAGTTTTTTGTCATTTTGTTGAATGATAATTATTACTTTTAATGTGGCTGCAATGCTAGGTTTGTTCAGACAAATGCTCTTCTGATTACTTCAAACAATGGGTGTTACGAATCGGTAAAGATTTGTTGTGGCTGAATTTCGGCCGAAGCGGTCATGAGCTTCTAGATTTTGAAAGTCTCTAAAGTCAACTTGAACCGACTCTGGATAACTTTTGAATTAACGGGCGCCGTTAGACATCTCTCGCGAGGGATTGGCCCTAGAGCTTGATCCCATATTGCTCTACAATCCAGCGCCGATAGTAAGGGTCAACAATGTGCTCACCGATTTTCTTGGCTATCGGCTTGCTCTTACGAATGCTTTCGGAGTTAAGGGCGGAGCATAGAACTAAAAACTTACCAAGCGGGTAGACCCGTTGCTTCTTGGTCGGAAACAGGTACAAATCCATCTTCGGCTCAATTTTTTCGGACATTTCAAAGTAGGCGATCTGATTGGCCACAGAGACCGTTCCCATGGCGCCAGACGCTATCTGTTCGATAAGAATTGACCGAGGTGCTTCACTGCCCATCACCAGGAGTCTCGACAGCACCGCAGTAGCTTGGCGCCTCAAGAAGGCATCCGTCTTCCAGAGGTTGTCATATTTCTTGATGAACTCAAGGAGTGACTTCGGGGATGAGTACTTTGCCTTAAACCAGAGCAGGGCATAGAACCCAGATGGCTCCTTTTGGGCAACCGAAAGCCTCCTTACCGCTTTTTCGGCGTCTTCAATAAAGTCAGCGGCGCTTGGCGTAGTTGGGATCTCCCAGTTGGTAAGCAGATTGACGATTTGAACAATCGAGATGTCGTCAAAAACACTCAAGTCGTCAAGGATCTTGAGGACCGCTGCGCCTGTTGCCTTCGAGTAACCAAGACTAGAAAGATAGAACAGCAGATTCGACCTTAGGCTAGGGTGGTTGATGTAGATCGAATGTAAATTCCGCAGCATCTTTCGGCTCTTCAGCCTGCTGTTGATTTGCACCCAAATTTGACCCGGGATTTGCATTGAATTTTGACCCACCCCTTGGTGTCAGAATTATGTCTCGATTTTCAGTTTTCGGGTTTGTTTTTCCTCCTTCTTGTTCTGAGTTGAACTGTGTTTGAAGCGGTAACTTTCGTTGCCAGTTTCCAGAATGTGGCAGTGGTGGGTCAGTCGGTCCAACAACGCTGTGGTCATCTTTTCATCGCCAAACACCCGACTCCATTCCGAGAAGCTCAAGTTGGTGGTCAGTATCACGCTGGTTTTCTCGTACAGTTTCGATAGCAGGTGAAACAGCAGTGCTCCGCCGGTTTGACTAAATGGCAAATACCCCAGCTCATCCAGAATCACCAAGTCGGCATACAACAAGCGGTTTGCGATTTGTCCCTGTCGCCCAGATACTTTCTCTTGCTCCAGTGCATTGACCAAATCCACGGTGGAGAAGAAACGCACACGCCGGTTCAAATGCATCACTGCTTGCGTG
>NZ_LUJK01000070.1 GCF_001601825.1 Limnobacter sp. CACIAM 66H1 | reverse complement strand
GCAAACCCGCGATGGTCAGGAAGTGATGTTTCACCTGATCGGGTCAACGATTGGTGACCACACTTCCTCTTGGTTGAACACCACTGTGGGTGACGGGTTGGTCACACCCGATTCTGCTCTGGCCGATGACACTGGCAAAGCGCAACGCGTCACATTCGCGCAAAAGCACCACATGACTTTGCTCAACGATCCTGACGTGTTTCTGGAACTGAAAATGGTGTTGCGCCAACACCTGCGCCCGCGCTTGGTTTGAAACCTGGCAGCGCGATTAAAAGTTGTAGGTGGAAGTTTTGCTTTCCTGCAAAAACACACGTTGCGTGGTGAGCAGGTAATTCACCAGCAGGTCGGCGTAGGTGCGCTTGAATTTCGATTCGCGCATGCCTGTTTCAACCAGGTTCAGGCCGTAGTACTTCAAGGCCAGGTGGGCTTGCTGACATTCTTTTGTCCAGCAATCCAGCGGTTCCAGAATCTGGTTCACAGCATCCTGAAAACCGGTGGTGAAGTTCAGGAAGTCTGCTTCGTTCATGTCTTCGATCATTTCCAGCGCATTGTGCTCTGCATGCATGTGCTGAGCGTGCACGCCATTGCGTGGCCGGGTTTGAAATACATTCAGGAATTGAAACAGCAAGGGCTCGGGCAAATGGGAGCTGGGCACGCCGTAGAGTAACTGCACACGGCTCAAATCAATTTGCAGCTGCATCGCAAACAGGCCACTGATGTTACGTGAACTCAAAGCCCAACAGGCACCCAGCGTTTCAAAAAACACCTCGCGCTCGAAGGAGTATTTTTTGTAAGGGCTGCTGTGCAGCACTTGATAGGGTGCTCGAATGGTCATGCTGAATCCAATGCCTTGCCGTTCATCGTTTAAGTATTGTCGACTGCATTACCAAGGTGTGGCATCGCATAGGTGAGGGTTCACCGTTTGCGGGGAGGTTCACCATTTCAGGGGGTAGGTTTCCCCTAGGTGGGGGTGGCCTTCTCGACTAGTTCGGAATACTTCTTCACCAAAGCAGGCCACACGGTTCGTATCTGGTCCAACACTTCTTTGGCATCGATGGTCTGGTTGTTCAAGCCTTGCTCAAAATCCCGGAATACATGGTGCAAAGCCTGTTCGCCCAGCAAGGCCAACAAGCTGACCATGGAATGTATTTCACGCACAAAGGCGACTTCATCCAGCTGCTCCAGGTGGCCGCGCAACTTGGCTGGCAGGTCGGCACAGTGTTCCATGAACAAATTGGGCAGGGTAGGTGGTGTGGGCAAAGGTGAAGGTGTTTCGGCGTGCAACAGGTCGGCCAGTGTGGCGTACAGCACGCGGGCTTCCACGGGCTTGGCGATAAAGTCATCCATGCCCAAATCCAGACAACGGTTGCGTATCTCCGAGAAGGCATGCCCGGTCAGGCCCACCAAGGGGGTGTCCATCCAGCGGGTTTGGTCGCGCAGCCAGGCTGTGAATTCATAGCCGTCCATCACCGGCATTTCAAGGTCGGTGATGATGACATCAAAGTGAGGCGCGTCGTCAGGGTCCAACAACTCCAAAGCCTCCTGACCGTGCTCACACACAGTCACCTGCATGCCTGCCGCTTTCAGGTAGGAGCACACCAGTTCCTGGTTCACCGGGTGGTCTTCCAGCACCAGGGCACTTTTTCCTTGAAGGGTCGAAGGATACTCCCGGGCTGCACCAGGCTGTGGCAAATTTGGCAGGTCCAGGCGCGGCGCTGCGCAGATGTCTTGCATCAACACCGGGTGCGCCAGGTGTATCAGTTGTTTGGTGAGTTCAGAGGGCAAGAGTTGCAGCAGCGCACTGTCGGCAGAAAGCAGATCACGGTCAATGGCCACTACCCGCAAAGCCGGGTTGCTCAGGTGCTCCAGGAGTTCGGCAGGCAGCGGCTCACTGGGGTCCAGCAAATCCGATTGAATGAATACCCAATCGCAAGTGTTTTCATCCAGGTGGTCTATGCACTGCCCCAGCGTACTCACCAGGGTGGCTTGCATGCCAGTGGCGTTCAGCACCGACATCACGCAGTCGGCCACTGGCCCTGGCTGGTGAAACACCACGCCATGCTGGTAACCCAGTGGCAGGGGTTCAATCAAGATGTCGCTGTCATAGACCACAGGCACCGAGAACCAAAAACAACTGCCCATGCCCGGTGTACTTTCAACTGAAATTTGGCCACCCATGCGGATCACCAATTCGCGGGCAATGCTCAAGCCCAATCCAGTGCCGCCATACACTCGGCTGATGCTTGAATCGCCTTGCGCAAACTTTTCAAAAATTCGCTCAACTTGTGACTTGCTCAAACCCGAGCCGGTATCGTGCACCTCAATTCGCAGGTCAAGCCCGGTGTCCGAACGGGTCTGCAGTTTCGAGAACACACGCACCGATCCGCTTTCCGTGAATTTCACCGCATTGCTGAGCAGGTTGCTCAGAACTTGTCGAAGCCGAGAAGGATCGCCCACCAAGCGCTGACCCAACTGGTTGGAGTAACCCGGCGCAACCTCGTTTAGCAACATCAGGTTTCGGCTGGCTGCCTGGCTTTGCACCGCAAGAAATGAATTGGCCAGTACTTCATCCAGAGTGAACGGAATGTGCTCGAACTCCACCATGCCCGCTTCGGCCTTGGAGTAGTCCAGGATGTCGTTGAGTAAACCCAGCAGCGATTTCGCTGCATCTTGTACTTTCAGCAAGTAGTTGCGCTCCTGCTCGGGCAGGTCTGACTTCAAGGTGAGCGCGGTCATCCCCAGAATGGCATTCATGGGTGTTCTGATTTCATGGCTCATATTGGCCAGCAACATGCCGCGTGCTTCCACCTGTGCTTCTGCTCGTTCACGCCCCATTTTGGCCTCGAAGGCAATCAATTCAGCTGACCTTGCAGCCTCGCCCTGTTCCAATTCCCGCTTGAATGAACCAATCATCAGGGCAAAGCCCTTCACAAGGTTGCTCATTTCGGTCACAAAGCGGGGATTGGGTAGGGTAACGCTGTAATTACCCTGCGCAATTTGTTTGCTCACCTTGTTCAGTTCTCGAAGCGGTGCCACCACAAAGCGTTGCAACACGGCCAAGCCCACCAGGGCCATCAAGGTAACGAGCAAGCCCAGGTACAGGTCGAAATTTGCAGTGGCTTTGATGTTGTTGGCCTGGGCAGCTATCACGGTTTGAAAGCCGAGTTCCACTGCGCGAATTCGACCTTGAATTTCAGCGCGAATGGCGTTGCTCATGCCCAGGTATTCTTCCGAGAAGAGCATTTGAATGGCAAGGTCGTCGCGCACAGGCGCTTCTGATACATATTTGCCCGCATCCGGGTCGTACAAGCCTTGGGTCAGTGCAAACACAATTTGTTCACGTTCTCGCAAACGTTTACTGAGGCTAAGGATATTTTCGACCGATGCTTTTACATCTACGCTGAGGTTGGGCGCCACATTTTGTGGCGAAAGCAAACGGCTTTCAAGCGTTTCACCTTCGGCGGGCACCAGCGGTACCGCCTCGGTGTTGCCCGCGATCAGTTTGCTCCAGTAGACATTGTCGACAGGCTGGGCATATTTGCGCGCGCCTGCGTGGGCGTCCAGCAGCTCGTAATAATTCACCAGGTGCTGGCTGTTTTTGCTGACCACAAAAGCGGCCACCAGGGTTTGCAGTGCATCGAATTCGGATTGCAGCAAGCGCAATTCATTGATGGCATTCAAGCGGGCGGTGAGCAGCGCTGTCTGCGACGTTTGCAATTGGTCTGCCCGTTCGCCCATCCACACATTGGAGGCCAGGCCGAGCAAAGTGGCAAACAAGACAAAACGAAACAGGGCTGCCAGCTTCATCAGGCAAAAAGGCGAGTGTGGACAAGCCCCTATTCTTACCGGAAAAGCTTAGTGCGTGTGCAGTGATTGCAAAATGAGCCAGAAAGCAGCAATGATCATGACTGCTGCAAAACTTCGGCGCAGGGCCTTTTCAGGCAGGTAGTGGGCGATGGCCACACCCGCCGATACAGTGAACAGCCCGCCAAAAGCCAGGGGCAAGCCCAATTCCCAGTTGACGCGGTGGGCATTGGCGTAGGTGCTCAGTGCCATCACCGAGCTGGGGGCCACCAAGGCCAGCGACAAAGCCTGCGCCGTGGTTTGGGTGTGTTTGAACACGGTCGTTAACAGGGGTGTGGCCACCAGGCCGCCCCCCATGCCCAGCAGGCCCATGCTGGTGCCACCCAATACACCAACGATGGGCATGGTGGCAGTGCGAGGTTGATCGCTGTTGTTTGAATCCGCGCTGGGGTTTTTTCGCAGCATCAACATGCGCAGGCCCACCATCAAAATGAACAGGTTGAATATCCAGTGCAGTATGTCTTGATCAAGGCGAACAGCCAGTTTGGCGGTTAACCAGGTGGTTGCAGTGGCGGTGATGCCAATGGCAGCCACAGCCAGCCAAGGCAGCCTGTGATGCTGGTTGTAACGCCACCAGCCAATCAGCAAATTGGGCACCATCAGCACCAGTGCGGTGCCTTGGGCCAGGGCCTGGTCCATGCCAAACCCGATAATAAAAAGCGGGACGGCAATAATGCCGCCCCCAATACCAAACAGCCCACCGAAGAAACCCAAAGCCGCGCCCAACGACAAAACAAGGAGCAAATCAGGAAGAGCGAGCCAAGACATGGGTGGTGTGCTGTAGATGTGGAAGCGCTCAGTGTATTCGTTATAAAAATATCTACAATGATTCAATATTTAAAATATTATTAACAAATACGCACGAATCTTTGTTGGAGCAAGTTTTGAAGCAGTTGTCTGATCTCGCTTTTTTCAGCGAACTGGTGCGCCATGAAAGCCTGGCCAGCGCTGCCATGGCCTTTGATGTCACACCACCTGCCGTTAGCCGCCGTCTCGCGGCACTGGAAAAAAGGCTGGGCGTTCGCCTGCTTCACCGCAGCACACGGCGCATCGGTTTAAGTGCTGAAGGTGAACGTTACCTGGCTGAGGGCGCCAATATTCTTCGCCAAATCGATGTGTTGGAGGCCACTTTGCGTGCCGGGCAAGACACCCCGCGTGGACTGTTGCGTGTTAACGCCAGCCTGGGTTTTGGCCGCAAGCATGTGGCCAACGTGGTGTCGGCCTACCATGCCGAATTCCCCGCGGTGGAAGTCATTCTTGAACTGACGGACCACCCGATTGATTTGATTGAGGGCGGTTTTGATTTGTCGGTGCGCTTTGGCGAGCCACCTGACCAAAGGCTGATTGCCCAAAAGTTGGCCAGTAACCGGCGCATCTTGTGTGCAGCGCCTTCCTATTTGGCTGCGGCGGGTGAGTTGACCACACCGGGCGACTTAACCCGACACGACTGCCTGGTGATTCGGCAAGAGAACCACACGTTCAACAATTGGCAGTTGCGCAACGGCAAGCAGGAAACCACCGTGAAAGTGCACGGGCCCGTGAGTTCAAATGACGGTGATGTGTCTGTGCAATGGGCCTTGCAGGGCAAGGGTGTGCTGCTGCGTTCCGAATGGGACATTCAGCAGGAACTGAAGACCGGCGCGTTGGTGCGTGTCTTGCCTGACTGGGCGGGTGCACCGGCCGATATATTCGCCGTGTGCCCCTACGCCAACCCCATGCCCGCCAAGACCCGCGAATTTATTCGTGTTACCCGCGAGGTGTTGGCCAGCCAAGCGGGGTTTATTGTTTAGTTTTTAGCTGCTCACTTGTTGACAGCCACACCCAATTCCATTGGCACGGTTTTGTCATCATTGGTTTTGGTTTCTTTGGGCGAATCGGTTTTGACGCGCTCGGCGGGCACACCCGCTGAAGTCAGCCCGGTGCTTACCAATTGCTGGCGTTGTGTGGCCAAGGCCTGCAGTTGTGCAGTGCTCACTTCCTCTGAGTCTTGCAGCTTTTGAGCCAGCACGGCGTAGAAATTTTTGCCTTTCAGTGCATTCACTTCAGCCTCGCTCAGCTCGCGCGTGTCTTTGAACAAATTGGTAATTTGCCCCAAGGCCTTTCCCGCCATACCTTGTTCCAGCTGGCCCGGGTTGGCCTTTCTGAAACCGGTTTTCATCGAGGCCAGTTCACCGCCACTGAAACGTTTTTCAAACAACGCCTCAATCGCTTTTTGGGTGGCCTCATTGTTCAGGGCAAGGGGGCCGGGGTTTTCACCGGGCTGCAATTTTTCGCCCGCTTGGGCGGCCACGGCGCGGCGCATTTGAAGGTTCTGGATGGCGGTTTTGTCGACTGGCGCCCAAGTGCCTTGCACGGTTAAAGCCAGGTTGGGGCGAGTGGTCAGTGCTTCGCCCAGCTTTTTCAAACCCTCGCGTTGTGAGGGGCTCAGCGTATTGGCCCCGGCGGTGAATTCAATTTTGCCCAGCTCATCGGCATCGCCGCCGCCAAACAAGGCACCCAAGGCCCGGAAGGGTGCTGTCACAATTTTCGTGAGCACATTGCCAATGGCTTTCCACACAATGGCGCCGTAGCTGAACTGCGGGTCGTTCAAGTCGCCAGTGATGGGCAGGCCCAAATCGATACGGCCGTTGCTGTCCTCAAGAATCGCGATGGCCAACTCCAGGGGCAGGTCGCGACCTTGCGGGCTTTGCACACGTTCCCCCAGTTTCAGTTTGTCGACAATCACCTGGTTGCTGCTGTTGAGCTGCTGGTTTTCAATGTTGTACACCAGGTTCAGCGACAATTTGCCCGATTCAATTTTGCGGTTGGCAAATGTGCCGGAATAAGGCGTCAAATTGCGCATTTCCACATTGCTGAATTTCACGGCAATGTCCATGTAAGCCGTGGGGTCCAGCAGGTTGAGGGTGCCTTGTGCATCGGCTTCGCCAAATTCATCCACTGCGCCTTTCAACGCAAGCTCGCCGCGCGTCCCAGGCTTGTTCGACAAGCCGTTCAACACACCCTCCAGGCTGTGAATGCGAGTGCCGAAAGGGATGAACAGCGACTCATCGGCAAAGTCCAGTTCACTGTCCGCAATGCTGAAGCGATCAATGTTGACTGCAAACGCGGGGGGTGCATTTGCAGCTGGTGTTGCAGGTTCAGCTTGTGGCTGCGTGGCCGTTGTCGGTTCTTCCTTGCTCACCAGAATTCGGCTGATGTTGGTTGATTTGTCTTTCGCAATCAATAGCGAAGTGTCCAGACCTTCAAGCGTCAGGCGTTGAATATTCAAGCCTTGGGCATTGACACGCAGGCCGGGGGTAAACAGCTTTTTGAATTCGAAAAACGAATTGTTGGTGCCCGCTTCATTCAGCCGCAAGCCCGCCACAGTGAGGCTGCCGGCATAGCCTTGTTCCTTGGCGTTGTAGGTGGCTTTGCCTTTGGTGTAAATTGCGCCGCTGACCAGGTTCAGTTTGGCAAATTGGCCGATGAAGGGCTGTGCAGGTTTCAAGGCCAGTGCATTCACCTCAATGTTTATTTGAGTGGCTGCGGTACTGGGGTTGATGTCGCCATTCACAGCAATGCTTCCACCACTGGCCACATTCAGGCTGGCTTTCAGTGGCAGGGTTTTGGAAAGGTCTTGTGTCACACCGCTGGTTGATACCGCAATACTGTTCAAGCCAATGTTTAACGCGGGGCTCACTGTTTGGTCTTGAATGTTGGCATTAATGCCGGAAAGGTCGATGGTGTTGACTGCGTAGGTCCAAGGTTTTGCAGGTGCCTCGTCGATTGTTTCAGGCGTGTTCTTGTCCGCTGGTTTTTTGGCAGGAACCCAGTCGTTGATCGCTGCCATCAAATCGAGTTCACCTTGGGCGTTGCGCTTCACATTCACAGCGCCACCTTTCACTGTAGCGGCGTTAACCTCTGCATGTTGTTCGGCAAGGTCTACGAGGATAGGGCCGACTTCAATCGTATCCAGACCAATCGCCTTGGCCTTGCTGGCATGGTTTAACTGAAGGCCAGCCAGCACAATTCCGGTGAGTTCAGCTTTGTTGGCCTGCAAATCAAAGCTGGCGTTGTTGACATTCAGCTTGCTGAATTGGGCAGCAGCACTGGCACCCTGTGGCTTGGCGGCCATGCTGAATTCGCGCACTTCTGCGTTGATGTTGCTGATCAACACTTTGGGTTGCGCGGCTTGATTGGCTGGTGGGGGGTCACCATCTGTGGGGGCGGTCTCATTGGCCTGCGATGCAGTGGCCTCTTCCTTCAGGTTCACATCAAAGTTCAAGGCCAGGTCGGCGCTACCAGCAGGTGGTGCTGTGGGCAAAAGCGGTGCCAATAGGGGTTCAAGCTTGGCAAGGTTCAAACCAGTCAGCGAGAATTCACCCGTGGCCGAAGGGTCGGCCAACTGAATTTGCGCGCGCAGTTCCAGTTCGGCGTCCAGCCCTGTCACGGCATTCAGCACAAAGTCGCCGTCGGTTTCGGAACGGGTGGCCAAGTCGCGTAGCTCCAGGTTCAGCGGCACAAAGCGGGTTTTCAGGCCATCGGGTTTGCGGCGGTCTTCAAAATCAACAGCTGCATCGCTGATCAACAAATGGCTTAACAAAAACGCAGGTGGCTCGGTGTTTTCCTCTTCAGGCTCTTCAGTTTTGAAAGCATCCAGAAGCGCGGTGAAGTTGTTCTTGCCCCCGGGCAGCAGCGCCACATTCAGGTTCAGGTTTTTCAGGTCAATTTGATCCAGCGCAACAAGGCCAGTGAACAGGTCAGTGCCGGAAACGTCTACAAAAAGGTGATCAAACGCCACCAGCTGCTCGCCCTC
This sequence comes from Limnobacter sp. CACIAM 66H1, assembly GCF_001601825.1. GTDB lineage: Bacteria > Pseudomonadota > Gammaproteobacteria > Burkholderiales > Burkholderiaceae_B > Limnobacter. The sequence goes on along the minus strand of NZ_LUJK01000070.1, from coordinate 3,876 downwards.
GGGCGTGGCCAGGCTCAGCTTGGGGATCCGAACGGTCAGCTTGAAGGGGTTGACCTCGGGCAAGTCCATTTTCAGCACATGGCCGGAACGTTCAAGCACCTGCTTTTCAGCCTGCCAGTGCACCAGGCGAGGCAACCCGGCCCATGCAAACAAGTAAATAAAAACAAGGATGAACAGGGGTATCAACACCACTTTGGTGCGAAGAATATTGGCGATTTTCATTTTTATTGGTTGTACGGTGGACATATGCCGTCAGTATCCTAGATCCCAGCGCTGGTGTACACTAACGCCTTCTTGCGCGGCTGTAGCTCAGTGGATAGAGTATTGGCCTCCGAAGCCAAGGGTCGTGGGTTCGATCCCCGCCAGCCGCGCCATTTTCGTTTTCCTCCGAAAGCCCGCCGTTTGGGTGTTTCCGTCAAAAACTAGTCTTCTCTATCCAAAATCTGCTTGTTTTTCTCAGCATGTTTGTGCCCATTCTGTGCCCAAAAATTTTGGGCACGATGGGCACAAGAGTATCGGTTTGAAATAGGGCACACTTGTGCCCAAATTATTCGCTTGTTTTGATTGAGTAACCGCAATTCGGCCGAAGAAGCCATTAGGACTGATGGCTGGGACGTCTGAGTTATTTGCAAAAGCAGACTTCGGAACCTTAGCAGTTGTCGATGATAGATCTGACCTTCGAAATCGAGTTCCAGGTTCAACATTTTGCGGCGAATAACCTAGGTTTATTTTTCATCCTGTTCATGCGATGCTTTGTAAATATTTGAAATAGTTAATTTAAAGAAATCTTTTGCTATGTGCGGATAAATGGATATCGCCTTTGTTATTCGATAAATCAAGTTAGGCGACCAATCCTAGCCCGCTCGCAGTTGATGGAATCATGAGAAATCGGAGGGCATAGTGCTAACACTCGTCAAGGCGCAGGTCTGGAAATACAAGTCCATTGAGGATTCAACGCCCGTGGCGCTTGCCGATGACGTGACGGTGCTGGTTGGCAAGAACGAGTCCGGCAAGACGGCCTTCCTCGAAGCGCTGTATAAAGCGCTGCCGCTCGGCGCCGCCGGATACGACTACGTCGCCGATTACCCGCGCAAGGACCTGGTGCGCTACCGACCTCAGCACGAGGCGAAAAACTATCAGAAGGTCGTGCAGTTGACTTTTCGCATCGAGAAGGAGCTGGCCGACACGATCAACAAGGAAGTCTTCGGGGGTGCGCAGATCGTCGCCGCCGGCAGTACCTTCATACGCGATACGACCATCGCCAACACGAATACCATCGGCTTCCATATCGACCAGAAAGCGGCCTTGGTCGCGCAGCAGAAGCCGCTAAGCGATCTGGAGCACCAGGACGAAGTCTTTGCCGGGGCCACGTCGCTCGCCGACGTGCTTGCCAAAATCGAAGGCCTGAACCTGCCAACGGACAACCGCCTGGCGAAGTTCGCTGCACAGTGGCGTGCACGGGCGATCAAGGCGAACGGCTGGGGACTGGTTGACGGCCATATCTGGCAGACCTACCTGTTGCCGGCACTGCCAAAGTTCCTCTACTTCGACGACTACAAGCTGCTCGAAGGCAAGATCAATCTGCCTGCGCTGCAGCAGCGCGAAGCCGCGAAGCAATTGACTGACGCCGACGAAACCGCGCAGGGGCTTCTGCAGCTCGCCGGAACGACTCTGCAGGAGTTGATGAGCGACGAGGGCTACGAAACCGCGAAAGCGAAGCTAGAAGCCATCGGCCTGAACATCACCCAGAAGGTCTTCGAGTTCTGGAAGCAGAACCAGGACTTGGACGTAGAGTTCGATCTCAAGACCGATAGCAAGGACGTTGCGCCCTACAACAGCGGTGTCAACCTCTATATCCGCATTAAGAACCGCCGCCACGGCGTCACGGTGCCGTTTGACCAGCGCAGCAAGGGCTTCATCTGGTTCTTCAGCTTCTTGGTCTGGTTCGACGCCGTGCAGTCGCGCGCCGCGACGCAGGACGCGCTCGTTCTTCTGCTCGACGAGCCGGGCCTGAACCTGCACGCGCTGGCGCAGGCCGACTTCCTGGCCTACATTCGCGAGCTGTCGACGCAGCATCAGATCATCTACACGACACACTCGCCTTTCATGGTGGACAGCGCGTGCCTGGACGAAGTGCGAGTCGTCGAAGACCGCGTCAAGGAAGGCACCAAGATCACCGGTGACTTGGCCGGCTCATCGGACGAAAGCGTGTTCCCGCTGCAGGCCGCGCTCGGCTACTCCATCGCGCAGAACCTCTTCATCGCCAAGAAAAACGTCCTGATCGAAGGGCCGGCGGACCTGATTCTGCTGCAGCATATGGGCGCGTTGCTGGAAGCCAGCGACAAGCAGGGGGTGGGGGACGCGATTCTGGTGCCGGTCGGCGGTCTGGACAAGTTGGCTACCTTCGTCGCGCTGCTCGGGTCGAACAAGCTGAAGCTCGTGGTGTTGCATGACCGCGCCGCCAGCCCTAACCAGAAGCTGGAAGACCTGGTGCGGCAGAAACTGATCGAGCGCAAGCGCGTCCTCGACTTCTCCATGTTCATCGACCCGGCTCCGGCCGAAGCCGACATCGAAGACCTGTTGCCCACCGACGCCTATATCGAAGCGTTCAACCAAGCCTACGGCAAGGAGTTGAACGGCGTGACGCTGACCGCGGCCGATCTTGGCGCGCAGCCGCGCATGATCGAGCGCATCAACCACTGGCTCAAGGCAAAGAACATCACGCTGCTGAAGGATGGCGGCTTCAACCACTACCGCGTCGCGCAGGCGGTACTGCCGGCGCTGACGGCTGCGACACTTAAGCCCGATGAACTGGCACGCTTCGAGCGCCTGTTCTCCAAAATCGGTGAGGTGCTGTGACAGTCTCCCCTTGGTCGCCTAACAACAGCATGCAGCGGACGGCGCTTCGCGCCGCCGCTGATGCTGGGCGTTAGACCTCGTTGGTGACGCCGTGGGTCCAATAGCGCTCTTCGACAAATCCTTCTTGCAGTCTCTCACGCTCGATGAGTCGGTGTGGTTTGATCATTTCTTTCTGCCTGTCATCTGCCCCTTGTTTTTTGTTGAAACCCTCGCCGATCTGAGCAAGCGAACCCGTGTAGGTACACGAACTCCTGAAGACCTTGTCCGCATCATTGCGGACAAAACGCCTGTCATGTCGGGAGCGCCTTGCGTACATCACTCACAGATCTGCATAGCGAACCTGATGGGTCATGAGGCGCCGCACTTTGGTCAAGTTCCCCTTGCAGGGGGCCGACCGGTCAGAGGCGTAGACGGCAAGGCGGGCGTCGTGTTCAAGAATTCTCCCGAAGCCGAAGCCTTCTCCCGATGGCAGCGCGGGCAATTTCAAGACATTGAACGGGAGTCGGCTTCTGCTTGGCGTGCAATGCTGTCGGATCTCAATCTGCCTGAAGTTGCGTCGAGGATGCGCGCACTTGGCATAACGCCTCAAAGCTGCAAGACGATTGAGCAAGCGTATGGCATCGCCGCCTCGCTTGTGAATACGAGATTTGCGCCGGAGCAGCAACTCGGTCTGCTCTTCTCCTTCGTTCATATCCCGCAGCATCTGTGGGGTCCCATTATTCAGCGTTGGTCGGACGCAGGCTTTCCGTCGCTGGCGGAGTTCGCAAGCTATGCGGCGCACGTGCTGAAAGTCGAGATCTTCTTCCAAATTGCGCTCGCGGCCAATCTGATCTCTTCCGATCGGCCCTCGAATCGTGCTGACATTGCCTATCTTTTCTACTTGCCTTTCTGCCACATCTTCGTGTCGGGGGACAAACTCCACCGTCGCTGCGCACCAGCATTTCTGAGTAAACGGCAAGACTTCGTCTGGGGTCCGGACCTGAAGGCCGATATCACGCGAATCAATCAGGAACTCTC
>NZ_LUJK01000069.1 GCF_001601825.1 Limnobacter sp. CACIAM 66H1 | reverse complement strand
AAACACCGTGGCCAGTGGCCCGGGCAAGCCTGCTTACTATGGTGACGTGACTGTGGTGCCCCATGTGACAGATGAGAAGATTGCCCAATGTGCCGCTGAACCTTTCAACACAGTGGTGGGACAGCTTTCACCGGGCCTGCCAGTATTGAATGGCTCACGGGAAGCCTGTGAATGGGGCAGTGATCCTGATGCGCCCGCACCCGGCATTTTTGGCCCGGGCAATTTGCCCACCTTGCAGCGCGACGATTACGTGACCAACTGCAACGACAGCTATTGGCTAAGCAACCCACGTCAGCCGCTGACTGGTTTTAACCGGATTATTGGTGATGAAAATGCGGAGCGTACCTTGCGCACCCGCTTGTGCACCCTGCAAGCGGAACGCCGTTTGGGCGGGGCTGATGGCCTGCCCGGCAACCGTTTTACGCAAGACAACCTGAAAGACATTGCGCTGAACAGCGAAATTTATTCCGCCACTTTGGCCAAGCAATCGGTGGTGGATGCGCTGTGCCAGGTGCCCGTGTTGTTGAGCACCAGTTTGATGCCGGTGCAAACCGCAGATGCTTGTGCTGCTTTGGGTGCGTGGGACGGCAAGGCCAATCTGGATAGCAAAGGCGCGCACCTGTGGCGCGAGTTCTGGAGTCGCGCGATTGCCAACCCTGGTGGCTTGCCCGTGGGCGTGCCTCAACTGCATTTGCCGTTTGACGTGCCAGTGCCTTTGTCGTTGCCAACCAACCTGTGGGCAAATGGCTTTAATACGGCTGATCCAGTCAATACGCCCAACACTTTGAATATTGCCAATCCATTCACTTCAGCGGCCTTGGCGGATGCAATTTTGGCGGTTCAGGCGGCAGGTTTTGCGCTGGACGAGCCGCTGGGCAATATTCAGAAGTCCGGTGTGCAGGCCAGCGCCACGCCAATTTTTGGCGGCACGAGCCCCGAGGGTGCGTTCACCATTGTGAGCACGGAACCCAGTCGCCTGAATTCGGAAGGTTACAAAGTGACTTACGGCAACAGTTACATTCAGGCCGTGACCTGGGATGACAATGGCAAACCCCAAGCGGATGCCATGTTGACTTATTCATTGTCGACTGACCCGGCCAACCCACACTTTGATGACTACACCAAAGCCTATTCCCAGAAAAACTGGGCTCGTCTGCCCTACACGGAGGCGCAAATTCAAGCAGCAAAAGTGGGCCAAACCAAGGTGCTTCGCGTGCCAAGGGCGCCAAACTGAATGGGTTAAAAATGTTAAATTGATAATAATTGTAAAGTAACAAATTAAGGGGGCGAATGCCCCCTTTTTCTTGGATACCCGGTTTGTAAAACGCGCAATGTGAGCAAGTTATCACTCGGATTTCAAACCCTCATGTCCAATCGTTTGCCCATTGCGCGTATTTCTTCTGCCCTGTTTTGTGCACTTATGGGTTTGTCTTCTTTGGGTTGGGCCAGTGAACCACGCATTGCTGTTTCCAAGTCGCCTTTGTCCTTGCCCTTTTTCGTGGCTGCGGAAAAGAACATGTTCGTCAAGCACAAAGTTGAACCTGTGCTGATTGAATGCCTGGGCGGCAATCGATGCGTGAAGGAATTGACGGAGGGGCGGGTCGACATGGCCACTTCGTCAGAATTGCCTTTCATGTTTGCCGTGTTTCAAGGCAAACCGATCAGTTTGGTGACCACGTTTAACACCAACAAAGACGATATGAAGTTCCTGATCAGAAAAGCCGCCGTGAAAGGTGGTGCCAAAGATTTGGCGGGCAAGCGAATTGGTTATGTTGAGAAAGCGTCGTCGCACTATTACATGGATTTATTCCTGCTCTACAACGGAATTGACCCCAAAACGACGGTGCCTTTGGCCATGGGTGCGGACGCTTTGGCCAATGCCTTGGTGAGAGGTGAGGTGGATGCAATTTCGGTTTGGGAGCCTTGGGGACAGATTGCACTGAATCTGGGCGGTACCGATGTTGAAGTTCTCAATTCGCCGAAGCTCTACAGTCAAACTTTCAACCTGTTGGTCAGTAATGAATACCGTTTGGCTCAAATGCGCAAATCAACTGCTGTGCTCAGCGCGCTGGATGAGGCCATTCAGTTCATCAAAAAGAACCCGGATGAGGCCAAAGGGATTATGGCGCGCAAGGTGGGCATCGACTCTGAAACAGTCAAGGCCGCGTGGCCAACCTATCAATTTGAATTGACGTTGCAGCAGTCTTTGCTGAGCACTGTGCAAGGCCAGGCAAGGTGGGCCCGGCGTGAAGGGCATGTGGGCGCTGCTTTGCCCGAGCCGGAATTTCTGAACTTTGTAGATTCCAGCCTGTTGCGAAAAATTAAACCCAATGCTGTTGATTTTGTGTACCCATGAAACCGATCTTGAGACTTAAGCAAGGCGTATTGATTGCCTTGGTTTTGTTGGTTGGCCTCGCCGTGGTGGCCGTCGCTACTGTTGTTTCAATCAATCAGCAGCGTAACTATGTGCTGGAGCAAAGCATTGCCGCGCGTAAAATTTCCCGCTTGTCTACCCGCATGCTGGTGTTGACGCACACCGCTTCGGAATACATGACCGAGACCAATGTCCGTCAGTGGTGGGTGGTACATCAATCCATTTCCGATGAACTGGATCATCTGCATTTCTCCGATGAAAGTGGTGAGCTTTCCAGGCAGCTTGATGGGCGACTGGGTGACTTGGCTGCCTTGTTCAGTGGCTTCTCGCACCTGCAACATTCCGAACAACTGAACCTCGATGAGCGCCGCAATAGCGTGTTGACGGATCGCCTGATCTCCGAGGCCGAGCAGCTGGCCGAGTTGAGTTACAAAATTTCGGATACCGCTTTTGAGCGTCAAGAGGCCCTGACGCACCAGCGGAAAATGATTGTTTTGGTGTTTACGCTGCTGTTTGGCATCAATTCCTTTTTGCTGCTGCTGTTGATTCGTTACCGGGTGGTCAGACCCTTGGAGCAAATCGAGAACGCCGCGAATGCCATGCGTGCTGGCAACTTGAATTCGCGTTGCGGCTTGCCGGAAGGCGATGAGTTGGGCGATGTGGCTGCTGCGCTTGATTTACTGGCCCTTGAGTTGAACAACAAATTGGCCGATGTGACCTCGACTACCCACCTGTTGGAAGTGGCTGGGCGTATGTGTGGGGTGGGCGCATGGACACTCAATGTGAGCACCCATGAATTGACGTGGTCGAAACAAACCTATGCGATTGTTGAGGCCGACTTTACCCACCAGCCCACTTTGGAAGAGGCGATTGCGCTTTACCCAGAAGACTCCGCGATCAAGCTTTCCCGGGCCTTGGAAGATGCTGCACGCACTGGTGCTGACGTGAACCTGGAACTGCAGTTGCGAACCTACAAAGGCAACTTGATTTGGGTGCATGTGTTTGGCGAAGTCACCTGGAAACTGGAAGGCACTTTGCGCAAATCCTGGATGATTCGGGGGGCGTTTCAGAACATCACGGAGCGCCGTCGAGTGGAGGAAGAAATTCGACAAGCCAAAGAGTTGGCTGAATCCGCCAGCAAAGCCAAGGGTGAGTTTTTGTCCAACATCAGCCATGAGATTCGGACTCCCCTCAATGCTGTGGTGGGTTTGGCTTATATTCTGAAGCAAAGCAAGCTGGATTCCTCGCAACTGGAATTCGTCGAAAAACTTGAAAATGCGGGGCGTGGCCTGATTGATTTGGTCAGCGGTGTACTGGATGTTTCAAAAATTGAAGCCGGGGCCATGGAGCTTGAAAAGCGACCTTTCTCCACCCGGCATTTGATGGATTCACTCGCCGATTTGATGACTGGTGCAGTGGCTGACAAGTCGATTGAATTTGTGGTGTCAGTGGCACCCAATGTGCCTGACCACTTGGTGGGTGACGAGACCAAACTGCGACAGGTGTTGGTGAATTTGGCGGGCAATGCCATCAAGTTTACCGAGAACGGCTATGTGAAAGTGGGCGTGACGCTGGATCAACTGGACAAGCAACATTGCGTGTTGCGTTTCATTATTCAAGACACAGGTTTGGGCATGGATGCGGGTGCAATGAAACGCCTGTTCCAGTCCTTCTCCCAGGCCGATTCATCGATTTCGCGTCGTTTCGGTGGCACAGGCATTGGCTTGGCATTGAGCCAAAAACTGGTGGAATTGATGGGTGGCACCATTTCCGCTGTCAGTGCGCCCGGTCAAGGCAGCCTGTTTGCGTTTTCACTCATGTTGAGCCTCGATTCGCACGCCAGTGCAAAGCCTGAGGTTTGTGAACTTGCTTATGACGTGATGCTGGTGGACAGTTTTAAAACCCGGCTCGACAGTGTTGCCCACATGGTGGAGTGGACAGGTGTTGTGCCCCGATGTTTTGTTCACCCTGAGCTTGCCTTGAACTTGCCACGCGACCAGCAACCACGACTGTTTGTAGTGAATGGACAGCTGCATGACATGAATGGGCTGGAGTTCGCCAGGACACTGAAAGAATCGCATGGTCCGGCAACCAAGGTGGTGTTGATGGTGAGACCCAAGGAAGTTGAATCGTTGCAACCTGCATTGTCGGCTGGCCAACTTGACGCCGTCTTGACCAAGCCGGTTTCTTTCTCAGCGCTGAAAAACGTGTTGCAAGTGGTGTCTGGCACTGCTGCAGCGGCCAGCGGTACTGTCAACCGGCCAATGAATCAGAATGAGTTGGTTTTTCTTGCCGGGCTGACCGTGTTGGCTGTGGATGATCACAAACTGAATTTGATGATTCTGAAAAAGATTCTGGAAACCCATGGTGCCAAAGTCATTTTGGCGGAATCGGGGCAGGCTGCGATTCAAGTGCTGAGCGAGCCCAACCACAACGATGTGGATGTGTGTTTGATGGATGTCCAAATGCCCGAGATGGATGGCATGGAAACCTGCCTTTACCTTCGCGACCAGCTGGGTCTGCGGCAGCTTCCCATTTTGGCATTGACAGCGGGTGTGATGGAGTCTGATCACCAACAGGCGCTGGCCGCTGGCATGGATGAAGTGCTGGTAAAGCCTTTGCAAATTGACAAGGTGCTGGACGCTGTCAAGCGGTGGGGCACACAACTGAGGCAGAGGGTTCCAATGCCATAAATGTTAAACTGTCAAAAATTGTAAAGTAACAAACAGGAGGGTTGAACACGGCCTTATTCACTCATGCGAGTGGTTCTCATCGATGCAAGATGAAGTTGTTAAATCGTGAGGGCGGGCGCAATGAAACAATTTCAAATCAGCACATGGATTTACTCCCTGCTGCTTGCCTTGCTTTTGGCCGCCCAACGCGCTGATGCCGCGGATACCGTGAGGATCGCGGTTCCACCTTCGCCCATGTCGCTGCCGTTTTATGTGGCGATTGAGCGAAAATTCTTCGAAAAATACCAGATCAAACCCGTTTTGGTGGAGTGCAGCAGCGGGCAGGAATGTGTCAGGGCCCTGGGAAAAGGACAGGCTGATCTGGCGAGTTCATCCGAGCTGCCCGTGATGTTTGCGGCATTCGACAATCATCCAATTTCGGTATTGGCCACCTTAGTGACCAACAAAGACGATTTGAAATTTCTGGTCTCGCGTCATTCGATTGAGCAGGGCCAGTTAAACCTGCATGGCAAACGAATTGCCTATGTGCCCAAGTCGGCCTCGCATTACTACATGGATACCTTTTTGATGTTCAAGGGTGTAGACACCCGGGATGTGGTCAAAGTGCCGATGGATGCCGCCGTGCTTACCAAGGCTTTGCTGCAAGGTCATGTGGATGCGATCGCCATTTGGGAGCCCTTGGCTGAGCAAGCCCTGCAACTGGGCGGCGGAGAAATTGTGCAAGTGGGGGCACCACGCCTGTACACACAAACCCACAATGTCAGTGTGCGCAACCAATTCAAAACCAAAAACTCGGCACAAGTGCGTGGCGCGCTGAAAGCCTTGGATGAGGCGATTGACTACATTCGTGATTATCCATCCCGGGCCCAGGCGCTGTTACTTAGAAAAAATCTGGCGAGTCAGGAACACATCCGCAAAAACTGGAATCACTACACGTTCCGAATGACCTTGCAACAGTCGCTTGTTACATCATTGCAAGGCCAAGCCCGGTGGGCCAAACGCGAGGGCCATGTCGGCAACAGTTTGGTCAAAGAGCCCGAGTATTTGAACTATATTGATGCGAGCTTTCTGAGAGAACACAGATCAGACCATGTTGATTTTGTGTATCGCTAAAACGATTCTTTTCCATGTGATGGGCCAATGAACAACGTGATCGAATACCTGCCTCACGGCTTTTGTATTGCCTGGAATCCACAGTTGCTGGCCATGCATGTTATTTCGGACCTTCTGATTGCGATCGCCTACTTCTCGATACCCATTGGTATTTTGTATGTGGCCAAACGGCGGCCCGACACCGAATTGCAACCAATCTATTACTTGTTCGCTGCATTCATTCTGGCTTGTGGTGTAACTCATGTCATGGGCATTCTTACCCTGTGGGTGCCACTGTATTACACCCAAGGCATCACAAAAGTGGTGACTGCGGTGGTTTCTGTGGCCACTGCAATTTACCTGTTGCCCAAGTTGAAGCACATCATGGCCTTGCCTGACCTGAGCAAACTCACCCAGATCAATACCGCACTGGCCGAGGAAATTGTATCCAGACGCCAAAGCGAAGCTTCACTGCGGCATACCCAAGAGCTTGCTTTGCAGGCGCAAAAAACCCAGGCTGCTTTTCTCGCGAACATGAGCCATGAAATTCGCACCCCCATGAACGGAGTCTTGGGTACGCTTGATTTGCTGCTCGACACGGAACTGAAACCCGAGCAGCACCAACTTGCCTCCGCTTCCAAGCGCAGCGCAGCCTCTTTGCTCAGTCTGCTCAACGACATTCTGGACATCTCCAAAGTAGAAAGCGGTCAGATGACACTGCGCCGCAGCCCCTTGGAAATTGCGGATGTACTTGCCGATGTAGAGGCCGCATTGGCCTTTGATGCCCAAAGTAAAAACATTGAACTGCGGTGCCCTGCAGAGGGACTTCCCGAGTCGGTATATGTGGGCGACTCCGTTCGCTTGCGGCAAATTTTATTGAATCTCGTGGGCAATGCCATCAAGTTCACCGATGTGGGGCATGTCAAAGTGACTTGTCGGGAGTTGTCCCGCACAGGGCAAGTGGCCACGCTGGAATTTGCGGTCAAAGACACGGGTGTGGGTATCGCCCCCGAGCACCAGAAGAATCTGTTCAAGCGATTCACACAAGTTGACAGTTCCAGCACACGGCGTGCGCAAGGCAGTGGTCTTGGTTTGGCGATTGTCAAGGAACTGGTCGAACTGATGGGTGGGCAAGTGCGCCTGCACAGCGAGCCTGGCAACGGCACTGAAGTGGTGTTCTCCTTGAAACTGGGTTTGCCAACGCTGAGTGATTCAACCGAGCGCGATCAGTTTGCCCCACCTGCGCCGGCAGCAATCCAAACTGAGACCATCCCGCCCGTTCAGCAATTTCATGGAAAAATTCTGGTGGTCGAGGATGCCGCCATGAACCAGATGGTGGTGTGCAAGGTACTGGAGCGCCTTGGCCTGGCCAGCAAGGTGGCCAACAATGGTCAAGAGGCAATTGAGCTTCTTGCGACAGAGCAATTTGATTTGGTGCTCATGGATGGCCAAATGCCCGTGATGGATGGTTATGAGGCCACCGCGGTTATTCGCAGTGGCACTGTGCCGGGTGTTAATCCGGACATCCCGGTGGTGGCGCTGACCGCGCATGCCATGGTGGGGGAAGATCAAAAGTGTCTGAATGTCGGCATGAATGATTACCTGACCAAACCTTTGGACCGTGCCAAATTAATCGAGGTCCTGGGCAAGTATCTGCCAAAAGCCTGATCGATTGCAGGTCGTGCTCAAGCGGCCTGCATGCTTTTTCTCAAGGCGAGAATGTAGCGCGCAACGTCGTGCAGGGAATCCAGTGTATGAATGCAGCTTGACGCATCCCCTTCCTTGGCGGCCTGCTCCAGTTGTTTAACGCCGGGGTGAAATCTCTCCAGCCCCAAATTCTGAGCGGCACCCTTGAAGTAATGCGCCTTGCTGGCCACACCCGCATAATCGCCCGCCTGAACCCGGCTCACCAAACTGTCATGTTCACTGAGAAACTCGTCCAGAAACATATCGAGAATTTCAAGCAACAAAGCCGGGTCCCCGCACAGGCGATCCAGTGTGGTTTCCAGGTCAATTTCAGTCGACAAATTGCTCAAGTCCATGGCCAGAGTTTACTTCAAATTGTTCATGCGCTCTTCATGTTCTTTGCGCAATTGTTTCCTGAGCTCGGCGTTGGCGTGTCGCTTCTTTTCTTCATCGGTGACGGGCTCAAGCGGTGGTACTTTTCCCGGTGTGCCGTCTGCATTCATGGCCACCATGGTGAAAAAGCAACTGTTGGTGTGCGTGGCGATTCCTTTGTGGATGTCCTCAGACACCACTTTGATGCCCACTTCCATGGAAGTATTGCCGGTGTAATTGACGCTGGCCAAAAAAGTCACCAGTTCGCCTACACGAATGGGCTGACGAAACAAAACCCTGTCCACTGAAAGCGTAACCACATACATGCCCGCATATCGGCTTGCACAGGCGTAAGCCACCTGATCAAGTAACTTCAAAATATGCCCGCCGTGCACTTTGCCGCTGAAGTTGGCCATGTCGGGGGTCATCAGCACGGTCATGCTGAGCTGGTGGTTGGGAAATGGCATGGTGCGGGGCATACAAGAGTCGTCGAAGAAAACAGTGTAGCGCGCCTTCGCGCGCGGTAGCACGTCTACAATGAGCCTTGACTCATTTGCGGAGAACACTGTGGCTGCCGAGCTGACCAAGTACGCCATTTGGCTGTTAAGCCCCCTGGGTTTGTGGATCGTGCTGACCGCGTTGGCAGCTGCGGGATTTTTCGGGCGAAGGCAGTGGCGTGTCCGCATGGTGGTGTTGGCGCAACTGCAGTTGCTGGCCTTCAGCTTGCCCTGGGTAGGAGATACTTTGCTGGGCCAGCTTGAAGACGAAGCCCTGGTGCTGGAGGCCAACCGGCCTTTGCCGCCCAAAGTAGACGCGATTGTGGTCTTGGGCGGTGGTTTGGAGGGGCGGTACGACGGCGTGCGTGCACTGCCCGATTTGAACGACGCTGGCGACCGGGTGTGGCAGGGCGCACGCCTTTACAAACAGGGTGTGGCTTCGCGGATCGTGTTAAGTGGCGGGCAGTTTGAGGCTGACCCGCGCAAGGAGGCGGAAGCTCCCGGCATGAAAATGTTCATGCTCGACATGGGGGTGCCTGAAGAGGCTTTGGTGATTGAAAGCAATTCCCGTACTACTTTTGAAAATGCCTTGCGTACGCGAGAATTACTCGGTGAGGACTCCAGCAATATTGCATTGGTGACCTCTGCTTTTCACATGGGTCGTTCACTGTTGTGGTTTGAAAAAGCGGGTTTCACTGTGTACCCGGTGCGCGCCGATATTCGTGTGCTCAATGAAAGCCGCGCATTTTGGGAATACTTGCCCAAGCCACAGGCACTGGACGAAAGTACCATTGCGATCAAAGAATACCTTGGCCGCTTGCAGTTGAAAGTCAATGGCGCTTATGAGACAAGGGGAAGCCGGTGAAGGTGTTCAAACTGCTGGCAACACGTTTGGCGGGCCTGTTGGTTTGTTTGTGGATGGTCAACACGGTCCATGCAGGCACCGTGCTGGATGCCATCTACAAACGCGATGCAGTGCGTTGCGGCGTGAGCAGTGGCGTGGCTGGTTTTTCGGCTCTGGGCAGCGATGGGCAATGGCGCGGGCTGGATGTTGATGTGTGTCGGGCCGTTGCTGCGGCCGTGTTGGGCGATGCACGGAAAGTGCAGTTCACCCCCTTGAGTTCACAGCAACGTTTTGCTGCTTTGCAGGCCAATCAAATTGACATTCTTTCCCGCAACACCACATGGACCCTGGGCCGTGATGCAGGTTTGAACGCACACTTTGCAGCCATTACGTATTTTGACGGTCAAGGCATTTTGATGCACAAACGCTTTGGCGTAAAAAGCGCCAAAGAATTGAAGGGCGCCGAAATTTGTGTGCAATCGGGCACCACCAACGAGAAAAACCTGAGCACTTATTTGGGCTCGCAAGGCATCACCGCCAAAGCCATTGTGTATGACAATTTTGAGGCCGCGTACAAAGCCTTTTTCAGCGGTCGTTGCCAGGCTTTCTCAACGGATGTGTCGGCGCTGATTGGTTTGAAAAGCAGCCAAAGTGGCCGTCCTGAAGATTATGTGGTGTTGCCGGAAGTTTTTTCCAAAGAACCCTTGGGTCCCGCAGTGTTGCGTGGGGATGACGAATTTTTTGCTATCGTGAAATGGACTGTGTTTGCGATGATTGAGGCTGAAGAGCTGGGCGTTGGACAAGCAAATCTTGATCAAGCTTTGAGTAACAACAACCCGGCAGTTCAGCGCCTGTTGGGGGGTGCGGAGAACCTGGGCAAACCGCTGGGCTTGCCGCGTGACTGGGTGGTACGCATTCTTCGGCAAGTGGGCAATTACGGTGAAGTGTTCGATGCCAATTTGGGCAAACATTCGCCCTTGAAACTTGAACGTGGTTTGAATGCGCTTTGGACCCAAGGCGGGCTTATGTACGCCCCACCTTTGCGGTGAAGGGGCTTGCCGGTGAACTTTGAATTTCTCAATGACCCTGCCGGTTTTGGCCTCAGTGAAGGCTGGCTGCAGGTGGCATTCAGTTCACCCTACTGGCAAATACTGCTGGCGGGATTGTTCAATACCTTGAAAGTTGCCCTGCCCGCCCTGTTCTTCAGCACCGTGCTGGGCCTGTTCATTGGTCTGGGCCAATTGGCACAGCACCCTTTGTTGAAAGGGCTGTGCAGGGGCTACATTCACCTGTTTCGCAATGTGCCTTTGTTGCTGCAACTGTTGGCGATTTATTTTGCCATTACCCAGTTTCTACCCATCGCCAGCCAGGCGTGGTCGCTGGGCGACCATGTGTTTTTGAGCAAAAGTGGCTTGGCGTTTCCCTCGTTTTCAGAAGCGCCGGTGCGTGGGCGGTTTTCGATTGAAGGCGGCTGGGCACTAAGCCCGGAATACCTCGCTGTGTTGCTGGCGCTGGTGGTTTACACGGCCGCTTTTGTGGCCGAAATCGTGCGCGCGGGCGTGCAATCCGTGAGGCCCGGCATGCGTCAGGGCGCGCTGGCCTTGGGTCTGAACAATGCACAAACCACCCGCCACGTGGTGTTGCCGTTGGCCCTGCGTGTGGTGGTGCCTTCACTGTCGAACCAGTATTTGAATCTGTTGAAAAATGCGTCACTGGGCGTGGCGGTGGGTTACCCGGAATTGGTATCCGTGGCCAACACGGCAATTAACCAAAGCGGAAAAGCGGTGGAATGTGTGTTCATCATATTGGTCACTTATGCCTTGCTCAGCGCGGTGGCTGCCAGCCTGATGAACGTGCTCAATACCCGCGTCAACAGGGGGGCCTTGTGAACCCCAGCCTTTTGATCAATCGTTTTTTGTGGCTGGCCCTGCCACTGCTGTTGGCCCCGTTGGCGTGGGGCCTGCTGGATTGGGCTGTGCTGAGTGCGGTGTTTCGTCCTGATTTGCAAGCTTGTCAACTGGCAGCCGGGCAGGGCGCCTGCTGGGGGGTGGTGGCTGAAAAATGGCGGGTTATTGTGTTTGGCCGTTATCCAGTGACTGAACAGTGGCGCGCAGCCACTGTGTTGGTGTTGTGGTCAGCATTGCTGTTTGCCACGGCTGCAAGGGTATTCAAAAGCAAAACCGCATTCTCGCTTTGGGCGCTGTTGCTGCCTGCCAGTGCAGTGTTGCTGCATGGTGGTTTTGCTGATTTGGCCGTGGTGCCCACCCACCTGTGGGGCGGCCTGCCGCTCACGCTGATTTTAAGCACTGTGGGCTTTGCCATGGCCCTGCCGCTGGCCGTGCTGCTGGCCTTGGGGCGGCAATCTGAATTCGCACCAATTCGACAGTTTTGTGTGGCCTACATTGAACTGTTGCGGGCCTTGCCACTGGTCACAGTCTTGTTTCTTGCCGCCTTTGTACTGCCTTTGTGGTTGCCTGGTGAGGGTTTGGACCTCTTCACCCGTGTGTTAATCACCATCGCATTGTTCAGCGCCGCCTACCTGGCGGAGGTGTTGCGTGGCGGTTTGCAGGCAGTGCCAGCCGGTCAGGGACAAGCTGCCAAGGCACTGGGTCTGAATGTGATACAGCGCAATGTGCATGTGGTATTGCCACAGGCAATTCGAGCCTGTTTGCCCAGCCTCACCAACAGCTTTGTCACTTTGTTCAAGGAATGCTCACTGGTCACCATCGTGGCTTTGTTTGAGTTGACTGGCGCCCTCAGCCTGGCCCTGGCCGGGGATGTGCAATGGCGCAGCTTTTATCTGGAGGGATATTTGTTCATTGGCCTGGTGTACTGGGCCTATTGCTTTGGTTTGTCGAAAACGGTCAAATAGAAATCGACAGTTGCTGACTAGAGTGGAATTTCTAGCGCAGCAAAATAATTAAGTGTACATTTGTACACTAATAAAAACACACCGTCGAATTCCGATTCGGAGACACCGCATGAGCAAAAAAGAAGAACCCAGCACCGGCGAGAAACTGGAAGGCACACTGATGTTTGTGGGTGACACCATTGCGCAGGCCACCACACGGGTGCATGAATTTCACCGCGCCATTAGCGACATGCCATTCAAGGCGGTGGGTGCTGCCACGCTCAATGCCAGCAAACCTGTTGAATCGGTTCACAACGAAATTACTGATTTGGTTTACAGCGCCGTTCGAGAGGCGGGCAAAGGCGTATTTTCGGGTGCAGCCTGGGTGGTTCGGCAAGCCAACCAAAGCCTGGCCTCGCCTCAGGTGATTGACCAGGCCATGGGTGGCGAACTCATGGACGATGTGGACCACTTGCCTGTACCCGCCATGCCGAATGCGAAAACCGACAAACGGGTGTCGGCGATTTCCAGCGCGATCAACGGAGTGTTTGGCGACCATTTGGCCGCCACGCGCAACCCCATGCAAGTACACATGAATCTGTATGCCAATGGCCAGCTGTTGCAGGCTGACCAGGCTGCGTTGATGGCACAGTTTCCCAACGCTCAAAATCACTTGGTCATTTTCGTACATGGGCTGTGCTGCAACGAAGACAGCTGGCAGATGTACTACAACCCCAGTGAACCCGCCACTCGCCCTTATGGTGACAAGCTGGAAGACGATTTTCCGGTCACAGCGCTTTACCTGCGATATAACACCGGCCGCAACATTGATTCCAATGCCCGGCAATTCAAGCGCATGTTGAACAAATTGGTGCGCAACTGGCCAGTGGCGGTGGAAGGCATTACGCTGGTGGGCCACAGCATGGGTGGCTTGGTCAGCCGAGCGGTCGTTGAGGCACTGACTGACGATGACATTATTTTGAAACGTGCCATTCGCGATGTGGTGTGTTTGGGTTCACCCCATGCCGGTGCACCGCTTGCTCGGCTTGCAGCCTCGGGTGAGCAATTGTTCAGCAAGTTTGAATTGGCCAAGCCGATTGGCCGGGTGCTGGGTGTGCGTTCACGCGGCATCCGCGATCTTGATCATGGCCTGGGTGCCTT
>NZ_LUJK01000068.1 GCF_001601825.1 Limnobacter sp. CACIAM 66H1 | reverse complement strand
GATTGACAAACTCAATCAGGCGTTCTTCGCCAAATGCCTCAGCGCTGGCCGACAGGACCTCGGTGACACCATCGGAATACAGAATCAGGGAATCCTCGTTGCCCAGCGTCAGTTCAATGTCCTCAAAATCATCGAGGTCGAACAAACCCACAGGATACCCGCCACCGCCCAGCACTTTGGCGGGTTGTCCGACTGACAACAGCAAGGGGGAGGGATGGCCGGCCTGGCACAGGGCCACCTGTCGATTAACGGTATTGAACACGCCGTAAATCATGGTGAAGTAAGAAAGATCAGATTCGGTTTGCTGAAACAGGCGGTTCAGGCGCGCAACTACATCGCGTGGGCGAGAAATCAAACGCTGACCATCCGGTCCCAGACGACCTTCAAAAACAATGCTGGTGGCAGACCGATCCGCAAACATCTGAACCAGTTGCATGGATTTCACCGCGGCAGGTATGCCATGCCCGGATACATCGAGCAGGTAAAAACCATATACGTCGCGCTGCAATTCAAAAACCTGCAAGTGATCGCCAGACACGTATTTGGACGGCACGGACAACCACTGATAGTTCAGACCCTGGAATGGGCTTTGTATTTCGGGTAGGAAACTGCGTTGAAGGCCAGACACCGCACGGAGATCTTGTGCAATCACATCGTGGGCATGTGCCAGTTCGTCTGTTTTGCGGGCGAGCTGCGCTTGAAGTTCAATTCGGCGAACGGCCGACTGCAAGCGTGCTTCCAGTTCATTGCCATCTACAGGCTTGGCGAGAACATCGTCGGCACCGGCATCCAGCGCCTTGATCAAGAACTCTTCATCATTCTGGGCAGACATCAGGATGATGTAGGTGTACTGCCCCAGGTCCAGCTGGCGTAAGGCTGCACACAATTCAGTGCCCTGCATGCCAGGCATTTGCCAGTCCGCCAGCACCAATTGGAACCGATCACGTTCTACAAGTTGGATGGCCTCTTGACCGCTGGCTGCAAACTCAACCGGATATCCCCACCTGGCTACCATGTGAACGAAGAGGTTTCGCTCTACCACCGAATCATCAACAACCAGAATTCGGGGCAGCGGCTTGTTGGGATTGTGGTCCGTCACAGTGGATCAGGCCTGCTGCAGAAAGGCGACTGCCTTGGGCATGTCGTCCAGCAAGGAAAACTGTCGGTCCATGCGAGACAGCTCGAACATCATCCGCACGGATTTGTTCATCCCGACCAAAGCCAGCTTGCCCTGGTGGTTGGTGATGTTCTTGAGCAAAGCAACCAATGAACCCAAACCGCCTGAGTCCACCAGCTTGACTGCACCAATATCCAAAGCAAATTTCCGCGTGGAGTCCAGCTTGGAGACCACCGCGTTGCGGATGATGGTTCCCACAGCACTGTCCAATCGAACTGCGTCAACACGCAGCACGAAAACATCCCCCATCTCTTCTGTCGAAACCATGTTATTCGCCCTAAACTGTTAATTCTCTTTTCTGAAAGTGTGCTCTTTTCGACACTTCACGCAATAATTGTATAAAACAAGTTCCACAAACTGAGCATATACAAAAACAATAGGATAACGTATGAACTTGTGCTGCATGCTTTTTAAAAGATTGACAAATATTGTTCCATTATTTCCGAGGACATTGATTTAAACAGGCCAATTACAAAAACCTGTTTTTGTTCTTACATTCAAGTCGACCAGCGAAACCACTTATGCGACACCTTCTATCCCTAGCGTTATTCCTATTCTGTCTAACTGGGTACTCACAAGACAGTAAAGGGCCCACATCGACTTCTACCAATTCGGAAATGGCCCCAGCCATTGAACGAACCCGAACGTTGACCTTTGCCCAAATGGGGCAGCCAAACGGGGTTCGGCTAAGCGGGGTCAACCGCTTTGTTGACCTGAATTCGGGTATTCGCCTGGACGAATTGGTGACTCGCGCAAGCCTGAGCCTTCGGGTACTGTATCCGCAGGGTATGCGTCACGATCAATCATTTGTTCGTGTTTACGTCAACAACCAGCTTTCAGGCCTGTCCCAGTTGAGCGCAGCACGCGCCGGTGTGCCGCACACTGTTGAAATTGAATTGGATCCACTGCTTTTTTCCGATTTCGCGACCATTCGAGTTGAATACGACGGCACCTACGACAGTGAATGCGTGGACCCAGGCAACCCAACCCTGCGTTTTGACATTCGCCCGGAGAGCACGTTAACGATTGGATCTACACCGCTGAATCTGGTGAATGACCTGGCGCTGTTGCCAGCGCCATTTTTCGACCCTCGCGACAACCGAAAACTCAGACTGCCGCTGGTATTGCCAGTGGAGCAAACTGATGCCAGCTTGAAAGCCGCCGGCATTCTGGCCTCCTGGATGGGTGCGCAAGCTTTTTACCGTCAAGCCGAATTTGAACTGCTTGACTCGGCATCGCCAACACGCCACACCATCATTCTGACCAAAGGCAAGAAAATGCCGGAAGGCATGAGCGAGGCCGATATTGAAGGTCCTTCCCTGATGATCGTGAGCGCCAAGGAAAACCCTTGGGTCAAACATTTGTATGTGATGGGGCGAACCGATGAGGAGCTTTTACAGGCTGTATATGGCTTGGTCATTGAAGGCCAGGTGCTCAGCGGACAAAAAGCCCTGGTGAAAAAAGTGGACCTGGGTGCGCCGCGCAAGCCCTATGATGCACCACGCTATGTACCCACCAACCGGCCGGTACGTTTTGGTGAACTGATTGATTTCCCGGGACAATTGGAAGTCAGTTCCGACAAGCCACGCGCCAGCATCAATTTGCGCCTGCCACCAGATTTGTTCAGTTGGGCGGGCCGAAACATTCCGATGGATTTGAAGTACCGATACACGGCTCCCTCCCGTTGGAATGATTCGCTGCTGAACATCGAAATCAACAACTCTCTGATTCAATCCTTCCGCCTGGCTCCGCGCTCGGAACAGGTACAAAACAAAATCAACATTGACCTGTTGGGTCAAGCGGAGTTGACCAGCGAAGAAGCCCTGCAAATTCCGGCCTTCCGAGTGGGTGGCAACAACGAACTGGCATTTGCATTTGGCTTCATGGCTGAAGGTGGTGGCTCTTGCACACGGGTATCGCAAGTAGCGCGCGGATCCATTGACCCCGAATCAACCTTGGACTTCTCCAATCTGCCCCATTACACCCGCATGCCGAACCTGACCGCCTTTGCCAACGGCGGCTATCCATTCAGCATCATGGCAGACCTCTCCGATACGGTCATTGTGCTACCCGCCACACCCACACCGCTTGAAATTCGCTCTTACTTGAATGTGATGGGTCTGTTTGGTCAGTGGACCGGCTTGCCTGCCACACGTACAAGCCTGATTGTTTCTGACAAGCCAGACGGTATTGGCAGCAAAAACTGGTTGGCCATGGGCACCAGCGATCGCCTGGGCTGGCTGAATACAGCCAACATGAACTTGCCCATGGTACTGAGTGCCACGGAACGCAGCATGGGCCTGCCTCCCGCCATTCAGTGGTTGAAAGGTTTGTGGCAAAGCGACTCGGAGCTACAACCAGGTGACAACGCACGTGCATTGATTCAAACCGCTGGCTCGCTGGGCGCAATTATGGGTTTTGAGTCGCACCTTGCGCCAAAAAAGGCTGGCCTGGTCGTCACCGGCACGGACCAAGACAGTTTTGAACGCGCGGTGGCGGCATTGTCGGACTACGGCGACGTCGCCAAAATCAAAGGCAGCGTGAGCCTGATTCGCGGGAACGACATTCAAAGCTACAGCTTGGGCGAAACGTACATTAGTGGCGCACTGCCTTGGTGGCTGCGTCTGCGAATCGCATTTTCTGAATACCCCGCCCTGATTGCCATTGGCGGCGCGCTTGCAGGGGTTATTTTGGCGATTCTTGCATTTGGCTGGTTGTCAGGCCGGGCCACACGGCGCACGAAAGGCAATTGACCATGGCCTTGTGGCGTGATTGTTTGCGACGCATCGGACTGGGCACCCTCCTGCTTGCTGCGACCGCGGCCTGCAGCGCCGCACCCGCTCAAGCCTGGCCCGCCTGGGACGGGTTCAAGAGTGCGTTTGTCAGCGACGACGGGCGAGTGATTGATCGCAGCCAGGAAGACCTGCGCACCGTGTCGGAGGGGCAGTCCTATGCCCTGTGTGCCTTGGTGGCACAAGACCGAAAAGCGTTCGACGCCATATTGCAGTGGACTGAAAACAATCTGAGTGCGGGCGATATGAGTCAACAACTGCCTGCGTGGATCTGGGGCAAGACCGGAGAAAGCTGGGGGGTGATTGATGCCAACAGCGCCTCCGATGCCGACTTGTGGATTGCATTCACATTACTGGAGGCAAGCCGCGTGTGGTGCAACCCCGCCTATGCAGACAAGGCGCGAGCGCTCGGCGAACTGATCCTCAATAAAGAAAGCATGGAAGTCAGTGGCTTGGGATTGAGCATACTGCCTGGTCGCACCGGTTTTGTGCAGGACGACGGAGCGGTAAAACTGAACCCCAGTTACCTGCCACCTTTCATGATGGCTCGATTTGCCAATGCCTGGGCGGACGATACACGTTGGGCACAGGTTTACCTGGCCAGCCAGAAACTGCTGCTGGACACTGGCCGCACGGGCCAATATCCCGACTGGGTGTTGTACAACAACGGTGAAATGCGCTTGCCAGATGATGAGCAACGAGGGGACTACGACGCCATACGCACCTACCTGTGGATTGCCATGAGCAGCGAGAAAGACCCGACTACAGCAGCCTTGCTGAAACAGCTTTCGCCTATGGCTGCCCTGCTATTAAAACGCCAGAATATGCCGGAGTGGTTTGAACCGGTGAGTGGAAAATATTCAGCGGAGCGAGGACCTGCCGGTTTTCAAGCCAGCATGGCACCTTTTCTTCAAGCCATCGGCATGCCCGAGCTTGCCAAAAAATTTCACGGACAAAGCTTGAAAACCTCCAGCAAGGAAGCGTGGCTGAAATACGGTTATTACAACGGTGCCTTGAGCCTGTTTGCTCAAGGCTATATGGACAATTTTTATCGTTTTAATTCACTGGGTGAACTGTTGCCCCGTGGCAAAGAGGTTAAAAGCTGTGGCTAACTGCAAACAAATGTCCCGTCTGCAAGCCTGCAAGCTTGTATTGGCGATTCAAGCCTGCTTTGTTGCATTGCCCTGGGCCTTGCCTGAGCAAGCCCAGGCCAATGTCAATGCACAGCAAACCAATATTCGCGCACTCAGTGAAAAAGGGGTTTACTGGTACGAGCGTTTTCGATTCGACCTCGCAGCGCAGTCATTCAACAAAATACTGTTGATTGAACCTACCAATCCTTCGGCCCTGCGCTGGCAGGGATTGATTGACCTTGCCCGCGGCGATGTACAGGCAGCCAATGTGTGGTTGGGGAAACTTCAACTGTTACACGGAAACAACCCCTTCTCCATTGAATTGCAACAGGCAATTACCCTGGCCTCCGACAAGCGACAGCAATTTGCCGAATTGCGTTATTTGGCAGACAGCGAACAAGTGCCGGGGAATCTTCCCCAACGACTGCAGCAGCTTTTACCGCAAGCACCCTTGGGTGAGGCAGCGGTACAAATTTATCGTTTGATGAACCGCACACCGGATGGACGGGCTTACGCGCGGGCGAAGGTGGCCGAGCTTGCAAAGCAGTATCCGGACGACCGCCGTTACAGAATCCTTTTGGCGGAGTTGGGTGGTGCGGGTGCCAGCACACTGGCCCAAACGCAAACACCATCGACGACCCAAAACCCACGTCGCCCCGGCAGCGTGAACCGAACGACACCCGCGCCGGCCGCTCAAGCACAGCCAATCACAACTGAGGTGACGCAACCCCCGCCCGCGGAACAAGAGGCAACCTCACCCCCAGTGCTGTCCAATTTTGAGCAAGGGCAACAACTGGCTGACCTTGCACAACAACAAATTGATCAAGGCAACAAAACCGAGGCAGCCAGGCTGCTCCAGAATGCAGTGGACCTGAATCCAAGCTACCCATGGTTTCGCTACGACCTTGCGACGCTGCTTGACGACCAAGGCGATGCAGGCAGCAAGCAGGCTGCCCGGCGGGTGATGGACGAGGGTTTGGCACTGGACCAAGGCCAGGAGATGCGATTTGCCTCGGCGCTACTGGCGGCCCGTCAAGACCGAGGCAATGACGCGATTGCATTGATTGATGCCGTACCGCGTGAGAACTGGACCGAAGGCATGACAGCGCTGGAAAAACGGGTGCAATACGGCCAATACCTCGAGGGCCTGCGCACACAAGAGAGAAATGGCGAGTTCAATGCACTGGCCAGCTCGATCACTGCCACACCGAGATGGCGAGCCGAACCCGAAGTACAGGCACTGGAACAAAACCTTCAGCGCAAACGACAAGTACGTTTGCGCATGTCGTATGAAAACGCAATTATTGATGGCGATGAAGGTGTATCGCGGATCGACAGCGACGAAATTCCCCTGCAGCTGGATTTACCGCTTGATTTTGAGCGCACCCTGTTTTTGCGTGCGGACACACTGAATGCGAACTCGGGCCGGGTGAACCCCGCCACCGCCAGCAACTTCGCGAAGCTGGGCACCACCCTGCCCACCGATCCTGCCATCGCCAGCAACCGACTGGACCAGAACTACAAAGGCCATGTGGTCGGTGTAGGCGTACAAACCGAGCAATACCGTGTGGATATCGGCACCACGGTGGGCGATTACCCGGTCAATGACTGGGTGGGTGGCCTGCAGTGGCGCACCAACCTCGGCGAGGGATCGTTGCGGCTGGAGGTGGCCCGGCGCATGGTCAATGGTAGTGTGTTGTCGACCACTGGTGCCATCGACCCATTAACTGGCGAAACCTGGGGCGGTGCCAGGCGCAACGGTGTCAGTGCAGTGTATTACCAGGCGTTCAACCCCACTCTCGATTTTGTAGGCATTGCGCGTGCGAACCTGATTACCGGTGAAAACATACCCGACAACACAGAGTACAACCTGCAAGGAATTGTGGGCAAAACCGTGTTCCAGCGCCCTGGACATGAGGTAGAAGTTGGTGCGTCGCTCTTTTTGTGGTCATTTGAGAAGAACCTGCGGTTTTACACCTTTGGACAGGGCGGCTACTACAGCCCACAAGCCTTTGGTTCGCTGACATTTCCAATCACCTGGACTGGCAACATGAGTGGTTGGTCCTGGCAGGCCCAAGCCCGGGTCGGTGCCAGTGAATCACGAGAAGATGACACTGCACTTTACCCGCTGAACCCGGAACTTGCCGCTGCCGCTGCAGCACAAGGTAACCCTACCTTGCAAATTGGTGGCCCGGGTGGCGGCACCAGCACCGGTTTGCGCCTTGCACTTGAGCGTCAGGTGTTAAAAAACTTTGTCGTGGGTGGCTATTTTGAAATCGATCGATCCGAAGGTTACAACCCCGATCGATTGCAGCTTTATCTGAAATATTCGTTCGGTGACTTTTTCGAATTGAGCGTGCCGCCTGAAGGCGTTGCACCTTACTCGAGGTTTTAAATGATCGACTTGCCCAAGCCCGGAGCCTATGTTGTACGCGCGCCCCATGCGAATCGTTTTTCGCAGAGCTTGGTGCAACACTGGCTGGACTCGCAAGAAGAAACTCCATTCAAGTCTTGCCTGTGGCTGACCGCCAGCCCAAAGAACGAAGTGCGCAGCCTGCTGGAACCTTATTTGCTCAAACGTGCGGGCGCCCCGAAAGGCCTGGATGTGGTGTCCGTGCGAAACTTGTGGGCCAAAGGGCATGCCAAGAACGGGATCCGCCAACTTTGCCGTTCCTTGAATACGCTGTGCGTGTTGAAACCTGCTTTGGTGATCATCGAACATGCTGAACTCTGGTTTGATGACAGCAAAGAGCCCTTAAATCGGCAAAACCCACTGGCTCAAATGCGACTGTTGCATCAATGGGCCCACCATGCGCAGGCCCATGTAGTCACGACCGTACAGGGTGACTTGCCCGAGTGGAGTACTTTTGCCGACGGCCTGGCCGATGTCAGCGACTTTGGCGAATTTGAGTTTCGCCCCTGGTGGCCCAGTCAATGGGGCCTGCAAACCAACCTGTGGAATGACACCAGTGAACTGTCAAAACTGCCCATGCACCATGTGCTCGACAGCACTGTGTTTGGCAACCTGAAGCAACTGGCACAGGCCAGCCACAGCCTTCGCTTCGAGAACGACAAGCAACATGGGATTCACATCCAGACGCATGGCGAGGTATCAGCACAAGATGCCTCCGTGTTGCTGCGCATGGGTGCGGACACGGTGTGGCTGCATGAGCAAAACATGGAAACCTGGTTGGGTCTGGACACAGGGCAGGTCAATAAACCGTCTACGCATGATTACCTCCCAAAAACTCATCTGAACACCTTCTCGCGCGACTTGCATGAGGTGTTCATGCCTGGCCTGTTGACAGTGGTAGCCAATCCGACATTCGCGGCGCAGGGCTTGATGATGTTGCAACTGAGCAAACAATGGTCCATGCATTGCACGTTGACCCGCCTTTCACTGATGCGTCACATGACTGCACAAACGGCGCTTCGCCTGGCCAATTGGTCGCAGGCCACATGTGTGTTTACCGCCACCCGGGAGGCCATTTATCTGCTGAAGATGTGGGACACTGAACCTGATGAAGCCAGCTATCGCCAATGGCTTGAATCGTGTTTCCGGGAAAGCCTGCCCGTACTTTTCAGTGGGGACATTCAATTTTTGGGCGAAGAGACACAAAGTGAATTGCTGGCCGATTTGCACGAAGAACTGGAACCATTGTCAGTGCAAGACCTGATGGGCTCTGACCAGAACGAGTCTTCGAAATTGGCAGAACTTTGGGATGAAACCCCAGAAGCATTGAACCAGAATCGCCCATGGACACAACGCCTGAATGCACTATTGAGTGAGGATGCAAAATGATCGTTCTTGCATTGATAGCGAGTGGTTTGCTGCTGGGCGTTTTGCTCACTATTTTGATAGTGGGCAAAATGATGAAAAACCCGACAACCAGAATCTGGTTAAGTGACTGGGTGAACTGGAGCAACAACCAGTTACCCGACGACTGTTATCAGCTGGTGCGGCATGGCAAATGGATTGCCAGCCCCGATGAAAAAGAGGACGCATGATCATTATTGCTTTGGTCTCCCCCACCGGGGGTGCAGGACGAACCAGCCTGGCGATTGCCACGGCCACCCACCTCAGCATGCTGGGACGCAATGTGACGCTGATGCAGGCAGACCCCGTCAACAACATTGAATTTCAGTTGGGGTTCACCAAACGCAGCAGTCGCGGCCTTGCACATGTCCTCTTGCAGGGCGATCCTCTGGAACAGGTGATGAGCACCAGCAATTCGGACTTCAAGCTGCTGCCTTTCGGTGAAGTGACGATGGCACAGCAATTGGCGATTGACCGGGTATTGATGGAGCAACCCCAACGCCTGACCGAGCTGTTTCAAAAAGATCAGTTTGCTGAAGATGCGGTGGTCATTATTGACCTGCCGCGTTGGCCTGCACCATGGTGCCAAAAAGTGATGGCCCTGTCTGATCTTAATCTGATTACCTTGATTCCGGATTCTGCCTCTATCTTGGGTATCGACGCACTACTTCCACATTTGCTCGAAAGCCGGGGCGCATCGTACTTTCTCATGAACCGCTTCGACTCAGCCAAGGTACTGCATCTGGATTTGTGGACTTTGTGCAAAATGAAACTGAGCCACCGTTTGCTGCCATTTTATTTGCATGAAGACCAGGCACTGGCAGAAAGCCTTGCCGCTGGCCTGGCCCTGGCCGACTATGCACCACGCTCACAGTTGGTGGAAGATCAGCAAAAGCTGTGCAATTGGATTGACACGGAGATCGGATGAGC
The DNA here is from genome assembly GCF_001601825.1 of Limnobacter sp. CACIAM 66H1. Lineage (GTDB taxonomy): Bacteria > Pseudomonadota > Gammaproteobacteria > Burkholderiales > Burkholderiaceae_B > Limnobacter. The sequence goes on along the minus strand of NZ_LUJK01000068.1, from coordinate 3,727 downwards.
ACCTCATCAAGCTGGATCAACCGACTAGAGCGCCTGCTTGACCTGCGCGAATTTCCGAACCTGAAAACCCGGGTTCGTTTGTTACGCCTATTCCAGGCACTTTGGCTGCGCCCGAATAGTTTAAACAGCGCACTGGAGGCATCCAATGGCCGACAAGGCCGAAGCCTTCCAAGTTTCGTGCTGCATATTGTTGTTGTTGCTCTGCACGATTTGCTGAGCCCGATCACCTATCTGTTCAAGTTTCTGATTCAGCGTCCCTATCGCGCTGTGCGCTTGCAATTCAGCAGATTCACTGACTATGCCGTGCGCGCAGCACGGCTTGAACAGCGAATAGAAAACGCCAGCCACTTTGTGGTGCGCTTCAAATGGTTACGCTGGGCGTTGGGCCTTTCTGCCCTGGCCCTGTTTCTATTCACGGCTCAAGCCTCATTGCCCCTGGCAGGACAATGGATCTTTATCGTGGTGTGCTATCTGTTCGCCATGTTGTTCAAACGCTTGCCCGAGCGCTTTGCCAACTTGTGCCTGATGGCACTGACCATGTTGCTGCTGGCACGCTATGTGTTTTGGCGTTTCACCAGTTCACTTGACCTTGAAAGTGGCACTGAAATTTTCCTGGGTTATACCTTGGTTGCTGCCGAAGCCTACACCTGGATTATTCTGATATTCGGATTCATTCAGACCGCATGGCCCTTGAAACGCAAACCCATGCCGCTGGAACTGAACCTGAATGACTGGCCCACCGTAGACGTGTTCATCCCCAGTTACAACGAGCCTTTGTCCGTGGTGCGCCCCACGGTTTATGCGGCCAAAGGTTTGGATTGGCCACTTGAAAAAATAACGGTCTACATTCTGGACGACGGGCACCGCCCTGCCTTTGAAGAATTTGCAAAACAAGCCGGTGTTGAATACATTTCCCGCCCTGACAACTCCCATGCGAAAGCCGGCAATATCAACTACGCCTTGAAACACACGCATGGCCAGTACATTGCCATTTTTGATTGCGACCACATACCCACACGCTCGTTTCTACAAACCAGCATGGGATGGTTCAGCCGTGACCCCAAGTGCGTGTTGGTACAAACACCGCACCACTTTTTCTCGGCAGACCCGTTCGAACGCAACTTCAACTCATTTCGACAAATGCCCAATGAGGGCTCTTTGTTCTACGGCCTGATCCAAGACGGAAACGACTACTGGAACGCCTCATTTTTCTGCGGCAGCTGCGCGGTGATTGAACGCAAAGCATTGCTGGAGGTGGGTGGCATTGCGGTAGAAACCGTGACTGAAGACGCGCACACCGCCCTTAAACTGCACAGCCTGGGCTACAACAGTGTGTACTTGAACAATATTCAGGCAGCGGGCCTGGCCACGGAAACCCTGGCGGGCCACATTGGTCAGCGCATTCGCTGGGCACGCGGCATGGCTCAAATTTTCCGCACGGACAACCCGATGTTCAAAAAGGGGTTGAGCCTGTTTCAGCGCATTTGCTATTCCAATGCGATGCTGCATTTTTTCTACGGCATACCCCGCATGATCTTTTTGGTCATGCCCATGGCTTACCTGTTTTTTGAACAACACCTGATCAATGCTGCCGCAGTGACCATTCTCAGTTACGCCTTGCCACAGTTGATGATTTCCAGCTACACCAACTCGGTAATTCAGGGCAAATACCGTCGATCGTTCTGGTCTGAAGTGTATGAAACCGTGTTGTCCTGGTACATCATTCTGCCGACTACGCTGGCCTTTATTAATCCGAAACTGGGCAAGTTCAACGTCACCTCGAAAGGCGGCTTGATCGAGAAAAGTTATTTTGATGCGAACATTGCGAAGCCCTACCTGATTTTGCTGTTGATCAATGTGTTGGGCTTTTCAGTGGGTTTGCTTCGCCTGTTTGTGTTCAATACCCATGAAACAGGCACGGTGTTAATGAACCTGTTGTGGTGTGGCTTCAACCTGGCCATTCTGGGTGCGGCCGTGGGTGTGGCAACCGAGTCGGTTCAGAAACATGTACACCACCGGGTGCGAATGGTGATGCCCGCCTTTTTGAAACTGCCCGGAGGCTACACGGTCAGTTGCTACACCGAAGAATACTCAGCCGCCGGGCTGACATTGGCTGTGGCCGACACCTCGGGTATCAGCGAATTCAGCCAGGTGCAGGTTGGCTTGCACCGGGGCGACCGGGAATTCCTGTTCCCGGCCAAAATTCACTTCACTGAAACAGGGCATGTCGAGGCCTTGTTCACCAACCTCACCCCAGAGCAGGAAACACAGTTGATTCAATGCACCTTTGGCCGGGCCGACGCATGGCTCAACTGGCAAGAAGACCAAACGCGTGACCGTGCACTGGGTGGTCTGAAAGACGTATTTGCCAAAGGCATGATCGGTTACGTTCGCCTGTTTGCCTGGCTTAAAGACGGTGCTGTTGATTTGGGCAATCGCCTGATGGGCAACAAGAACCAAACCGAGAAGTGGGAGAACTAGGGCCATGCTGTTGTGGAACCTGTACTTCCTGATCAAGTTTGGCTTGCACTTCGCCGGGCAACTGACCATTAGCCCCTTGTGGAATTTGGGTCTGTTTGCCCTGTTGATTGCCACCAACCCGGCGGCCTATCAGAACAAGCAACTGATGAAGGTACTGCGCTACCTGGTGTTCACCGGGCCGGCGATCGCTTTGCTCTTGCATGAGTTAGGACTGGTGGTGTCGCTGGCGCTGGTTGATCAAATCAAGGCACTGTTCGGTTTTTCCCCAGACTATTTGTGGGAACTGCTCAAGCGTACCATTCAACCCTGGATGCTGTGGGGCGCACTTCTGGGCTTCATGGTAGTGCGGGTGCTGGATCGTTACATACGCATCAGTAGTTGGGTCGGCTTCGGGCTTGTCTGCATCCTGGGTATTCAGGCACTGCCGTTTATTCAAGAGCAGACCCAAACCAACAACACTGCTACCGTGCTTGAACCCCAAATACAGGCGCGTGAAAACTTGTCGCCCGCTGAACTACTGGCGCTCGGCCAAGTCGATTTTCAAAAACTGCGGGTAGCGCGCGACCAGGAAAGTCAAACCAAACTTCGAGACAACGCCTATGAAGGTGCGGGGCCGGGCGCCGTTCTCGCCGGCTTTTTTGAAAGGCAACGCACCATTGCACTGGCACCCTTTGCACCCCAGGCCAGTCCGGATTTCGATGTGATTGTGCTGCAAATCTGTTCGCTGTCCTGGGCTGACCTGCAGTACGCAAAACAGAGCCAACACCCGGTCATTCGGCAAGCCGATTTCGTATTCGAGAACTTCAACTCAGCGACCAGTTACTCGGGGCCAGCCGCCATTCGCTTGTTGCGCGGAAAATGTGGGCAAACACCGCACGATGCACTTTACAGCCCGGCGAACAACAGTTGCATGCTGTTCGAGCAACTGAGAAACGTGGGCTTTGAAGTGGAAATGGGGCTGAATCACGATGGTCGTTTTCAAGACTTCTCAAAACTTGTAAAAACAAACCTGGGTGGCAGAGCCACTGAACTGGTGGCCCATGATGACGTGCCCGCCGGGGTGCAGGCCTTTGATGGCTCACGCGTGGGTCGCGATGGTGATTACCTGCGTGCATGGTGGAACAAACGCGTTCAGCAAAGCGGGCCCGCAGTGGCTTATTACTACAACAGCATCACCTTGCATGACGGCAACCGTTTACCCAACAGCAACCTGAACAGCTTGAACAGTTACCCCTTGCGCCTTGAG
>NZ_LUJK01000067.1 GCF_001601825.1 Limnobacter sp. CACIAM 66H1 | reverse complement strand
CGAATCAACAAGGCACCCACGATCACGCCCACAGAGCCCAGCATATCCGCCCAAACTTCAAGGTAGGCACCTTTAACATTCAGGCTGTCGTCTTTAGACTGGCTCAGGAGCTTCATGGAGATGAAATTTACAAGCAGGCCCAGGGAAGCGATGATCAGCATCATGTTGGATTGAATATCAGGCGGATTTGAAATTCGCAGGTATGCTTCCACCAAAATATAAATAGCCACCACAAAAAGCAGAATTGCATTGAAAGCAGCCGCCAGAATTTCAAAGCGGTAGTATCCAAATGTTCGCTTTGTATCAGCCGGTTTTTTACCAATTTGGATGGCCAGCAATGAAATAGCCAATGCTGCCGAGTCGGTGAACATGTGCGCTGCATCGGAAATCAAAGCCAGGCTGTTGGTGAATATGCCGCCCACAACTTCGGCCACCATGAAGCTGGTGGTCAATATCAAAGCAATCCACAATGGTTTTTCGTATCCTTCTACTTTCACATCATGGGAATGTCCTGCGCCCATATTGTCTACCCCTTATTTAAACCAAAGTTGAACACCAAAACCCGCTGCCACTTTCACTGTTATGGCGAAGCAAACCAGAGTAAGCAATGCGCTGCCCGCCAGCGAGAACACAAACCCCACCTTGGGCAACAGCCAGGGGAAGGCCAAAAACATGGGCAGGGTGGGCAGCACATACCAGAATGTCAGGTAGGCGTGGTTGGCAATTTTTTCCTGCGGTGCCTTTTCAACAGCAAGCCAAATCAGCGTCAGCACCGTGACCATGGGCAACGCTGCGATCAACGCGCCCAGTTTGTCACTGCGCTTGGCCACTTCGGAAATAAGGACCACCAGGCCTGCGGTGGTCAGGTACTTCAAAATAATCCAGCCCATGTTGCTAGCCTATGTGTTGTAAGCAGGTTTTGCTTGTTGATCAGTAACGTTCATTTCCTCTTCCTTGCGGTGGGTCAACCGGTAAAGAATGGGAAGCACCAGCAGGGTAAGGGCGGTTGATGACAGAATTCCCCCGATTACTACTGTGGCCAGGGGCCGTTGAACCTCAGCGCCGGTACCCGTGGCAATCGCCATCGGAATAAAGCCAAGTGAAGCCACCAGCGCGGTCATCAGCACCGGGCGAAGCCGTGTCATGGCACCGTCATGAATGGCCTTGTCCAAGGGCATGCCTTCCTCGCGCAGGCTGCGGATAAATGAAATCATCACCAGCCCGTTCAGCACCGCCACACCAGAAAGTGCAATGAAGCCCACCCCCGCTGAAATTGACAATGGAATGTCGCGCAACCACAAGGCCAAAATACCGCCAGTCAATGCAAACGGTACACCCGTGAACACAATCAAACCATCCCGAACGTTGTTGAACATGATGAACAACAACAGGAACACCAGAAACAGTGACAGCGGAACTACAATTTGCAGTCGTTTGGAGGCCGATTGCAACTGTTCAAACGTACCCCCCCAGCTGATCCAGTTGCCTGCTGGTACTTTCACCTTCTGCTGAATCTGGCTTTGAGCATCGGCCACAAATGAACCAATGTCGCGGCCACGCACGTTGGCGGTTACCACCACGCGGCGCTTGCCATTTTCCCGGCTGATTTGGTTCGGCCCGGGCGCAATGTCCAGGCTTGCTACATCGCCCAGTTGAACAAACAGGGGCATGTCGCTGCCAGCCGTGTTGCCTGGCAACTGAATGGGTAGCCGGGCAATGGCTTGCAAGTCGTTTCGCAGTGCTTCAGGCAAGCGCACGGTGATGTCAAATCTGCGATCGCCCTGAAACAGCACGCCTGCTTCCTGCCCACCAACGGCCATGGCAACAGTGTTTTGAACATCGGTCACGTTGATGCCAAACCGTGCAGTTTTTTCGCGATCAATTTGAACGGTCAGCATGGGCAGGCCCGTGGTTTGTTCTACTTTCACGTCTGCTGCGCCATCAACTTTCTCTAGCACTTCGGAAATTTCTCCGGCCACGGTATTCAGCGTGTCCAGGTCATCGCCGAATACCTTCACAGCCACATCACTTCGCACACCCGACAACAGTTCATTGAACCGCATTTGAATGGGCTGGGTGAATTCATAGTTGTTGCCTGGTATTTTCATGACAGCGGTTTGCATGGCCTCCACCAGGTCGGTTTTGCTGCGGCTGGGGTCTGGCCATTCCGAGGTGGGTTTCAGCATCACGAAATTGTCTGCCACGTTTGGTGGCATCGGGTCGGTTGCAATTTCGGCCGTGCCAATTTTGGCAAATACACGGTCCACCTCAGGAAACTGCTTGATTGTTTTTTCCAGTTCAGTTTGCATGCCAATGGCCTGGCTCAAGCTGGTGCCCGGAATACGCAGGGCCTGCAAGGCAATGTCGCCTTCATTCAAGCTGGGCACAAATTCGCTGCCCATGCGGGTTGCCAGCAAACCCGATAAAACCACCAACACCACGGCAATTGAAAGCACCACCGGTTTGTTGGCCATGGACTTGACCAGTGCGGGTTCGTATCCACGCTTTGCCCACGTCATGATGCGGTTTTCTCTCTCGCTGACATTGTTGGTGATCAATAAAGCCACCGCTGCCGGAATGAAGGTGATCGAGAGAATCATGGCACCCAGCAGTGCCGCCACCACGGTGAAGGCCATGGGGTGGAACATTTTTCCTTCCACACCGGTGAGCGCAAAAATGGGCAGGTAAACCACCATGATGATGAGTTGGCCGAACAGCAGGGATCGTCGCGCTTCCTTGGAGGCCAGAAACACTTCATGAAAGCGTTCCTTGCGCGTGAGTGTTCGCCCCGCTTTGGTTTGTGCATGGGCCAAGCGGCGCACACAGTTTTCAACAATGACCACGGCACCGTCAATGATGATGCCGAAATCCAGTGCGCCCAGGCTCATCAAGTTGGCACTAACCCCGTTATTGACCATGCCAAAAAACGTGAACAGCATGGACAGTGGAATTACCATCGCCGTGATGATGGCCGCGCGAATATTGCCCAGAAAAAGAAACAGGATTGCAATTACCAGAATGGCGCCTTCAATCAGGTTTTTTTTCACGGTGTTGATGGCTTTGTCCACCAGCACCGTGCGGTCGTAAACGGTTTGCGCAACTACCCCTTCCGGCAGGTTCCGGTTTACTTCTTCCAGTTTTTTTGACACCGCTTGCGACACCACGCGACTGTTTTCACCAATCAGCATGAACACCGTGCCCAGCACCACCTCTCTGCCATTTTCTGTGGCGGCGCCGGTGCGAAGTTCTTTGCCAATGTAAACCTGCGCAACATCTTTAATACGAATGGGCACACCGGCGCGGTTTGACACAATCACGTTTTCAATGTCGGCAATGTTGTTGAGTTGTCCCGGTGCGCGGATCAAATACTGTTCACCCCGTTTCTCGATATAACCCGCACCCACGTTGCTGTTATTTTGTTCAACAGCCCGCAGCAGATCGTCTAGGGAAATACCTTGGGCAACCAGTTTGTCAGGCAAGGGGGCAATCTGAAATTCTTTCGCGTAACCGCCAATGGTGTTGATTTCGGTCACGCCGGGTACATTTCGCAGTTGGGGTTTGATAATCCAGTCTTGAATTTCGCGAAGATCAGTGGGGGTATACGGTGTGCCGTCTTCCTTTACTGCACCTTCTTTGGTTTCCACGGTCCACATGAAAATTTCACCCAAACCCGTGGAAATTGGCCCCATCGCGGGATCGATTCCGGCGGGCAGTTGCCCCTTGGTTTGCTGAACGCGTTCATTGACCAGTTGGCGTGCGAAATAAATGTCGGTGCCTTCCTTGAAAATCACGGTGACCTGCGACAGGCCGTAGCGTGAAATCGAACGGGTTTCCTGCAGACCGGGCAAACCGGCCATCACAGTTTCAATGGGAAAGGTAATGCGCTGTTCAGACTCCAGCGGCGAGTAGCCTGGTGCGGAGGTGTTGATTTGAACCTGAACGTTGGTAATGTCGGGTACAGCGTCGATTGGCAATTTTTGATAACTGTAAATACCCAGGGCAATCAGGCCCACGGTTCCCAGCATCACAAACCATCGTTGTTCGATGGCGAAACGGATTATTTTTTCAAACATGATTCGGTACTTCCTCTGTTTGCGTGCATTGGCAAAGGGTGGTGCAGATGTGGGCAAGCGTTGAATCAATGGTCATGGCTTGCCCCTGATTTGCCGATGTCCGCCTTGATCAGGAAGCTGTTGGTTGCCGCGTATTGCTCACCCGCGTACAGGCCGCCCAACACTTCAACGGTTTTGCCATCGCTGCGGCCCAGTTCAACCGGGCGTGCCTCAAACTGTTGGCCATAGCGGCCAAACACGGCCGGTCCATCCAGAATGGTTTGAAGGGCTTCGGTTGAAATGGCAACCGGTACTTCACTTTCCTCGGCCACCAGTTCAACTTTCACTGGCAGGCCGGGGCGCCACACAGAATCGGGGTTCGGCAACACAATGCGTGCAGTGGCGGTGCGGGTTTGTTCACCCACCAGGGAACCCACATACGCCACTTTGCCCACGCTTTCCGATTCAAATGCCGTGGCTTTCACGGTGGCTTGCTGGCCTACCTTCACTGTGTTCAGGTCTTTGGGGTAAATCGTCATTTCGGCCCACACGGTGGACAAATCGGCCACCGTGAAAATGTTGGCGTCTTCTTTCAACGCCTGCCCCAAAGCAATGTTTTTTTCCACCACGGTGCCTGATATCGGTGACCGAATTTCATAGCGGGTCAGTTGGCTTCCAATGGTGGCGCCGCCATTGATCGAGGCGAGCTTTTGCCGTGCGTTCAGCACTGCAATTTCAGCCTCTTGCTTGGTATTGCGCGCTTGCAGATAATCTTGCTCGGCTGATATTTTGTCTTCCCACAGTTTCTTTTCCCGCTCGAATGTGGTGTTGGCCAATGCCAGGCGTTTTTGCGCTGCCAGCAACTCGGTTCGCTGGTCTGCCAGGGTTTGGCTGGAAATTACGGCCAGCACTTGTCCCTTTTTAACCTGATCACCCGCGTTCACGGGGGCAGATTCCACAATGCCACTCAAGCGTGGCACCACGCGTACCGTGTTGTCGCTGTTGAACTGGATTTCGCCGATCAACTCAATGCTGCTTTTGATTTTGGCTGGGCCGGCTGTGGCCAGTTCAATGCCGCTTTGTTTCATTTGTTCGGCGCTCATGTCGATTCGGAACTCGATCTGGTCATAAGCGAAGCGGTATTGCTTGCCTTCATGTTGCGCATTCACGGCAACACGGAATGAATGGGGCTCAAACACCACGGCATCGCCGCGCAAAAAATTGTTTGCAGGTGCAAAGTTAATGGTTTGCGGCTGTCGGCCTAGGCGCTCAAGTTCAATACTTGCCTTGGTGGCTTCTGGAGGCAGCAAGGCGTTGTCTTTGTAGGTGTAAATTCTGAACTCGGGTTCTACGCCGTCCTCAAAAATGGTCACTTCGACCCCGTAGCCGTCTTGCGCGAAATACTTGCCCCCTTTGGGTCCTTTGACAGGTTCATTGGGGTTGGCTTGTTCAAGTTGTGTGCCATTGGTTTGCCCAGGCTGGGAATTGCCTGTGGTTAAAACAAGGGCTGGCAGCAGGGCACCCACTGCAACAAGCAGGGCGATGGAAATGATTTGTTTCTTGCTGAAATTGCGTTTCATGATTAAGTGGTCCTACTGAATATTGGCTGGTGTTTGCCCAAGAATCCCTTGCAGTTCGGCGGCATACCGGTGGGATTGGGCGAGCGATTGCTGGCTTTGCGCCATGGCATCAAACAGGGTGCGTTGTGCGTCCAGCACTTCCAGAAAACTGAACTTGCCCATCTCGAAACCCTTGCTTGCAGCGTTGTAGGCGCTTTCTGCACTGGGCAAAATGCTGTCACGCAAGGCCAGGAATTCCTCGCGGGACGCGCTCAGGTTTTCGTATGCGGCTTGTAAATCGCGAGACAAGCGGTATTGCGTTGCTGTCAGTTCATCTTTGGCCTGGTCGGCGCGTCGCAGTGATTCAAGCAAGTTGCCCTGGTTGCGGTCAAAAACAGGGATGGGAATGGATACCCCAAAAATGGCCTGGTTCAAGCCAAGTTCCTGATTTTTTCGCCCACCAAGGCTCACCGTCACATCGGGTACGCCTTTGCTGCGTTCAACCTCGCTAATGGCCTTGCGGCGGTCCACTTCAATTTGGGCTTTCCGGTATGCAGGCGATTGCTGCAACCTGTCTTCCAGTGTCTCGATGGCGGGCAGCTCGGGCAGGTTTTCAAGATTGCCTTCAACGGTTTCAAAACCGACCCGGGATTCTCCCATGGCGGTGGCCAAACGTTTTTTAGACGATTTCAGCGCACTTTCAGCGCGTGCATAATCCACGCGTGCGCCAGCCAATGCAATGCCCGCTTTGGTGGCCTCGACAGGCGATACCTTGCCTGCTTCAACCCTTTTTTGTGCAGCACGCTGGGCGCTTTGTGCCAGGTCGATGGAAGATTGGGCAAGCCGCACACGTTCCTGTGCAACCAGCGTGTCGTAAAAAGCAGAGGTGACTTCGGTTTGCAGGGTGGCCCGCACCATGGCAAGGTCAGCTTCAGCAACGTTCTTGCCGCGCTCGGCTGCATCAATTCGTGCAGAACGCTTTCCGCCCAGTTCAATGCGCTGGTTCAGTTGCAGGGTGCTGGTGCGGGTTGCACTTCGCGTGTCTTCAACCAGGGCCTGCAACTCGGGGTTGGGGCGGGTTTCAGCCTGGCGTATGGTGCCGTCTTGTGCCAGCAGCGCATTTCGGGCCGCTGCCAGTTCAGGGTTTGCCGCATAGGCCCTTTCAAGTGCGGTGTTCAAAGTAAGGTTTGTTGTTCGCGGCAAGCTGGCTTGCCCGGATGGGGAATTCAGCCCATTGCTGGTGTATTCGGGGGTGTTGCCCTGAGCCATGGCGGCACTGGGCAGCAACGCGGTCGCAGCCAGCGTTAGCAATATTTTTCGCATCGATTTCTCCGGTGTACAAAGGAAAGAATCGGCGAGACGAATTAACGCAGTCGTTTAATAAGGTGTAAAGACAGGTGTCGTGTCGCCGTAATCAGGCAGACACAGGCCACTTGGGGCGTTCAGGGCGGGTTTGACAGAAAAAGGAATACTTAGAAGTGCTCAGCACCTGTTGGGGTGAACTGAAATCAATGATCACGCCGTTCGCGTTGTCAGCCGAAAAGCCGATAAAGCTGGATGAATGCGAATGGTCGTGGTTTTGCGGATATTGGCTATCTTGATCGTCACCTGCATCCGTTTGGCCATTGTGGGCATGATGTTCATCTTGATGGTGGCCAAAATGTGCTGTTTGTTGAACAAGCTCACCATGCGCGCAGTAATCCGCCACCGAGCCCCAAGAGGCCTGGAGCGGCAGCAGAAACATGAGCAACGTGAGGATAAATGAGCGATACATTCTCAGATTACACCACGGCAATTTGGTCGCTGTCAATTTGTGCCGCGTATCTGTAACCTCTTCGAGACTCAAAATGAATGAATGCAGAAATTTTCTTGGCTTTCAAAAAAACTTGCCTGTGTTTTCAATTTTCGACAATCTTTATACAAAGTAAAAAACACACTTGTCGATCTTGCGGAGAAATTGCGTGGGTATAAATACAGAGAGTTATTCAATTCAATCTACCCTGAATCGTTACAGCAAGCCTGCTGTTTTTCTTCACTGGACATTGACGTTCCTGATTGTGATTTTGGTCGGACTGGGCTGGTACATGATGGATATTGAGGGCCAGCCGGGCAGTGAGTGGTATTTCAATTTGCATAAATCCCTGGGGTTGATTGCATTTGTGCTTATTGCTTTGCGCACTGCGTGGCGTTTAACCCACAAGCCGCCAACATTCGCAACGCATCAGCCAACATGGCAATTGGTTGTATCGCAGTTTACGCATGGTCTGTTGTACGCTGCCATGATTTTAATGCCGCTCACGGGATTTGCTGCTGCCTCTTTGAGCGAGGAGGGCACCGCTTTTTTTCGGCATCGAAATCCCGCGCTTGGTGGCTCAGAACCCTGCGCTATCCGATCAACTTTTTTATATTCACGAATTGACGGCTTGGGTTTTGGTGGTGTTCGTGGCCATCCATGTATTGGCCGCACTCAAGCATTTGGTGGTGAATAAGGATGAGGTATTTGGACGGATGTGGTTTTAACGAGACATGAGTTAAGCGACTTTTTGCCCATCACATGGCATTTTAAGGAAAAGCCAACTGGAGATCTTTGGTATGAAGCAAACAAAAACAATTCAACATCAACAGCTTAATGCTTTCAGGCGAAAGTTCCTGCTACAAAGCAGTGCCTTAGGGGCCGCAGCCTTGCTGCCTTGGGATCCTGCTTTTGGGGCAATTACCGCAGTCGAGATTCCCAAGGGGCGCCCTGCCAAGCAGTTTGACTTGACCATCGCAAACACGAAGATCAATATCACCGGCCGCGAGGCCAGTGCGATTACCTTGAACGGCACGATGCCGGGGCCTTTGTTACGGTTTCTGGAAGGCGATGAGGTTACTGTCAATGTAACCAACAAGCTCGATGAGGCCACAGCCATTCATTGGCATGGCCTGCTGGTGCCGAATTCCGAGGATGGTGTGCCGGGCGTTACCTTTCCTGGAATTCTTCCGGGAGAAACCTTCACGTATCGCTACACACTGCGCCAAAGCGGTACTTACTGGTACCACAGCCATGCAGGCCTGCAAGAAGCTGCAGGCATGTTTGCGCCACTGATTGTAGAACCCCGTGAGCCCGAGCCCTTTCAGTATGACCGGGATTATGTGGTTGTATTGTCCGACTGGAATGATGACTCTCCTGCACAAGTGCTTGCGAATCTGAAGAAGGTAGACGGCTATTACAACTATCGGCGCATTACAACGCCCCAATTCCTGAAGCAGCTTGCAGACGCGCCTGATGAGGCGACACGCAAAGCAATTTGGGCAGATCGGATGGAGTGGGGGAAAATGCGAATGGACCCCACCGATTACAGTGATGGCGGTGAGGAATGGTCATTTCTCATGGGCGGTCTGCGCCCAGATCAAAACTGGACGGCATTGTTCAAACCCGGTGAGCGTGTGCGGCTTCGCGTGATCAATGCGTCACCCATGAACCTATACGATTTCCAGATTCCCGGGCTGCCCATGATGATCGTGCAGGCCGATGGTCAGAATGTTCAACCTGTTCAGGTGGATGAGTTCCGCATTGGCAACGGTGAAACCTATGATGTGATTGTCGAACCCAAAGAGGACAAGCCGTACACCATTTTCGCACCGACCATTGCTCGCATCGGATACGCTCGAGGCACGCTTGCGACGAGGGCAGGCATGAGTGCGGAAGTTCCATCTCAGGGACCTTACCCCGTTCGAACCATGGCTGACATGGGCATGGGGGCCATGGACGGAATGGCCAGTATGGGAGATGGCACAATGCCTGAACCTTCATCGACACAAACCAACGACAGCATGAAAGGCATGTCGATGCCACAGCCCAACGAAGGCCCCGCTGTGGACTCAATGGCGGGCATGGACATGAACAACATGTCTGAATCTACTGCCCCTGTTCCAGATCAAGACACGATGCCGGGAATGGACATGGCTCCAGCCAAAGTGGCGGAGGTGCCCTCCGCGCGCATTGTTGTTGCCCCAGATAAAGACGGTCTGCGTCGACTTGCTTATCAACATTTGCGATCGCTGGAGCCTAACAAAGACCCCCGTCCTCCACAGCGGGAAATATTGGTTCGCCTGACAGGGGATATGAACCGCTACTTCTGGAGTATTAACGATAAAAAGTTTTCGGACTCAACACCATTCAAAGTGAAATTGGGCGAGCGCTTCAGGATCAAGTTTGTAAATACCACAATGATGGAACACCCCATGCATTTGCATGGAGTATTTATGGAACTGGTTAACGGAAACGGTGAATTTGCGCCCAGAAAGCATACGGTGATTGTGGCCCCTGCACAGACTGTCGAAGTAGACGCAACTTACGAGGATGAGGGTGTGTGGGCTTTCCATTGCCATTTGTTTTATCACGCTGCCGCGGGCATGTTTCAACTGATGGAGGTGGCGTAATGAACCGCAATGTTCGTTCATACAAATCAACCTGGTCGTTCCAGTGGATTCGTTCTCTGGGAGTGTTGGGTGTGGTTGCTGTTGGGGCCGTCTCAATGCCTGCGATGGCGATGGAAGATGAATCAATTTACTCTTACACGTTAATTGAAGTGGATAGCGGAAAAGTCAGAAATCAACCGGGTTCAATTCAACTTCTCGGTGCAGAAGGCTGGATTGGTGGGGACTACAATCGATTCGCATGGCGTTTTGATGGTGAACGCCGCCAAGGCAACACCGAAGTAGTAGAAACCCAGGCGCTGTACAGTCGCTACATTGCACCATTTTGGGATTTGCAGGGCGGTATCCGCCACGACTCAAAGCCTGTGGGCGAAGACTATGCCGTAATTGGCTTGCGAGGCCTTGCGCCCTATGCGTTTGATGTGGATTTGCAGATGTTTGTCAGAAGCGACGGTAAAGTGCTTGCGCGTACCCGTTTTGAGAATGATTTTCTGATGACAAACCGGTTTATTCTGCGGCCATTCATCAATGGCGAATGGTCTGCCTCAAATCTTAGTGAGGAAGTGGCAAGTGGCTTGTATCAGGCGGATTTTGGTGTGCAGGCACGCTACGAGTTCAGCCGAAAATTTGCTCCCTACATTGAAGTGAGTCGAACACTTTATCCAGAAACCCAAAGTGGCTCGAATCTTTCTCCGATTACAGAATACCGGGTTGGTTTGCGGTTGATTTTTTGAACCCAAAACTTCTGGACCGATTCAGGTGAGTGAATCGGTCAAACATGTAATGAAAAAGTCAGGCAATTGAAGGGCTTCAGGCAGTATTCTGGGTTCGTGAACTTGCACTGTAAGTTTCAATGAAACAACACCCATACACACCACATGAGAGGTTTAGCAATGAAATATACGAAACAAATGAATAAATTGGGAATGGCTTTGATCTTGACCGCCGCATCGACCTTTTCTGCCTTTGCAGCTGACCCCGGCATGGCTGATATGAAAGGCATGGGTAATCAAAGCATGCAGGGAATGGATGGAATGAAAAACATGAATGACACCAAGGGCGCAGACATGGCCATGACCGATGGCGAAGTCAAGAAGATTGATACTGCTCAAGGTACGGTCACGCTGAAGCATGGACCGCTTGATAATCTCGGAATGCCTGGGATGACCATGGTATTCAAGGTTGCGGACCCAGCAATGCTTTCCACGGTCAAGGTGGGTGATCAGGTCAAATTTCAGGCCGAAAAAGTAAACGGTAAAATCGTGGTCACGAAAATTCAAAAATAGTTTTTTGAAAAGACAATTTCCATCCGCTCGGCAATTAGTCAAGTGGATGGGAGAATGCTACATCGGAGAGCGCGGCGAATCGAAAAGCCAATTACCGTAACTTGATTTTCGCTGCTTGCAAACACATCACCACCATGCAGTTTCGCAATTGCAGCCACAATGGCCAGGCCAAGTCCGTGATTGCTCCCAGTGTCACTTCGCCCCTCTTCAGCACGAAAAAAGGGTTCAAACAAACGGTTCAGTTTGACTGGGTCAATTGTCGGGCCTTCATTCGAAACCTTGATCCACACCCTCTCTGCTTCTCGGGTAATGTGTACGATAATTTCTGTGTTGGCCTGCGCATACCGAATTGAATTGGACAGCAAATTGCTCACTGCTCGTTTAATCAATTCGGTTTCAGCCTCCACCGTGGCATCGCTTTTAACTGTGATGCGAAGATCTCTGTCTTCGGCCAACTGTTCAAGGTATTCCGCGACTGATATCACCAACTGACGAAGACTTGGCACAGGTTGAAGTTGCAGTTCTCTGCCCTGGTTTGCATTGGCCAGAAACAGCATGCTGCGAATAATTCGTGCCATGCGGTCGAGTTCGTCGAGGTGATCACCGACAATTTTTTGAAGGTCCTCACCTTCAATCAGTTTGCGGCGTTGAAGCAGCTCATGGCTAATGGTCAAGCTCGACAGTGGTGTATTCAATTCATGTGCAACATTGCTGTTGAACAGTTTCAATTGCTCCCGGTTCTCGCGCAGTTGCCCCAGTAAGCGGTTGAATCCGTCGATGAAGGGTCGCAATTCAAGCGGGGCCTTGTGGTCGTCCAGCACAACATCAAGCGAGCGTGGCCCCAAATTGTGAATGCGTTCTGTCAGTCGATTGATGGGGCGCAAAACCAGGCGAATCAGTCGCATACTGATCAACACCGACACCAGGATCCACAACACGATGGACGATGCAAAAATTCCTGAAATGAAGTTCAGAAAACGTTCGTCGTCTACGGTGCTTACCGCCAGTTCAACCCGTTTGGCTTGCAGTTGGGGAAGTTCGGTTTCAAACACTTGAGAGAATTCCCGAACAGATCCCTCTCCGTTGAAGAACACCTCTGGCCCGAACATGCGATTGCCCTGGCTGTCAACAACGCGGGCTTGGGTTCGACCTTGCCCTCCCAACACTTCTTCCAGGCCATGTTTCACGTCTTCGGGTGAATATTCGGAAGCAGGTTTTAGTAAAAGGTGTTCAACTGCATGAAGCGCGCGGTTGGCGGTTTCTTCCTGTTGCTTGGCCTGCCAAAAGTGGATGCAGCAATACACAAGCACTGCGAGTAAAACCACGCCCAGTACACTGACGGAGCTGGTCAAACCGATGGTGGCTCTGGAAATTGATTTCACGGTCACTCCTTGCCCTGCGCCCGAATCTCAAGAACATACCCCATGCCCCGAATGGTATGAAGCAGCGGAATTTCGTAAGGGTCGTCCAGCTTGATCCTCAACCTGCGAATGGCCACATCGATCACATTGGTTTCGCTGTCAAAATGCATGTCCCAAATCAGTTCTGCAATTTCGGTGCGGCTAATCACTTCTCCCTTGCGGCGAAGCAGCAGCCACAGCAATGAAAATTCCTTGGCCGTTAGCCGCAAATCCTTGCCGCCGCGTTTGGCCGTGCGGCGCACCGCATCCAACTCCAGGTCCAGCAGGGTCAATACGGTTGTTTGGCTCTCTGCTGCAACTGTTGAAGTTCGGCGCCCCAGGGCGTGAAGCCTGGCCACGAGCTCGGAAAACGCAAAGGGTTTCACCAGGTAGTCATCTGCACCGGCCTTCAGGCCGCTCACCCTGTCTTCAACCATGGCGCGGGCGGTAAGCATCAGTACCGGAATACTTTTGGATTGGCGTAACGCACTTAATACGGCCAAACCATCAATGTCGGGCAACATGCCATCAAGAATGATCACGTCGTAAAGGCCTTGGGTGGCCAAATGCAAACCGTCAATCCCGTTGCGTGCCAAATCGACCACAAAACCTTCTTCGGTCAGTCCCTTCTTCAGGTAATCGGCCAGCCGCAGGTCGTCTTCGATCAAAAGCAGTTTCATTGAATTGTCTTCATTTGGTGCACCGAAGCACAGTATAACCACCCCGAATTTGGTGAAGATTAAATATTTGTAATGTACCGGGAAGGTAGCTGACATGTGCCCCTGACTAGACTGAAGGCATGGGTTTAGAAAAACAACCCTCCAATTCGAGTCAATCAGGAGATCATCATGAAAAATATTAAAATTGCCGCTGTTC
>NZ_LUJK01000066.1 GCF_001601825.1 Limnobacter sp. CACIAM 66H1 | reverse complement strand
CCAGCAAGGCGCGCAGCTGGGAAATACTTTGAATTCTGGATGACATGCTTAAAACCACATTCCAATATCGAATTTTCTTAAATTAGGGGACTGAATTCTTGATCACCGATTACTCAATAACCTTGGGCACCAAAAACAAACTTTTCTCGGCGGCCGGTGCGTTGACCATATTGGCAGTGCGATTGTCAGCCTCGGTCACTGCGTCTTCCCGAAGACGCAGGGCCACCGGCTGAATCAATGCAAGGGGGTGCGAGAGTGGCTCGACACCTTCGGTGTTTTCGCTGCTCAAACGATCGGCCAATTGCATAATATTGTTCAGTTGCTGCTCCAGGGCCTGGGCTTGCTCAGGCGCCAGCTTAAGGCGCGACAACGCTGCAATTTTCGCAATTTGTCCGGAATCCAGGGACATAAATTTTCTCCGCCGACCAGCAGGCCTGAGCATCGCTTCTAATTGATGCAAAAGCCGCTTGGTGAAAGTCTGTGTTGATCAAAGTCTGCTTATTTTATAGGTTATCATCGGTAGTTACGCCACTTGACAAGTGAAGTCCCATAAATAGTGGCGAACCGGACAACTTCTAGACAACTTTGAGCTTCGCGGGCTTGGCAGCTCTCCAACTACACAACACAGGTTAGAACATCACCATGTTTGGGTTTCTACGCAGCTACTTATCAAACGATTTGGCCATCGACTTGGGCACGGCCAACACGCTAATTTATGCCCGCACCAAAGGCATCGTTCTCGACGAGCCTTCCGTGGTTGCCATCCGGCAGGAAGGTGGCCCCAATGGCAAAAAAACCATCACTGCGGTTGGCCTGGAGGCCAAGCAAATGTTGGGTAAGGTGCCTGGCAATATCGAGGCCATCCGCCCCATGAAAGACGGCGTGATTGCCGACTTCACCGTGACTGAGCAAATGCTCAAGCAGTTCATCAAGATGGTTCATGAAAGCCGCCTGTTTTCACCCAGCCCCAGAATCATCATTTGCGTACCCTGTGGTTCTACTCAAGTAGAGCGCCGTGCCATTCGCGAAAGCGCGTTGGGCGCAGGTGCTTCTCAAGTTTACCTGATCGAGGAACCGATGGCAGCGGCAATTGGCGCCGGCCTTCCGGTCTCAGAGGCCTCAGGCTCAATGGTGGTCGACATTGGTGGTGGCACCACTGAAGTGGGCATTATTTCCCTGGGTGGCATGGTGTACGCAGGCAGTGTGCGCGTGGGTGGCGACAAGTTTGATGAAGCCATCATCAGCTATATTCGCCGCAACTACGGCATGATGATCGGTGAACCCACTGCGGAAGCCATCAAGAAACAAATTGGTTCGGCATTCCCCGGCTCGGAAGTAAAGGACATGGAAGTGACTGGCCGCAATTTGTCCGAGGGCATTCCGCGCCGTTTCACGATTTCTTCAAATGAAATTCTGGAAGCCTTGACAGAACCCCTGAACGCGATTGTGTCCGCGGTGAAGTCTGCTCTGGAACAAACACCTCCCGAATTGGGCGCCGACATCGCCGAACGCGGAATGATGCTGACCGGTGGCGGCGCATTGCTGCGCGACCTGGATCGCCTGCTGATGGAAGAAACCGGTTTGCCAGTGCATGTAGCTGAAGACCCGCTGACTTGCGTGGTTCGCGGTTGCGGCCTTGCGCTGGAACGCATGGACAAATTGGGCACCATTTTCACCAGTGAGTAAGTAACGTAAAACGGTTCGAACTCCGGCTTGTCACATAGCCCCTGCATTGAACCGGCTAAAAGCCTATGGAGTACACACCACCACCGTTGTTCAAACAAGGTCCATCCGCACGCGTGCGGCTGGCCTTTTTTGTCGCACTGTCGGTGGGTTTGCTGTTTCTTGACTCACGCTTTGCCGCGATGGAAGTAGTGCGCAAGGCGGTGGGCACCGTACTGTACCCTCTACAAAAAATTGCCAGTCTGCCCATTGAGTGGAGCCAGAGTGGGGTTGATTACCTGACTTCACTCAACACACTTCAATCTGAAAACAAAACCCTGATTCTCGAGCAGCTCCAAGACAAGCAACGTCTGCACGAACTCGAAACCTTGCGCCAGGAAAACGAAAAGCTGCGCAAACTCATGAATGTGGGCAACACACTGAAAGTAAAGCGCTCCATACTCAGCGAGATCGTCAGCGACGCGCGCGACCCGTTCTCACGCAAAATCATCATTGGCAAGGGTTTGATTCAGGGTGTGAAGGAAGGCATGCCGGTGATCGACGAATTGGGCTTGTTGGGCCAGGTGACCCGTGCATTTCCAAGCCGGGCCGAGGTCAGCCTGATCACCGACAAAGAACAGATTATCCCCGTTGAAAACCTGAGGAATGGCATTCGCAGCGTGGCTTATGGCGGGCTGGACGGCGGGCTGATTGAACTTCGCTTCATGGCCGCCAACGCCGACATTGAAAACAATGACCTGCTGGTGACATCGGGGCTTGACGGCGTATACCCCAGAGGAATTCCCGTGGCGAGGGTCATCCGGGTCGAACGAAATTCGCGTTATGCCTTTGCCAGTATTTTTTGTGAACCCATTGCCGGCGTAGAGCGACACCGGTTTGTGCTGGTGCTCGACACCTTCCGCGAAAAAATTGCAACCGACGTGCAGCCAGCCACCAGTGCACCCATGCCGGGGAATATTGCACCGAACACAGGATCGGCCAGCACACCCGCAACCAACGCAGCACCCGCCACCGCCCCCAATCCGAAAAACACCACGGAGGCTGGCAATGGCAATTAACCCGTTTGGCAACTCCGAAATTTTGCGTCCGGTGAACCCATGGTTCATCGCATTCTCTTTGCTTGCGGCGTTGCTGTTCAAGTTCATTCCTATCGACCGAAATTGGGTCACCCCTGATTTACTGGCTTTGGTGCTTGTGTTCTGGAATATTCGACAACCGCGACGAATCGGAATTGGCGTGGCCTGGTGCTTTGGCGCAGCAGTCGACGTGCATTCGGCCAGCGTGTTTGGTGAACATGCTTTGGCCTACACCCTGCTGTCTTACTTCGCAATTACCATTCACCGCCGGGTGATGTGGTTTTCCCCGATGATGCAAGCGGCCCATATTTTCCCGTTACTGCTGGCTGCCCAGGCGATCACGGTCGTGATTCGGGTGATGTTCGGTGGCAGCTTCCCGGGTGCCTGGGTTTTCGCGGAGAGCGTGCTAACAGCCGCCTTGTGGCCGCTGACACAGTTCTTGTTGCTGGCCCCACAAAAGCTTCCGGAAAACCGTGACAACGACCGCCCGATATGACCGAGTTTAACCACCCAGAACAAGCCATCAAACAGTTCCGGTTCCGGTTGTTTCTGGCCGGGCTCTTTGTGGTGCTGCTGTTTTTTGTGTTGATAGCGCGCTTGTTGTGGTTGCAGGTCATCAGCTACGAGAAGTACCAATCCAAAGCAGAAGACAACCGAATTACAATTGTTCCACTGGTGCCGAACCGGGGCCTGATTCTGGACCGCAATGGCGTGGTACTGGCCAACAATTACTCGGCCTACACGCTGGAAATCACGCCTTCGAAAATCGACAATCTGAACGAGATGATCGACGAGTTGGGCAAAATTGTAGAAATTTCAGCACTGGACCGCAGACGATTCAAAAAACTGCGCGCGGAATCCAAACGGTTTGAATCCATCCCGATTCGCACGCGCCTCACCGATGAAGAAGTCGCCCGTTTCGCGGTGCAAAGTTTCCGGTTCCCAGGCGTTGAAATTCGCGCACGCCTTTTCCGTCAGTACCCTTACGGTCCTCATGCCGCACACTTGCTGGGCTACATTGGTCGGATCTCTGCGCGTGATCAGGAACGAATCGAAGAACTGGACCAAACCAACAACTATCGGGGTACTGCCTACATTGGCAAAGACGGACTTGAGAAGCGCTATGAAACTGAGCTGCATGGGCGAACCGGCTTTGAAGAGGTAGAAACTTCCGCGGGCGGCCGAGCCGTGCGCGTGTTGTCGCGTTCACCTGCTGTACCTGGCGAAAACCTGATGCTGTCGATTGATATCCGCCTGCAAGAAGCGGCTGAGAAGGCACTGGAAGGCAAACGAGGCGCTCTGGTGGCAATCGACCCGCGCAATGGCGACATTCTGGCCATGGTGAGTGCGCCCAGTTTTGACCCCAACCTGTTTGTGGAAGGCATTGATTCCGAAAACTGGAAATTGCTCAATGAAAGCATTGACCGCCCACTGTTGAACCGCCCCTTGGCAGGCACCTACCCGCCCGGCTCCACTTTCAAACCATTCATGGCGCTGGCTGCATTGGAGCGGGGGTTCCGCACCGCATCGAGCACGCTGCGCGACCCCGGTTATTTTGATTTTGGCTCACGCCGATTCATGGACGACAAAATTGGCGGCCACGGCATGGTGGACATGTACAAATCAATTGCCGAGTCGTGCAACACCTACTACTACATGCTGGGCAGCGAGATGGGCATCGATATTATTTCGGAGTTCATGGGTCGCTTTGGTTTTGGCTCGCGCACCGGTATTGACCTGGATGGCGAACGCACGGGTGTACTTCCCTCTCGAGAATGGAAAGCAGGCGCCTTCAAGAAAGCCGAGGCGCAGCGTTGGTACTCGGGCGAAACCATTTCAGTGGCGATTGGGCAAGGCTACAACAACTACACCCCGCTACAATTGGCCCACGCAACAGCGGTGCTGGCCAGTGGCGGCATGAACGCGACACCTCGGCTGGTTCGGGCCTTCCAGAACCCGGTCAACGGCCAAGTGACCGAAAAACCACTGGAAGCTTTTAAACAGCTAAACTTGCAACAACGGCATGTGGACTCAGTCAAGTTGGGCATGCGAGGCGCGGTGCTGGAAGGCACAGCTCGCGGGGTTTTCAGGGACGTCAGCTACGAAGTGGCCGGCAAAACAGGAACAGCGCAGGTGTTTGGACTCAAGCAGGGCGAAACCTACAAAGACCGTGCAGCCTCGGCAGAGCGACTGCGAGACCACGGCTGGTTTATTGCATTTTCACCCATGGAACAACCGAGAATTGCCTTGGCCGCCATTGTAGAGAACGGTGGATTTGGCAGTCAGTCTGCGGCGCCTGCCATTAAAAAAGTGTTGGACACTTATTGGCAGATTGAAGCAGAGAACAACCCCTCCGTCGCATTGCCACTGTCTGAGACCCCCGAACCGGCAGCCAGCCAAACGACCAATCTGGAGCCACAGCCGTGAACCGAGCCCGTGCCATTCAGCGCGAACCCATTTGGCCACGCATCAAACCATTCCTGACCGTGTTTGATCCGGTGCTCAGTACGATTTTGCTGTCTTTGGTTGTGTTTGCCTTGATCACCCAGTACAGCGCTGCATTCGATTTCGAGGGTCGATTTATAGACCATTCGCGCAATTTGCTGATTGCATTCATGGTGATGTGGGTAACGGCTAACCTGAAACCCCAGTTTTTGATGCGAATCGCTGTGCCTCTGTACGTCGTTGGAGTCATTTTGCTGGTTGCTGTTGAATTGTTCGGCGACATTTCCAAAGGGGCGCAGCGTTGGCTAAACCTGGGTTTTATCCGGATCCAGCCCTCGGAAATCATGAAAATTTCCATGCCGCTGATGCTGGCCTGGTTTTTCCAGCAGCGGGAGAACGTATCTGGCTGGCGAGAATTCGCCGTGGCTTCAGTGATTTTGGCCATTCCGGGCATTTTGATTCTCAAACAACCCGACTTGGGAACTGCCCTGCTGGTGTTGGGCTCAGGCTTCTTTGTCATTTTCTTTGCAGGTTTGTCGTGGAAAGTGATCGCTTGGCTCACTGGCTTGTTTTTGGCCAGTCTTCCCCTGTTCTGGACATTAATGCACGACTACCAGCGCCAGCGGGTGCTCACCCTGCTGGACCCCACGCAAGACCCACTTGGCAAGGGGTTTCACATTATTCAATCCACCGTGGCAGTGGGCTCGGGTGGATTTACCGGCAAAGGTTTTTTGCAGGGTACCCAAACACACCTTGAATTTATTCCCGAACGCACGACAGACTTTATTTTTGCAGTACTCGCCGAGGAGTTTGGCTTGCTGGGCTGCCTGGTTCTGTTGACGCTCTACACCTGCCTGATTATTCGGGGCCTGGTGATTGCCGGCAATGCACCCACTTTGTTTTCACGCCTGATGGCCGGTGCCATGGCCTTGATTTTTTTCACCTATGCCTTTGTGAACATTGGTATGGTCAGCGGTATTTTGCCAGTGGTTGGAGTTCCCCTGCCACTGATGAGCTACGGCGGTACGGCCATGGTTACGCTGGGAATGGGTGCGGGTATTTTGATGAGTATTCAAAACACCAAAAAGCTGATTCAAACCTGAAGGCCGTGCCATGATTGACGCGAGCAAAGCCTGGTTGCAAAACACCCTGCCAGTGCAATTTCAACCATTTGTCAGCCGCTGGAGGGACGATACCTGCGCGATGGCGCAGCAATTTACCCCGTGGTTGCTCAATGGCGAGCACTTGGGCCATTGGGACACCCAACACCAGCAAACCTTTGAGAAGGTATTCAACGCGGCGGGCTTGACCTGCACAGTCACCAGCCTGGGTATTGAGTGTACCCACACCTCCGGGCCACAAGCACTGAGCGCCAAACTGGCGAGCGCTGGCAACATGCTGAAAGCCATGGGCTTGGTGCCTGGCTGGCGGCATGAAGAGCAACTGGTGATGAATTCACTGGGTGAAGTATTGGCCACCGCTGAGCGGGCCTTGTTCAAAACGCTTGGATTTCGCAGCCGCGCCGTGCATGTGCATGTTGAGAATCACAAAGGTTGCGTGTGGACCGGCGTGCGCGCCATGAGCAAGCACGAGAATCCCGGCATGCTTGACAACCTGGCTGCGGGCGGTATTGCCAGCGCAGAGAGCCTAGACAGCACCCTATGGCGTGAACTAAACGAGGAAGCAGGGTTGAATTCAGACGATTTTGCATGGATTGAACCGTTGCCCCCCCATGAACTGGTGTTAAGCCGCCCCTTGCTGTATGGTGGCTGGCATCACGAAACAGTCATGCTGTTTCGGGGCCAGTTGAAGCAGGGGCGTCGACCCCGGAATCGCGATGGCGAAGTAGGCGCATTCCAGTTAATGACAAGCGAGGCCTGCATTGAAGCAATCAATGACTGGCAATTCACCCCCGATGCCGCCTTGTGCTGCGCATTGGCACTGGCCACCGCCAAATAAATACGAAAGGAATACATATGTTGTTGGGTTTGAAGGGCGCTACGTACCGCATTGGTACCACCGTGCTGCTGGATCAGGTTGATTTTTCAATTGAAGAGCGTGAACGCGTGGCCTTGGTGGGCCGAAACGGCACGGGCAAAAGTACCTTGTTTCGCATTTTGACCGGGGAAACCACACCCGAAGACGGCCTGGTGATCAAACAGGACGGCCTGCGCATGACTTGCCTTGAACAGGCCGTGCCACAGGAACACGACGACACCATTTTTGATGTGGTGGCACAAGGCTTCGGTACCTTGGGCAAACACATCAGCATCAGCCGCACACTGGGTCCGCTGGATCATGATTCTTTGACACCCGCACAGGCCAAAGTGCTTGAAGAGGCACAACATGAATTGGGCGAGCACCATGGATGGCATCTGGAAAGCGAAGTAGATCAAATGCTTTCCCGCATGAAGTTGCCTGCGGACTTGCCCTTTGCCAAATTATCAGGCGGCATGAAGCGCAAGGTCATGTTGGCCAAGGCCATGGTCAGCAACCCGGATGTGCTGTTGCTGGATGAGCCCACCAACCACCTCGACATTCCCAGCATTGAATTGCTGGAGGAACAGATTCGTCAATTCAAAGGGGCTGTTATTTTTGTAAGTCACGATCGGTCCTTCATGCGCAAACTGGCCACTCGTGTTTGTGACCTTGATCGCGGCATGCTGAAAAGCTGGTCGGGCGGCTACGAAGGTTTTTTGAAAGGCAAGGCCGAATTTTTGCATGCCCAGGAAAAAGCCAACGCACTGTTTGATAAAAAACTGGCCGAGGAAGAAGTGTGGATTCGTCGTGGGATTGAGGCACGACGCACCCGTAACGAAGGCCGGGTGCGCGCATTGATGGAAATGCGCAAACAGTTTTCCGACCGACGCAATGTAGTGGGCAGCGCAAAGGTCCAAGTGCAAGAGGCTGAGCGCAGCGGCAAAGTAGTCGCTGAGCTGACCGACATTAACAAACAGTTGGGTGACTTGCCAATTTTGCGCAACTTCACCAACACCATTTTGCGCGGTGAAAAAATAGGTTTTCTGGGCCCCAACGGCATTGGCAAAACCACTGCACTGAAAGTGTTGCTGGGACAATTGCCACCCGATTCAGGCCACATCAAGTTGGGCACCAAACTTGAAATTGCCTACTTCGACCAGTTGCGCAGCCAGTTCAATGAAGAAGACACTGCGGTTGAAATCATTGGTGCCGGCAAGGAATTCATTACCATCGATGGACAGGCCAAGCATGTGATCGGCTATCTGCAAGACTTTCTGTTCACACCCGACCGGGCACGCCAACCGGTGCGTAGTTTGTCGGGTGGTGAACGAGCAAGGCTGATTCTGGCCCAGTTGTTTTCAACACCCTCGAACGTCATGGTGCTGGACGAACCCACCAACGACCTGGACATTGAGACTCTGGAATTGCTGGAAGAAAAGTTGATGGCTTACCAGGGAACACTGATTTTGGTAAGTCACGACCGGGAATTTTTAAACCAGATCGTGACCCGTTGCCTGGTGTTTGAAGGCAATGGCGTAGTGGGCGATTACGTGGGTGGTTATGACGATTGGTTGCGCCAACGCACCACCGACCCCTGGGCCAATGTGGGCAAGGCCAACACGCCCAATGCTGCACCACCTGCTCCACCCGCCGTTGCGCAACCAACAGTTACAGCTACTGCACCAACACCTGTGAAGAAGACTAAAAAACTGGGTTACAAAGAGCAACGTGAACTCGAAATGCTGCCCGCGCTAATCGAGAAACTGGAAACAGAACAGGAAGCACTGGTGGCAAAAATTGGTGACCCTGATTTTTATCAGCAAGAGGCCAGTATGGTGACAGCGGCACAAACCCGCATGATTGAGCTGGAAAATGAACTGCTGGCAGCTTATGCCCGCTGGGAAGAACTGGACGGCTAGGGACGAATTCGGCTGGGTTGCCCCTGAACAGTCAACTCCATACCCAAAGACTCCCACACCTCGTTGGCCTCTTTGAAAGCCTTGGCCAGTTGAAGCCGCATGCCATAGAACAGCTTGAGCTCGGGCAAGGTGCTGGCATGGTCCGGCACCCTGGCCTCCAGTAAGCTGCGCGCAGTTTCTTCGCTGGCGATGTGAAAACTTCCATGTACCACGCGGCCGCCAGTCAGGCGCCGCACTTCCCAAGTAAAACTTTGCCCCCACTCAAATTTGGCAGCAGGCGGCAAACTGACATACTCACTTTCCAGGGGCTCAACCCAAAAACGCTTGCCTCTGGAATCAAATATCATCAAGTTCCCTTCCCGAGGCAAGTCGCCCCGGAACACAAATTCGGGAGTTCGGGTCAAGAGCAGTGAACCGTCTATGGGTTGCAGAACGCGAAGAGGATTTGCCTCAGAGGCATCCTCTTTCTCGGCTTTGTCTCTTTTGGGAAGCGGCACACCGCGCGGACGAGCGTACAGGTTGATCCATTGATCAATTAAATCGAGGTGGGCTTGCTCCACCGGAAACACTTTTACGGCCGGCCCGCTCAACACGCGAACAGTATCGGCAATTACCTTGAGCCGGGCAGGTCCGTTGTAAACCCTTCGATTGCCGGTATTCAAGATCAACACGGAGAATCGCTGACCTTTGGGCACTGCAATGGTGTGTCCATGCAACAGACGCTGGGTGGGAAGAGCACTGTATTTTTGCCCTTTCGGATTGGTGACAACCACCTTGTCCGTGGCGGCCAGGACAAAGACAACAGGCTCACTGGCCTGCACGCCACCGGTGAATAACAGGCTCAGCAGAAAAAACCACTTCAACCTCACTTTTAATACCACCCCACCAACGACAAACCAAGCCCCAGGTAATCCGACTTGTAATTGTAATCAATCAGGCTTTCACCATAGCCGGTGAAGTATTGCAAGTGTCCGCGCAAGTTGCTGGTCAGCGGGAATGCCCAGTCAAACTGAACCGCGCCCCGGGACTCGTCGCCGCCGCGAAAGTTGTGGCGGGTCAGTAGCGAATATTCATGGCCGTTGTGTTTATGAACCAGCAACATGTCGCCACGACCCATGAAATCGCTGATATCCGGGTTGTCATCTTCAGCGGCATCTTCAGCAATACGCAACCAGGGCCTGAATTGAACCATGGTGTTTTCTCGCTCAAAGCCGACCATTCCGATCAGACGGTTCCAGGATCGCGACAGTGGCAAAGCCCGCCCGTTGGACTGGTGATTCAGGCTCACGCCCAACAAGCGCGGCTCCCAGCCAGTGGCTTCCCTGAACTCGCTCCAACTGGAGCGCCAGGTGAAAATCAATTCCGGCTCATAATTGGTCTCCCGAAACGGGCGGGAAATATCCTGATTCATGACTTGCCATCGACTCGACTGCGTGTAGCCAAACCACAGGTCGCCATTGTCGCCAAACATGTTTTCCATCACCTTGGTTTTCAGGCTGAGCTGAAACTTCAGTTCGTTGCGGTCCAGATTCTCGGGGGCGTCACCCGGCTGCACCGTGTTGGCGGGGTTTGGGCTGGTGGGGCGAATATTCGGTGACTTGTTGTGATACACCGGCAACAGGTAAACCGGCTGATAAGGGCGAATGGAAAAGGTACCCCGTTTGGCTGACGGTGCCAGTTCCCAGCGACGATCAAGCCAACTCAAGGTGGTGTCTTCGCTGCGTTTGTACAACAACAGCCCCCCATCGATTGCAGCAGCTGCTTCAGGGGCCGAACCATCTTTGACCACAAGGCTTCTGCCTGTGGCATCATCGAAGCAACGCAAGCGAAGTTGATCGTCCTCAAGAAAAAGACAAGCTCGAAGCGCTTCTTCGTCCAGAGTTTTGTTTTGAATGTCTTGGGCATGGGCCCAACCGCCCAAGCCGAAAAGGCCCAGCACAACAAGTAGGGTTTTGTTCATAATGGCTTACTGCATCAAGCTTGATTGGCTAGATACTCTCACATTTGGTTACAATTCTTAAATGGTTTCATTCCGCTTCAAAAAATCGTCAGCAAACAAAGACACTTCCACCAGTGGGCAAGGTCGCGAGTTCACCATTGACGAACTTGCGCGCACCGCCAACACAACAGTTCGCAATGTGCGTGCCTACCAGGACCGGGGGTTGCTGGCCCCGCCCGAGAAACGCGGGCGCGTCGGTTTTTACAACGAAGACCATTTATCACGGCTCAAGCTTATTGGGCAAATGTTGGGGCGCGGTTACACCCTGAGCAACATTCAGGAAATGCTGGACGCAATCGACAAGGGTTACGACCTTCGCCAGCTGCTGGGTTTAACGCATGCAATTACCAGCCCGTGGACAGATGAAATCCCGAAGAACTACAACCCGGTGCATTTGGCGACCATGTTTGGTACTAGCCTCAGCCGTGGTGCCTTGGCCAAAACCATTGAGCTAGGTTTGCTGGAACCCGATGGCTTGCGTTACCGTGCGCCAAGCCCGAAAATTCTGCACGCTGGCGCGGAAATGGCCAGCGCCGGCCTGCCTTTGCTGGACCTGCTGGATCTGATTGCATCGCTGCGTGGCCATCTTGAAAGCTTCTGTGACCAAGCCGTTTCACTGTTTGTGAAAGAACTGGATCAATACGGTGACAATTTGCCTCCAAAGGAAGAATTGCCAAGGCTTGCTCAATTGATCTGGAAAATTCGTCCTCTGGCGATGACAGCCATTGAATCGGAAGTGTCTCGCGCCCTACAAAAATCGGCCAGCAAATTTGTGGATGAACGCATTGTGGGATTGATCGACAAAATGGCCGAGGAAATGCCAAACAATCCTGCCTTTCAACCCACGGGCTGGGTACCACCTGACGCAACGACCCCAGGCGAGGACAAGAAGTAAACCCGTTGTTTACAACAATAACAACAGGCGATTGCCTTGCTGGTTTTGACTGGCCTGGTATACGAAGCGTTGTGACACCATGCGCATGAATGCCAAACCCATCCCCCCCTCGGGCAAGTCGCCCAAGCTAAGGTCATCTTGGAATGAATGTTCATGGTGCATTTTACCGAGCACATGGGCGGGGATACGGCTACCCCAGTCCTCGATCAACACACCGACGCCGTGCTGAAAAGCCAGTACGGTGAGCCGCACAGGCTCGGGACGTTTGTCTTTAAAACCGTGCAGCATCACATTGGTCAGGGCTTCAGACACCACCAAATCGGTGTTGTAACAAACCTCCTCGGTGTAAGCCAGCTCTTCTACAAAGGTACGGACCGCGCGGCTCAACACGCCAATGTTGACGGTG
This sequence comes from Limnobacter sp. CACIAM 66H1, assembly GCF_001601825.1. Lineage (GTDB taxonomy): Bacteria > Pseudomonadota > Gammaproteobacteria > Burkholderiales > Burkholderiaceae_B > Limnobacter. Next base: position 1,585 of record NZ_LUJK01000066.1, on the reverse strand, counting down.
TCGGCCACTGCACTGAATGCGGTGTAATTTAAAAACTCACCCAATTTAAATGCCTGCTCGTGAGATGAAAACTCGTCTTGCAGGGTCAAGCCTGTCTGCACGAACTCATCAACCAACTCGGACACTTGGGCTGAGGACAAATCAAGGCGTTGAACTTCAAAGCTCTCGCGCCACTGAATACCCAGCAAACACAAGTCGCCCCCGGTGCTGTCTTCCTTGCGACCGGAATCGAGTAATCTCGAAAACTCGCGAGTCAGCACATAGCCTTGGGTGTCATCCAGCAAGACGGATTGTTGCCATACCTGTGAATGAGGTACCCCCAGAGTGTGGGCGCATTCCCGCGGATAAAAATAAAGTCGGCTACCAGGAGCAATCACACCCTGATAAATAACCTGCCCTACACCAGGTGCTTGGCCATGCTCGCCTTGCATACCCAAAAATGCGGGTGCCAAGCCAGGCTGGGCCATGACCATGGACCACTCACCAATACCCGCGACCAACAAGGTGCCCTGATCCAGATTGATCAAACCGTACAGCAGATCGAACTGGGGAGGCTCGTCCTTTAGGGAGGGGGAAATGCTCGACAACTGGGCTAGAACCTGCTCCGGGCTGGCCAGGTAACGTCGAATTTTCGAACTGGTCTCCTCCACGGGAAACAAGACTCGAGTGGCCCGCGCCATGGAGAACCACCTCGCCAGCGCCATGGTCTGCAAGGCGGTGGCCGTGTCCTGGCCCGCCATGTTCAACATGAAAAAACCATGCTCATTGGCCTGGGTTTCGAGCAGACCCATTTGTTTGCCGCACACATAGCCCTGCGGTTGATAAATGGTCTGAATGGCGAATGGCCAGGGTTCTTGTTTACTTTTAGGCAACAAGGCCCGCTGAATGCGCGACACTTCTCGCATGTCACGCTGCAACGCTTCATACAGTTGGCTGAGTTCGGTGTGTCTGCGCTCTAGCCCCATGTGCAAATCTGCAATCCGCTCGGCGGTTTTCAAACGCACTTTCAGCTCGCCTGGATTGACCGGCTTGGTCATGAAATCATCCGCCCCCACGCGCAGGCTGTTCAGCAGATCGTCGCGACTGGCGTAGCCAGTGATCATGATGATATAGGTGTAGGCGTTTTGCTTTTGAGCCCGCACTTGCTCGCACAACTCAATGCCGCTCATGCCAGGCATGTCCCAGTCGGTGAGCACAAAGTCGGGCTGGTGTTTTTCAATCAGGGTCAAAGCCTCATGGCCATTTTTTGCAGCATGAACGGTGTAGCCCCAGCTGTGCAGCATGGCCTCAAAAATTCTCAAAAAGCTGCGGGAATCGTCAACGATGACAATTGACTTCCCGGCTTTCGCGGGCACAGAGACAGGCTGACTGTTCTGAATTTCCTGAAGACGAAACACCAGTTCGGGCACCTGCCGGTCCGCATCCACCACATCACTCTGGTCCAACACCCCGGGGCGAGGCGCGAGCATCAGGATAGACACGTCGTCCTCAAAACCTTTTTGCTCGATGACCGAGCCGCCCCAACGTTGAACGCGCATTTGAATGCGCTCAGGCAAATCGGACCAACGCCCCTGAGCGCCTTGCT
>NZ_LUJK01000065.1 GCF_001601825.1 Limnobacter sp. CACIAM 66H1 | reverse complement strand
GGTGGAAATGCCAATACCAATCAAGACCAGCGCACCACCCATGGTGGGTGTACCAGCTTTGGCCAGGTGAGTTTGAGGACCATCATCGCGGACGGACTGGCCAATTTTGTATTGGGTCAATTTGCGAATTACCATCGGCCCCGCCACCAGCCCGACCAGCAGTGCCGTGGCACATGCCAGCACGGCACGCAAAGTCAAATAATTAAAAACACCAAAAGCGCGAATGTCTTGCGCAAGCCATTGGGTAAGCTCAAGAAGCATGGTTAGCCTCCCCTGAATGATGTTGAACCAGCGCTTGCACAACTCGCTCCATTTTCATAAAACGGGAGCCCTTGACCAGCACAGACCACCGGCCTTGCTTCGTTGTATTCATGGTGTTTTCTATTAAGGTTTCGATGTTCTTGAAATGTATTGCACCCTCGCCGAAGGCCAACACGGTGTGCCTGGTTGCGTCGCCAAGGGCGTACAGGTGTTTAACGCCCACCTGTTTTGCATAGCAACCGACTTCAGCATGGTATTCATCTGACTGATTGCCCACTTCACCCATATCACCCAGCACCAACAGAGTGCTGCCGGCCTGCTGAGCGAGCACTTTGCTTGCAGCATTCACAGAATCTGGATTTGCGTTGTAACTGTCATTGATCAACAAAATTGATGGTGTATTCAAGGCAACTTGCAAGCGCCCATTCACCGGTTGAAAGGCATTCAAACCGTCTTGAATTGCTTCATGGGTGCAGCCTGCGGCGTGCGCAGCGGCCGCTGCGCCAGCAGCGTTTGCATAGTTGTGCTCACCGATAAAATTCGGGTGCAATTCAATGTGCTTGCCCAAAGCGCTGAGCATCACAGTGGATTGGTCAGAATCACCCCGTGCTGGCAAAATATCGAAGTCCGCACCGCAACCAAAACGCAAGGTAGTTTTGCCGGTTGACATCTCTTGCCAACAATCATCGAACTCTGCACTCACCGGAAATACCGCACAACCATTGGGCGATAGATGGGTGAATGCACTACCGTTTTCTTTGGCGACCGCCAACACGGTTTTCATGAACTCTTGGTGCTCTCGCTGCGCATTGGTCAATAGCACCACATCGGGTTTTACCAACCTCGCCAGGTAATCAATCTCCCCTGGGTGATTCATACCCATCTCAATGACAGCCATCTTGTGCTGAGGTCGCAGTTTCAACAATGTTTGTGGCACACCGACGTCATTGTTCAAGTTACCCGCAGTCACCAAAACTTCATCGTTACCATACTGCGCCTTGCAGATGCTACCCAACATTTCCTTGCTGGTAGTTTTGCCATTGCTGCCCACTACAGCCAACACCTTCAAATCGAACTGTTGCCGCCATGCACTGGCCAAGGCCCCAAGGGCAAGACGAGTGTCATTCACCACAAACTGGGCAATCGGCAAATTGAGTTCGCGGTCAGTCACCAAAGCAGCAGCACCGGACTGCATGACCTGCTCTGCAAAATCGTGAGCATCAAATCGTTCACCAATCAAGCACACGAACACATCACCCTTTTCAACCAAACGACTGTCTGTTTGAATCAGGCGCACAGCACCGGGCACCTCTGGCGCACCCTTTTTCAGCTGCTTACTCAAAGCAGTCGCAACGTGTTCAAAGGCCCAGTTCAACTCAAGCATGCGCACCTCGCTTGGCCAGCGCGGTCATCGCGCACTGCGCATCAGAATGTGCAATCACTTGTGTACCAATCGTCTGTGTACTTTCATGTCCTTTTCCAGCCAATAACACAACATCTTTGGCGCTCGCGTTGGTAACAGCAAATTCAATGGCCTGTACCCGGTCAACCTGGACATAAAGTTTGTCGTGCAGGACCTTGTCGATTCCATCCACTATCTCTTGCAGAATGTTTTCTGGCTTTTCACTGCGTGGATTGTCGGATGTGACCACCACGAAATCAGCCTGATTAGCTGCCGCAGCTCCCATCAAGGGGCGCTTGCTGCGATCCCGATCGCCTCCACAACCAAACACAACCCAAAGCTTTCCCTGACGTTTATCTGCAAATGGACGAAGCGCCAACAGTGTCTTTTCCAACGCATCGGGAGTGTGCGCGTAATCAACAATCACTGCCGGTTCGCCTTCAATGTGCTGCATGCGTCCAGGTGCTGGGGTAACCCCTGCCAAAGCACTTCTCACCTGATTAACCTCGTACCCAAGCCTCACCAAGGTGGCAAAGACCAAAGCCATATTGTCGGCATTGAATTCACCAATGATGGGCGTGTCTATCCGGGTGACTGCACCATTCATCTTCAACTCAATGCGTTGACCCTTTTCTTGATGGGCAACATTCAGGATTTGGCACTCAGCACTGTTTGCACGCCCCACAGCAGAACAATCAATGTGCCTGCTCTGAACATGTGTCAAAAATTGCATACCGAAGGAGTCATCAGCATTGATCACCGCCAACCGCAAGGTAGGCCAGCTGGCCAGAATCATTTTGGAACGGCCATACGCAGCCATGTCCCCGTGATAGTCCAGGTGATCCTGGGACAAATTGGTAAAGAGCGCGACATCGATGCTGACACAGGCCAGTCGACGTTGCTCAAGTCCAATTGACGAGGCTTCAATACACACTGTTTCAAAGCCGTCCTGCCGCAATTCATGCAACAGATGATGAACACCGACCACATCCGGAGTAGTTAAACCGGTATGTGCCTTCAATTCGTCCGGCTTGCCGTAACCCAAAGTACCAATCACAGCAGCTTTTTTACCCAGATGACCAAGTGCCTGCGCCAACCAGCGAGTGACTGTGGTTTTACCGTTGGTGCCTGTCACCGCAATAATGGTCATGGCATCGCTGGGGGTTTCGTAATAACCGAAAGCCAGGTCAGCCAGCATGGTTTTTAGATGAAGTACGGGCAATACACTGGCACTTTGGTACGCTCGCTGATCGTCGTAATCAACCAGCACAAGGCCACATCTTTGCTCTATCAACAGATCATCCGCCAAATTTCGCGGATCAAATTTCTCACCTGGGACAGCAAGGAAAACGTCGCGTGGCCCTGTCAAGCGACGGTGATCTGTCACCAAGCCTGAACAATCAGCGTAGAACCCGCGCTCATGAAGTTCTGCCAACACCTCTGACACCGAATGAAGGTAAGCGCTGATCATAAGCGACTCCCCACTGCACTCGGTGCAGCAACAAACTTGCGTAACTGCTCAGTCGATTCAATCGCATCGGGCTGAACATTCAGGCGAGTCAACACGCTTTTGGTAATGGTCGAAAACACTGGCGCAGCAACCAAACCACCGTAGTACACGCCCCCCTTGGGCTCGTCCACCATAATCGCAACAATCACTCTTGGGTCCGATACGGGGGCAAGGCCAACATAGGAGGACACATACTTGTTCACATAACGCCCACCTTCCTGCTTGTGAGCTGTGCCAGTTTTACCAGCAACCCGGTAGCCCTGCACCTGTGCCTTGATCGCGGTTCCTTCCGGCCCCGAAGCCAACTCAAGCATGTGCAACATGCTGTCGGCGACCTTTTCACTAATAACTCGATGAGACACCACGGGGTCCTGCGGCCCCCGTTTAATCAAGGAAGCCGGAACGAAATATCCCTTGTTTGCGAAGATGGTGTACGACTGTGCCAGCTGAATCAGGGATACTGAAATGCCATGCCCGTAGGACATGGTCGCTTGCTCGATCGGACGCCACTTGTTCCAAGGGCGTACACGACCCGCCACCGAGCCTGGAAATGCAATCGCGGGTGTTTGCCCAAAACCCAGCAAATTGAAAAAATCCCACAAATCCTTTCGTTCGAGTTCCAGCACAATTTTTGAGGTACCGACGTTACTGGACTTTTGAATGATTTCCTCGACAGTCATGACACCATGCGGCTTGGTGTCACTGATGGTGGCTGGCCCAATCGACATACGCCCATTGCCAGTGTCAATTTTCGTACTGGCTTTTACCTTGCCTTGATCCATCGCCAAGGCCACACCAAATGGCTTTAAGGTTGAACCGGGTTCGAACATGTCAGTGAATACGCGGTTGCGTAACTTCTCGCCATGCAACTGCCCCCTGTTGTTGGGGTCATAAGTCGGAATATTGGCCATCGCCAGCAGTTCACCGGTTTTTGCATCCAGCACCACAGCAGCAGCAGCCTTGGCCTTGTGCTGCTCAACCGCTTTTTTCAGCTCCGACAACACGATGTATTGAACATCTGCATCCACGGACAACACCAAATCCTGACCATTGATGGGCGGACGCAGCTCCCGAATGTCCTCGATCACATTGCCCAGGCGATCACGCAACACATTTCGTTCACCATCCTCGCCAGTCAGTCGATCGTTGAACGCGAGCTCAACACCCTCCTGACCTTTGTCTTCAATACTTGTAAAACCCACCAAATGCGCCATGGTCTCGCCTTGGGGGTAATAGCGCTTGCTCTCTGTCACAAAACCGAGGCCAGGAATTTTCAGTGCCTTTGCTTTGGCAGCAACATCGGAATCCACCTGACGGTCCAAATAAACAAATGCGCGCTTGGAATCTTTACGCATCTGGGCAATCATCCGGTCGGGCTTCAAACCAAGCACGGCTGCAAGCTTGCGCAGATCTTCATCCTTGGCATCTACAATTCGACGGCCGTCATACCACACAGCCTGGGCCGGAACACTTTGAGCCAACACCACCATATTGCGATCCAGCAAACTGCCTCTACTCGCCTGGAGTGGCAAAGTACGCTCCAGGCGTTTCGCCCCCTGCTCCTGCAAGAAGTCATTGGAAATAATTTGCAGGTAAGCTGCGCGCGCGATCAAACCGCCAAAGGCCAGAAAGATGCACACCAAAACAAAACGCGATCGCCAGGCTGGCAATCGCATTTCCAACAATTCTGATCCGCCGAACCGAACAGCTTTACTCACGCTGAAAGCCCCCCTCCAGCTGCATGAAAACGACCGAGCCCGGTGCTGGTGGATTCATATCCAGTCGGGTGCGCGCAACCTCATCCACCCGCTCACCTTTGGCCAACGCCACTTGCTGTAATTGCAAACGTGTAAACGCCACTTCAATCTGGTGCTCTGCCTGTTGCTCCTGGCCCAATGCAACAAACAAGGTTCGCGCCGCGTGTTGCTGCTCAACCACCAACATGGCGCAAAAAATCACCAAAGCGAGCAACAGAATATTCAAGCGCCCCATGCGCCCCCCCCTACCGAAGAACCATCGGGCCACTCGGCCAGCTTCTCAGCAACGCGCAATACGGATGAACGCGAGCGGGGGTTCAATTCGCACTCTTCTTTGCTCGGCTTGATTCGATCCAGCTTTTTCATCAATGGCGTAGGCTCGGGCAACGGTAACTTGCGCAAACGCGCATCCTGCTGCGATTTTGGATTGGCCAGCTTTTCAATAAATTGCTTGGTTATTCGATCTTCAAGCGAGTGAAAACTGATCACCGCCAGCCTTCCACCCACCTTCAACCTTTTAAAGGCCGCAATTAAACCTTGTTCGAGCTGCGCAAGCTCCTGGTTGACGTGAATCCGTAAAGCCTGAAAGGTGCGCGTTGCAGGGTCCTGGCCCGGCTCCCGCGTGCGAACTGCCCCTGCCACGATCTGGGCAAGGTCGAGTGTTGTAGTGATCGGCCGCTCCGCGCGGCGAGCAACAATCGCTGTTGCAATCTGAACAGCAAACCGTTCTTCCCCATAATTCTTTATCACCTCTTTGATTTCCCGAGCTTCAGCCCGAGCAAGAAAATCGGCCGCGGACTCTCCAGTCTGCGGATCCATGCGCATGTCCAGCGGACCATCTCGGCGGAAACTGAATCCCCGCTCAGCCTGATCAATTTGGGGCGAAGAGACGCCAATATCCATCAACACGCCATCCACCTGATCGATGCCCAATGAATCAAGCGCTGACTCAAGATCGGCAAATGCGCTGCGAACCCCCTGAAAACGGGAATCCGCGATTTCACCCATGGCATGAACCGCTTGGGGATCACGGTCAAGGGCGACCAGCCGCCCCCGAGCCGAGAGTTTCTCGAGCAAGGCCCGACTGTGGCCACCCCTGCCAAAGGTGCAGTCCAGATAAAGTCCGTCGGGCGTGTGCAACAGGGCGTCAACCGTGGGTTGAAGAAGCACGGGGATGTGTTCATCGGCACTCACCTTCAGAAACTGAATTCGTTCAGTGATTCAGGCATGCCCGCAGCAATTGCCTTTTCCTCTTCCACCTTCAACAGCGTGGAATCCCAGATTTCAAAATGACTTCCCATGCCCAGCAACATCACTTCCTTGCTCAACGAAGCTGCTTCCCGCAATTCTGGGGACACCAGAATTCGACCCGCAGAATCGATTTCAACATCTGTTGCAAAGCCAAGGAAAATACGCTGCCACGGACGGGCAGACATGGGCCAAGCGGCAATTTTTTCTCGATGCTGCTCCCAAACCGGGCGCGGAAACATCAACAAACAGCCGTTGGGGTGTTTCGTAAGCGTCAAGGCCCCCTCGCACTGCGTTTGCAGCGCGTCACGATGCTTCTGCGGCACATTCATGCGCCCTTTTGCATCCATGGATAAGGAAGAACTGCCTTGATACACGCGAATTAAATTCCCACAAAATCACACAAATCCCCACGAATCACCACTTTACGCATTATGAAATGGGCGGTCAAGCAGTTCTCTCGAGAAAACGCTTTACAACCAATGACTTAGAAACACTTTGGAGAAAATTACAAGAAAAAAATCGCTGAAAAAATAAAGGCATAAAGACAACACTGAAAGTAATGTCTTAAGAAACGAACAGGGAATTAAATCTTGATGAAGGGGATTAGAAAGCGCGTCTGTAAGCCGGATTCTGTTCAATGGCTTTGCAGCCAAAGTGACAATCATTCCTCTAGGCTGAAAATTACTCTTCAGCTCAAGCCACCTACCCGCGCGCTCGGGGAGCGCCGTTGACGCTTCAAGCGTCTGCGCGCCTATTTGGTGTTGCTCCAAGTGGGGTTTACCTAGCCAGCCTTGTCGCCAAAACTGCGGGGGTCTCTTACACCTCCGGTTCGCCCTTGCCTGTGAAAGTTACCTTTCCATCGGCGGTGTGTTTTCTGTTGCACTTTCCGTCGCCTTGGGTCTTGTTGCCAAAACCGTATAGCGCCTGGCCGTTAACCAGCACCGTGCTCACTGGAGTCCGGACTTTCCTCTCCCTGAAATTCAGGCAGCGACTGTCCGACGCACTTTCCGAAAGCAAGTGTAGACCCATCCCAAACAAAAGCCAATCTTTCATCAGATGAAGAAACCCGACGTGTTGGCTTCGCGCGATAAACAGCAGAGTCTTCATAAAAGCCGGGGGTCTCGGAAACGCGAAACCAGCCGGGAACCCCCATCACCGGCAGGGGGCTTAAGTTACCGGGGGCGCGAAGTTGTTTAACCACCGACAACATCAATCGCTGCAACTCAGGCAATTCCATGTCAAGCGAAGGCACCTTTACGGGCACCACCTTTGCACACAAGCCTTTATGAGCTTTGCTCATGCTATCGAGCAAACCGTGCCCCAACAATAGAACCCTGGCACGAGTACTCCAGCTTTCTCGCTGATCAAGCAGCAAGGTTTTCCAGTCGTGCTGTAGCAAGGCCGTACAGAGCGACCACTCCGTGGTCAAAAGAAGCGCGCCGCTTTCATCGAACAAAGTCAGGGCATCGCGCAAGCGACTTCGACCATTGCCAGACAAACTTCCACTTTGGTCCGCGGAGCAACAGGCGTCCTGTACATGAAGCGCATTGATCAGCTGCTTTACTTTGGGAAAGGCCAACCAAACTTGGCCGTTGTACCAATCGTGAGAAAGATCTCGAGTCGGGATCTGGCCAGTTTGCACAAGGCGCTCATATTCCAGCGCTCCCAAACTCTCTGTCGAATGAACAAACACAGGGATAGTTTCGACTGTCTCTCCACGCAGGTCATTCAACCGACGGGCAACAGCGCCCTCATGATCAAGTCGAGGATCAAAACGGGCACGGTTTTCACCATAGGGCCATAGCCAGGGGCTAACTGCTGAGTCTGCCACCACCGATTACCGAAGACGGGTAACGGTCCAATCCAGCACCTCTCCTGCCCTCAAAGGCACAATCCCACTCTCGGTCACAAAGGGCAGCCGTTGCGGCACCTCAAAAGATTTGCGCTGTAGCTCAAACACACCTTCGTTAACAGGCAAACCATAAAATGCGGGACCATTCAAACTGCAAAACTTTTCAAACAGCTCAACGCTTTCCAATGCCCCCATCTGCTCAAAAGCTTCGGCGTACATGGCCATCGCGTAGGGTGCTGAATAGCAACCAGCACACCCACACGACATTTCTTTCAGATGCCTCGCATGGGGCGCACTGTCTGTACCCAGGAAAAACTGCGGTAAACCACTGGTCGCCGCTTTCAACAGTGCCTTGCGATGCACCTCGCGCTTCAACACTGGCAGGCAATACCAATGTGGCTGTAAACCACCCTTGAACAAAGCGTTGCGGTTATAAAGCAAATGCTGCGGCGTAATGGTAGCAGCCAGCAGCAGCCTGCCCTGCGCGTCACGCCCCGAATTTTCGGTGACAAATGTGGCCGCTTGCTCAGTGGTGATGTGTTCAAAAACTACCCGCAAATTTGGAAACTGCCGACGCAAAGGCTTCATCACCGTCTCGACAAATGCGGCTTCGCGATCAAACACATCCACATCCGCATCCGTCACTTCACCATGCACCAGCAAAGGCAAACCATGAAGCTCCATGGCCCGCAATACAGCGCCGCATTGGCCCAGCAAATCGGAAACACCGGCTTCAGAATTTGTGGTCGCGCCGGCCGGGTACAACTTCACTGCTCGCACTACACCGCTGTTGGCCGCTTTTTCAATTTCCTGAGGGCTTGTAGCACCTGTCAGGTACAGCACCATCAAGGGTTCAAACAAACGCATGACGGCCTGTTCCTCCGCGGAATAATCGCCTGTGCGACAAGCTTTCTCTACGGCATCCAGAATACGCTGACGATAAGCCACGGCTTGATCAACCGTGGTCACAGGCGGCTTCAAATTGGGCATCACAATCGCGCGTCTGAAATTCAACGCCGTGGCCGCAACTACATGCTCCAGGGCCTCGCCGTCGCGAAGGTGCAAATGCCAATCATCGGGCGGAGCAATTTGAATGGTCTGAATCATGAGGGCAGAGATAGTTGTAGACGGTTGGTATTTTACCTTAGGCAGATTGCCCAAAATTCCTCAAGGCCTGCCGACCAGAATAATCCTCAAGTCATTCACATTGGTCATGGTTGGCCCAGTCACCAACAATCGATCCAGACTCTTAAAGTAGTCATAACTGGTGTGTTGATCCAAGTGCAACTGAGGCGCAAGCTTGGCCGCCTTGGACAGCTGCATGTCACCCGGTAACATCAGTGCACCGGCATGCCCGCCGATACCGTCAATACCATCCGTGTCTGCAGCAATCGCAGCCACTTCAACAGGTGCATTCAAATCCCGAAGGTAAAAAGCCAAGGCCAACAAAAACTCGGAATTTCGACCACCCCTTGCTTGTCTTAGCTGAGTGTCATTCAGGGTTACCGTGCATTCGCCACCACTGATAATTGCCAGCGGAGCAGCTGGCCAGCCACCTCGCCCCATTGCTGCTTGTCTGGCAATTGCAGCATGCACCTGCGCCACGTCTCGCGCCTCACCTTCCAAAGTGTCGCCAAGATTAAGCACCTGATAGCCTTTGGCCTCGAGGTGTTGAGTAACCGCATTCAATGACTTCAAGTTACTAGCCAACAAATGCGTTTTCACTTTGCGAAAAACCAGCGAACTTCGCTTGGGTGTATCAGGCACCGCACCCTTTATCCCTTTCTCGAGATACCTGGCAATTGAGTGTGGCACTTGCACCGCCCAACGCTTGATTACCTCAATTGCGTCGTGAAAAGTGCTTTCATCCGGACTGAATGGACCCGAGGCGATTGACGAAGGATCATCGCCCGGTACATCGGATATCAACAACTGGAACACGGGCGCACGACAGACTTGTGCCAACTGCCCCCCCAGAGTTTGTGTCACATGTTTGCGCACGATGTTCATTTCATCGATCGGCGCACCGCAGGCCAATAAGGCACGGTTCAACTGTTGCAAATCAACAAAGGGAATATCGCGCACAGGCACGCTCAACAAACTTGAACCGCCACCTGACACCAGCGCGATCACCGCATCACTTGAAGGCACTTCCGAAATCGCTTTGTGCAGCCTGCGCGCGGCGCGCTGACCGTCTTCATCGGGCACTGGGTGCGCAGCCTGAACCACCTCGATCGTTGAAGTTTTCACCTCATGTCCGCGCCGCGTTACAACAAACCCTTGCAGTTTTTCTGAAGATCCAGCCACACCCTCCAAGGCTTTGGCCATGGATGCAGCCGCCTTGCCTGCACCAAAAACCCACACGCGCTCGCGCTCCGGGGCCAATTGGCTTAACCAAGGCATGATTTGCTCTTTCCACGCCTCCTGTAGGGCTTGTTCGGGTTGCGCCGCCAAAACACCCACCTCAAAAACCTCGGTCAAAAGGTCTTTGTAAAAATCATCCTTCTCAGACATGAAAAGTCTCTTAAAATAAAAATCAATTAATCAACAATTTACCAATTAAACCATGTGTCAATTGCTCGGCATGAACTGCAACACGCCAACCGACATCCAATTTTCATTTGAAGGCTTTGCCAAACGAGGCGGCTTGACCGATGAACATGCAGACGGCTGGGGTATCGCATTTTTTGAAGGCTCCGCAGCGAGATGTTTCATTGATCACCGCCCAGCCTCCGATTCACCTGTCGCGGAATTAATCCGGAACTACCCCATCCGCTCCTACAACGTGATATCCCATATCCGCAAAGCCACCGTTGGCCAAGTCAAACTGCAGAACTGCCATCCATTCATTCGGGAACTTTGGGGACAAGCCTGGGTTTTTGCTCACAACGGTGATCTGAAAGATTTCAATCCACACCTTCAAGGCGACTTTTTACCCATCGGAGAAACTGACAGCGAACTCGCATTCTGCCTATTGCTACAAACCCTGAAAAATGAGTTTGGCTACCGTACTGCAAGCAATCGCCCCAGCGTCGCTGAAGTCGATGAAGTGCTTCGCCCTGTGTGTTCGAAAATCGCTCAACACGGCACCTTCAACATGCTGCTGTCCAACGGGCAGGCCATGTACACGCATTGCTCCACCAAGCTGGAGTACATCGTTCGCGCTCATCCGTTCAAAGCCGCGCATCTGGTTGACTGTGACATTCAAGTCGACTTCGGTGCCGTCACAACACAGAACGATCGGGTTGCTGTCATTGCGACCGCCGCACTCACTGACGACGAAGTCTGGACCCCATTCGAACCGCAGTCCTTTTTGGTGTTCGAGGATGGCAGACCAGTGTTGAAGAACGGCCACTGCCTGCTTTCATAAACATTTAAAGCCAAAAGACAAAGGCTCGGCGCGCTGCAACTCGGCCAGCAGTATTTCACGCTGTTCTCGGGGGAATTCACCCAACACTTCCGTGGCAGCATAAAAACGTGGAAAACTTTGACCGCAGAGTTTATGCAAAGCCTTGAATGCAGGCACATACTGAGTGTACAGGCCAGACACACCCAACTTTGCATTATTTAAATCCTCAGCCATAAACCGGTCATAACCGGTCCATCCGCCCCAAGACTGTTTCAATTTTGCATAATCTGCCAGAAGCTGCTTGAAACGCTGATCCTTTAAATCAAGAAGTTGCTTTCTGTCCAGACTGTTGCGGCTTTCATAAATCACCTCCAGATCATCACGCGCTTGTGCCAACAAAAGCCGGAAGGAATTTCTGCGTGAATCGAATACCTCATACTGCGCCTTCAAACCCTCCCTCCCGGGCTGGGCCAACCACGCGACCACCCCCAGCTCCTCGACGGCGGTAGCGAAACTTTCGTTGAACATCGTGTCGTCGGCAATATAGACCACCTGGTGCGCCAACTCATGAAAAACAAGCCGAGCCAACTCTCCCGCTGGATAATTCACAAAAGTATTCAACACGGGGTCTGGCGTAAAACCAAGGGTTGAATATGCAGGCACTCCCAGAACGGCCACATCCAGACCCTGTTTCCGCAAACTTTCCGCAAGGGCCACTGCATTAGACTCTGAATAGAACCCCTTGTAGGAAATGCAGCCGAGCAAAGGAAAACACCAGGTCTCCAAAGTCAAACTATCTGCCGGGGACGCCACCACATTCCAGACTGCGAAGGCACGATTCAAATCTGCATAACTGCGATAACTCTGATTGTCAGGAAGCCCCAAGCGCCCCACGGAAAACTCACGAATGTCCTGAACGTATTCCAGTTGGGTGCGTAACCTGTCCGACACATCTGACCGCGCCAACACCTCATCAATATTCTCTGCAGCAGCCAACACCTTCAAATGACCCGTGGTGGCTTGCCAGAAATAAGCCCCAGTGCTGCATGCATTCAATAGAAATGCACTCGTCAACATCAAGCCCAACAATGCACTTCGCTGAATCATTTCCGCCCTGCCCTGAACCAATTACATTCATAGTAAAGCACGGTGATTGCCACAGTGGACAAAACCTGCGATTCTTAATGCTTGTACCAACCCGCGAAGTTTGTTGTGAATCCGAGCAAAATTGAATCCTGGGTTAAAACCCGCCGTGACATCCACGCCCACCCTGAATTGCGCTACGAAGAAAACCGTACCGCTGAAATTGTTGCAAAACGATTGACCGAACTTGGATACGAGGTCGAGACCGGCATAGGGCAAACCGGTGTGGTGGGCCTTATTCAAGGCAAGCAAGGCCCAGGAAAAATGATCGGCCTTCGCGCCGACATGGACGCATTACCCATTCAGGAACGCAACCAATTTCCGCACGCTTCCCGTCACCCTGGGAAAATGCACGCATGTGGCCATGATGGTCACGTTGCAATGCTGCTGGGTGCCGCACAGGAAATCGCAGAAAACCCCAACTTCAAAGGCAGTGTTGTCCTTATTTTTCAACCTGCCGAAGAGGGTGGGGCAGGCGCACAACGCATGATCGACGACGGTCTGTTTCAGCGTTACCCGGTCGATGCAGTGTTTGCAATGCACAATTGGCCAGGTCTGCGAGAGGGCGAGTTTGCTGCACACACGGGTGCGGTCATGGCCTCGAGCAATGAATTTTCAGTAAAAATTCAGGCCAAAGGTGCGCACGCAGCGATGCCGGACCTGGGCATAGACCCTGTGGTTATTGCCGCACAACTGATCCTGGCTTTCCAAACCATTGTCAGCAGAAGCTGCAAGCCTGTGGAGCCCGCCGTATTGTCTGTCACCCAGATTCAGGCGGGGGAAGCAATCAATGTGATCCCCGACCACGCGATCTTGCAGGGTACAGTTCGTACCTTCAGCATAGACACCCTGGATCTGATTGAGCATCACATGAGAAAGCTCAGCACCGAACTTTGCGCCGCCTTCGGCGCAACTGCCGAGTTGGAGTTTGACCGAAAATATCCGCCAACCATCAATTCCGCTGACATGGCTGAATTGGCGAAGAAAGCGCTGGTCGAAATACCTGAAGTAACCGCAGTTCACACCAGCTTGCCACCGACAATGGGCGCGGAGGACTTCGCCTTCATGCTCCTACACAAACCTGGCGCCTACCTTTGGATCGGCAATGGCGATGGCGGTCACCGAACCCATGGACATGGTATTGGTCCATGCACTTTGCACAACCCTAGCTACGACTTTAACGACAAAATACTTCCACTGGGTGTGAAAGCTTGGTTGGCCATTACGCACGCCTTTCTTGAGCGTAACTAATCGTCACTGAACTCGATAACCCAAAAGGGCCTCAAACTCCAACTGCTTGGGGCGTTTCCCCATAACGAGCAGCTCCCCCTGAGTCGGGACAAAAGAGAGTGAGTGCACCCTGCCACTTTTTGTCAGTGGTATCCATGACTTTCCCTGAACGATCATTATTTCTTCGAATACATTCGATTCAATCACGAAGCGATGTCTGACACGGTCAAGCACACCATTCACAGGCGCTGACAATACTTTCAAAGAGTCGGAAGGCACATCAAAAATCGACACCAATGTAAAACGCCCCTTCTTCCTCACCCCATCGACTATTAATTTCGGATCCAAACCCACTGCAGCCGCATACAAAGCATCGTCTGGCAATTTGGCAAACAGGGATTGGCTGACTCCAAACGAATGCTGATAACCCAGTTCATCCGCCCCATCGTAGTGACTCAAAATGGCGCTTTCCGGCGGTAAAAGAAAAAACAGATCGCTATGTAGGGATTGAAACCCATGTCGACCAACAAACCCAGCCCCCCAGGTGGAATCCACTACCTTCCAAACCCCATTGATCTTGACCGCATTCCACACATGATTGACCGGTTTACCATTCCGGTGCGAGGTTACAGGACCACCTTTTACCAAACCATAAATTGTCTTGACCTCCAAACCGGCCATCTGCATCAAGCGATGAGTCACATTCGCATACACAGCGCAACTTCCGCCGCCCAACTCATGAAGCTTCTGAAGTGAATGCTGTGACGGATCCCCAATCTTGTTGGCCAGTCCCGCATCGTGTTTGAAATGATAAGTCACCCACCGGTAGACCAGCCATGCCCTTTCCTCATCGGTCGCAGCAATTGAAAGTAAAGAATCAAGTCTTGATTCTAACTGTGAGTTAGGTGAGGCAAGTGTGTGTTGGAAATGGGTGTTAAGTTGTTGATACCGGGTGACACCTTTGTCTGCACCCGCCGCGTAAGGGACAAGAAAAACCAATAGAGCAAAAAAATACCGCGACCGATGATCAAGAAAATACTTCAACTTCAATTCCAAGATAAACGAACAGAAAGCTAAGACGATATCGGAATAAAAGAAACATCCAATGAATCGGAAGCCACTTGGGAGCAAACAGCTTCGTTCTGAATATTGCGTGGCAACATCACTAGATCAAGTGAATGTTGTTGAGAGTTGTGAATTG